>NZ_LT629710.1:319250-638500 GCF_900104535.1 Nakamurella panacisegetis | reverse complement strand
TGCCCGAGCCGCGGAACTCGGTGGAGTTGCACAGCTTCGCCCGCAAGCGTCTGGGCAAGGACGTGCTGGACCTGGAGGACGTCACGGCCACTGTGCCCACCCCGACCGGGGACCGTGTGCTGCTCGACGACGTCACGTGGCGGATCGGTCCGGGCGACCGCATCGGGCTGGTCGGCATCAACGGATCCGGGAAGTCGACATTGCTGCGGGTGTTGGTCGGGGACCGGGCGGTGACCGACGGCGAGGTCAAGCGGGGAAAGACGGTGTCGGTCGGCTACCTGTCGCAGGACGTGGTCGAACTGCCGCCGAACCTGCGGCTGCTGGAGGCGGTCACCGAGATCGCCGGCACCGTGAATCTCGGGGGCAAGGACATCTCGGCCGGGCAGCTGGCCGAACGATTCGGCTTCACCAACGAGCACCAGTGGACCCGGGTGGCCCAGCTCTCCGGCGGTGAGCGCCGACGCCTGCAGTTGCTGCGCATCCTGATGGCCGAGCCGAACGTGCTGATCCTCGACGAGCCGACCAACGACCTGGACACCGACACCTTGGCCTCGCTCGAGGATCTGTTGGATTCCTGGCCGGGCACCATGATCGTGGTCAGCCACGATCGGTACCTGATCGAGCGGGTCACCGACGACGTCGTCGCGCTGCTGGGCGACGGCAAGATCACTCATCTGCCGGGCGGCATCACCGAGTACCTGCGCCGCCGGGCGTCGGTCGAGGTCGGGTCGGTGTCGGGATCGGTGAGTGGGGGCGCAGCCGTCAGCGGGCCCGGTCTCGACGCGGCCGCGGCGCGCACGCTGCGCAAGGAGCAGCAACGGTGGGAGAAGAAGCTGGAGTCGTTGAAGCGCCGCGAAAATGACGTGCACGCCCGGCTGGCCACGGTCGGCGCCGACTTCGCCGTCGCGGCCGACCTGAACGCCCAGCTCAAGTCCATCGCCGAAGAGGTCGACGAGGCCGAGCTGAGCTGGATGGCTGCCGCCGAGGCCCTCGAACAGGGCTGACCAGGCCGCATAGCCGTCGTGGTCGGCGTGGATCAACTTCGCAGGCAGGGACGAAATTGACCACTTGCGTCACTTCTGTCCCACATCAGCCAAGTTGATCCACGCCTGGGAAGTTGATCCACGCCGGGGGCGGGCGCAACCACTCAGGAGCAGAAGAACTCCAGGATCTGGGTGGAGAATTCCACCGGGGCGCTGGTGTGCGGCTTCCGGGCGCCGGGAACGGTGGCCCGGACGGAGTTCGGGATGGCCGCGGCGATCAGATCCAGCACGGCCCGCTCGCCGACCTCGGCGGCGCCGCTGCACAACACCATGGTCGGCGCCGTGATCGCGCCCAGCGACTCCCACCAGTCCGGGTCGGCCCGGGCCAGCTGATCCAGCACCGACTTGGCCCGGGAGAAACCTTGCAGGTTCTGCCGTAGCTTGCCGCGACGCAGCGTCGTCACGGCGCCGGACAGGGCCATGCCGGGCGACATCCGGGTGTTGGCCGGGGGGCCGGAGCGGGGTGGGGCGGTCGGTTCGCACAGCACCAGCTTCCGGACCAGTTGCGGGTAGCGCGCAGCCACCCCGGCGGCCAGATAGCCGCCGAAACCGTGTCCCAGCAGGTCGATCGGCTCGTCCCCGAGGTCGGCGAAGACCATCGCCACGTGCTGGACGAAACATTCCAGGTCGTCGCCCGGGGCCGGGTCACTGCGCCCGGTGCCCGGAAGGTCGATGGCGACCAGTTCCCGATCGGCCCGGACCAGCGGGGTCGTCAGGTGCTCGAAGGTCGCCGCCGACGCGCCCAGGTCGTGCAGCATCAGCACCGGGGTGCCGGAGCCGTTCGAGTAGACCCGGATCTCGCGTTCGTTGATGAACAGATCGTGTACAGCGCTGTACGTCACACCCCCATGGTGCCTTGTCGCCGCCACTCCCGGAAGACCGACCCGGAAACCAGGCGGTAAAGCGAGGCTCAGTCCGCCGCGACCCGGCGGAGCCCGGGGTCACCCTCGTCGACGTGGTAATCGGCGCCGACGGTCTCGTCCTGCCCATCACGGGCCTTCATGGCCCGGAGCACAACCGTGACCACGACGACGACGATCAGGTTGGCCGCCAGGGCGACGACGCCGACGTAGATCTGCACCGGCGACGTGCCGAACGGGTGCCAGCCGAAGATCGACAGCTTGCCCAGCTGCAGGGCCGAACCGCCGAAGTGCAGCTTGCCGTTCGCCGGGTTGGGGATCGTGTAGAGGAGGTACAGGCCCCAGGCCAGGCCCACGGCCCACCCGGCGATCAGGGCCTTCGAGTGCTGCCACCTGGTGTACAACGCGATCGCCACCGCAGGCAGGGTCTGCAGAATGATCACGCCGCCGATGAGCTGCAGGTCGATCGAGAACTGCGGATCGATGAAGAAGATGAAGGCCACGGCGCCGAACTTCACCACCAGGGAGGCCCACTTCGCCTGCTTGGCCTCCTGTTTCGAGGACGCCCCCCGGTTGATGTACTCCTTGTAGATGTTGCGCGTCCACAGGTTGGCCGCGGCGATGGACATGATGGCGGCGGGCACGAGGGCCCCGATGCCGATGGCGGCGAAGGCGATCCCGGCGAACCACCCGCTGAACTGCCCCTGGAACAGCACCGGCACCACGGTGTTTCCGTCGGCCCGGCCGGTTGCGTTGTTGGTGATCGGCTTGGTCCCGGCGGCGATCGCGACGTAACCCAGCAGGGCCAACAGCCCGAGCAGGAAACTGTAGGCCGGCAAGGCGATCATGTTCTTCTTGATCACGTTGCGGCCCCGGGAGGCCAGGATCCCGGTCGCCGAGTGGGGGTAGAGGAACAGCGCCAGGGCCGAACCGAGAGCGAGAGTGGCGTACTGCAGTTGGTTGTTCTTGGTGAGCAGGATGGAGCCGGTGGCGGCCTTCCCGCCCTTCGGGGCGAACTTAGCCGAGGCGCTGTCGAAGATGTGGCTCCAGCCGCCCAGTTTCGACGGCAGATAGATCACCGCGACGATGATGACGAGGTAGATGAGCCCGTCCTTGACGAAGGCGATGAGCGCCGGGGCCCGCAGGCCCGACTGGTACGTGTACAGCGCGAGGACCAGGAACGCGATGAACAACGGCAGGTGCCCGACGATGCCGTGCCCGTTGATGCCCATGGTGCGCAGCACCGATTCCAGGCCGACCAGCTGCAGGGCGATGTACGGCATGGTCGCGACGATGCCGGTGATGGCGATCACCAGCGCCAGGGTCGGCGAGTCGTAGCGGCCCCGGACGAAGTCGGCCGGCGTCACGTAGCCCTTGGCCCGCGACACCGACCACAAGCGCAGCACGGGCAGGAACACCAGCGGGTAGAGCACGACCGTGTAGGGCAGGGCGTAGAACCCGAGGGCACCGGCACCGAACACCAGGGCCGGCACGGCGACGAAGGTGTAGGCCGTGTAGAGGTCGCCGCCGACCAGGAACCAGGTGATCCAACCGCCGAACTTGCGGCCGCCCAGGCCCCATTCGTCCAGGTGCTCCATGGTGTCCCCGGCCTTCCACCGGCTGGCCATGAACCCCATGACGGCCACGCCGATGAACAGCACGACGAAGACGATGAATTCGGTCCAGTGCCCACTCATGCCCGGCCTCCGATCTGCTCTTCGGGGGTCGTCGGTGACGGTGGAGGCACGGACGACGTCGGGCGGCTCTTCGTGGCGCTGTAGACAATGGTCACGCAGGCCACGCCGACGAACACGAAAGCCAGTTGGTACCAGTAGAAGAAGGGCAGTCCGAGCATCCGGGGTTTGTCCTTGTTGAACCACGGTGTCAGGAGCATCAGCAGCGGGAGCACCAGCAAAAGGTTCCACCAGCGCCAGATCAAGGCGTTGGGGCCGCGTCCGACCGGCGGTGACGCGCCGGTCGTCGGGATGGGATGCTGCTCGCCTGGTTGCGTCATCGCTGCCTCCACGGGTCCGCTCCGCTGCGGGTGGTTTGCACGCTAGAACTTGATCTTGCCTTCGGATAGTCGGACGCGCCGCCGTTGCCCCATTTGACCGGTTTTACCTCCGGACGGGTCAGTGCGATCCACCCGGATATCGACTTTCGGTGGCCGGTTTCCCCCCTCGCGCGCTCATTCGGCGTCAATAGGTGGTGCGCACCAAGTCATCGATGCGATCGGACTCGGGTGCGGAGACACCGGCGCCGGGTGTGGTGGTGGCCAGCGCACCGGCCACGCACGCCCGCTGCAGCGCCGCGCGCGGGTCGAGGCCGGCGGCCCAGGCGACCGCCAGCGCCCCGGTGAAGGCGTCGCCCGCACCGGTGGTGTCGATCGCGACGACCTGCGGCGCTGACACCTCGAACGAGGTGCCCGGGCCGCGATAGCGGGCACCGGAGCGACCCAGGGTGATGACGAGGTGGGGGACCGAACGCAGGGCGTCGTCCCCGATCGCGGCCGCCTCGCCCTCGTTGACGACCAGAACCGTGACCGCGTCGAGCAGGTCGGACGGCAGATCCCGTGCGGGTGAAGGATTGAGCAGGACCGGGACGTCCGCCGCGGCCGCGACCCCGGCGGCCGAGATCACGGCGCTGATGGGGATCTCCAGCTGGCACAGCAGGATGTCGGCTCCGCGGACGACGTCACGGTCGGCATCGGTCAGGCCCAGGACACCTCCGTTGGCGCCCGGCACCACCACGATGGTGTTCTCCGCCTGCTCGTCGACCACGATCGCGGCGATCCCGCTGGCCCCGGCCGTGTGGCGGAGCTGTTCGACGTTCACGCCGGCCCCCAGCAGCGCTTCTCCGAGAGCCGCACCGAAATGATCGTCCCCGACCGCTCCGATGAACGCCACGGTGCCGCCGGCCCGTGCCGCGGCGATGGCCTGGTTGGCCCCCTTGCCGCCGGGGATGGTGCTGAACGAGCCGCCCAGCACGGTCTCGCCGGGAGCCGGCAGGTGCGACGTGGTGGTGACCAGGTCCATGTTCACCGAACCGAGGACGACGACCCGGGTCTCGTTCGTCATAGGGCTTCCTCCAGAAAGTCGAGCGGGCCCGCGCATCGCCCGCTGCGACGGTAGACCATGGCACCGGACCCGCTGTGAGATCGTGGGCGTATGAGCGCTTTTGTGGACGCCCTGCGCAGTGCTGCGCTGGGGGATGCCGGGATGACGACCGGAGAGCCGCGTCAGGCCGTCCGCACGGGATGGGGGGAGATCCATCAGCGTGCGCTGGGCGGCGCGGCGGTGCTGGCCGCCCGGGGTCTGCGGAAGGGACAGGCGGTGGCGATCCTGGCCGGTACGCCGGCCGAGGTGGCCCCCGCGGCCCAGTCGGTCTGGCTGGCCGGCGGATCGGTGACGATGCTGCACCAGCCGACCGCCCGTACCAAGCTGGAGCACTACGCGGCGGAGACGATGCGCACGCTCACGGTGATCGACGCCCACCTGGTCATCGTCGGGGAGCCGTTCACCGAGCTGGGCGGTCTGCTCGCCGGTACCGGGATCGGCGTGGTGACGGTAGCGGAGCTCACGGCCGGCGACCCGGCCGCTGCGCCCACGGTGGACGTCACGAACGCGGATCCGGCCCTGCTGCAACTGACCTCCGGTTCGACCGCGTCCCCCAAGGCGGTGCGGATCACCCACGGCAACCTGTGGGCCAACATCGAGGCCATGTGCGCCACCGCCCGCCTGCGGGCGGAGGACGACGTGATGGTGTCGTGGCTGCCGCTGTTCCACGACATGGGCATGGTCGGCTTCCTGACCCTGCCGATGTGCCGCGGCATCGAACTGGTCACCGTCACACCGCAGGACTTCCTGGGCCGCCCGCTGCTGTGGCCGGAGTTGATCAGCAAGTACCGCGGGACGGTGACCGCCGCTCCGAACTTCGCCTACGCCCTGACCGCTCGCGTGCTGGCCCGGCCAACGACCGGGGCGCAGGGGTCGCCCGAGCCATCGGCGGCGTCGGTGGGTAGGCAGGACCGACCGGGTGAGGCCGAGGGTGCGCCCCCCGGACTCGACCTGTCCAGCCTGCGGTTCGCCCTCAACGGCGCCGAACCGATCGACGTCGGGGCCGTGCGCGGCTTCCTGGCCGCGGGGGCGCGGTTCGGGTTGTCGTCGACCGCGGTGGTCTGCGCCTACGGCATGGCCGAGGCCACCCTCGGGGTGTCGTTCCATCCGTGGGGGACACCGCTGAAGGTCGACACCGTCGATGCCGACGCGCTGGAAAATCACCGGCGGGCGACGCCGGCCGATCCGGAAGGCGCCGGAACCCGCTCGTTCCCGGTCCTGGGTCCGCCGCTGCCCGGGATCGAGGCGGTGGCCTTCGACGAGGACGGCGTGCCGTTGGGGAATCGGGAGGTCGGGGTTCTGCACCTGCGCGGGGAATCGATCACCGAGCTGTACCTGACGGTGGACGGCCCACGCCCGACCCGGGGGCCCGGCGGGTGGCTGGACACCGGCGACCTCGGGTACCTGGTGGACGGCGAGGTCGTCGTCTGCGGCCGGGTGAAGGACGTGATCATCATGGGCGGCCGGAACATCTATCCGACCGACATCGAGCGGGTGGCCGAAGGCGTCGACGGGGTCCGGGCGGGTAACGCGGTGGCCGTCCGCTGGCTGGAGAACGGCCGCCGCGAGTCGTTCGCCGTGGCCGTCGAGTCGCGCGAGGCGGCCGATCCGGTTGCGGTGGAGCGCATCTCGGCCGGCGTTCGATCGGCCGTGACGGCTGCCATCGGCGCCCGCCCGGCTCTGGTCGCGGTCCTGCCGGTCGGCACGCTGCCCAAGACACCGTCGGGCAAGTTGCAGCGATCCGCCGCCTCGGCCCTGCTGGTCTGAGCTCTGGCGAGGGTCCGCCCCGACTCCGGGGTCGGCCGGCGATCCGACGACCCGGCCGGGGCCTAGTGCAGACGGTTCTGCGTGTCCAGCAGGCCGACCCGGATCAGTGATTCGACCGCGTCGGCCGCGTTCTCCAGGTCCACCGGGAGTTCCTTGCGCTCGGCGGCGGTGAAGTCGCGGAGCACGTAGTCGGCCGGGTCCATCCGGCCCGGCGGGCGCCCGATGCCGCATCGCACCCTCAGGTAGTCCTTGGTGCCGAGGGCGGCCGAGATCGACTTGAGCCCGTTGTGGCCGCCCTCGCCGCCGCCCTGCTTGACCCGGACCACCGACGGTGGCAGGTCCAGTTCGTCGTGGACGACGATCACGTCGGTCGGCGGGATCTTGAAGAATCGGGCCAAGCCGGCCGTCGGGCCGCCGGAGAGATTCATGTACGAACGGGGTTTGGCCACCACCACCCGGGCGCCGGCCAGTCGGCCCTCGGCGACGTCGGCGCCCGCCTTGTGCGACTTGAAGCGGCCGGAGAACCGCGCGGCCAGGACGTCGGCGACCATGGCCCCGATGTTGTGCCGGTTGCCGGCGTAGGCCGGTCCGGGGTTGCCCAGGCCGATGATCAGCACCTGGTCCGGCGTCACGAACGGCGTCGTCATGCTCGTCTCGATTCCAACTCGGCTCAGACGCCAACGGGCGCACCGGAATATCCGGCGCGCCCGTGGCGAGTGGAACAGGGAAAGACTCAGGCCTCTTCGGCCGGCTCCGCCGTGGCGGCCGCCTCGGCTTCCTCGCCGCTGTCGGCCTCCTCGACCACGGAGACGGCGACGACCAGGGTGTCGGGATCGCTGACCAGCGTCGCGCCCTCGGGGAGCACGACCTGCGAGGCGAGCACCTGCGAACCGATCGCCAGTCCGTCGAGCGAGACCTCGAGGTGCTGCGGGATGTGCAGGGCCTCGACCTCGATCGACAGGTAGTTGGTCTCGGTCAGCACGGTGGAGCCCGGGGCCGCGTCGCCCACCAGGGTGATCGGGATGTCGACGGTGACCTTCTCGCCACGCTTGACGATGATCAGGTCGACGTGCTCGAAGTAGTCGCGCAGCGGGTGCTTGACGACGGACTTGGCCAGGGCCAGCTCCTCGCCGCCCGGCAGATCCAGGGTCAGCACGGTGTTGGCGCCGCCCTTGATGGCGTGGGCGAACTCGCGAGCGACCAGCGCCAGGTGGCGGGGCTCGGTGCCGTGGCCGTACAGGACGGCGGGGATCTTGCCGACCTTGCGGATGCGGCGGGCGAAGCCCTTGCCGAACTCGGTGCGGGACTCGGCGGAGAGGCGGACCTCGGACACTTGGTGCTCCTAGCTGTAACGGTGGGTCTGGGAATTCTCGGTGTGTGGTGGCAGCAGCGCAGAACAACACCAGCGGATCCAGATATGACCCACCGCGTCGATCACGGTGGTCGGGGATCGAACAACGATCCGCCGGGCCACCCTCGCCGAGGCAACCCCCGAAGACTACGCGCTGCGGGCGGCACGGCCAAACCGTCGATGCGCGGCGTCCGGTCGGGCGGTGCCGAGCGCCGCGGCGTCCGGCCGCGGCGCTCAGTGGTCGACGAGCGTCACTTCGAACGAGTACTGGCTGGCCCGGTAGGCGTGATGTCCCCACTCCACGGGGCGACCCCGGTCGTCGTGGGTGGCGCGATCCATGGTCAGCAGCGGGCTGCCCCTGCGCTCACCCAGCAGTCGACACTCCTCGGTGGTGCCGGCCTTGGCCCCGATCCTCTGTTTTGCGACCCGGATGTGCACGCCGCGGGCCCGCATCAGCTGGTAGAGCCCCCGTTCTTCCAGATCGGCCCGGCCGATGTCGGAGAGGTCGGCGGGGAGGTAGTTCTCCATGATGGCCAGCGGCTCGCCGTTGGCGAACCGCAGGCGGCGCAGGCGGAGCACCTGGGACCGGACCGGAACGTCGAGGATGTCGGCGACGACTTCCGAGGCCGGGACGATCTCGTTGACCAGCAGGGTGGTACGCGGTGCCTGGTTGGCCCGGGCCAGATCGTCGTACAGGCTCGTCAGCTCGACCGGCCGGGACACCTGACCGTGGACGACCTGGGTGCCGACCCCGCGCTTGCGCACGAGCAGCCCTTTGTCGACCAGTTCCTGGATGGCGCGGCGCATGGTCGGACGGGACAGCCCGAATCGGTCGGCCAGGCTGATCTCGTTGTCGAGCCGGGCTCCTGGGCCGAGTCGCCCGGACGAGATGGCCTGCTCGATCTGTTGCGAGACCTGGAAGTACAGCGGAACCGGGCTGGAGCGATCCAGTTCCATGAACAGGTCGGTCATCGATCCCCCTCCGCCAGGACGACCCTTCACGTCGCCCGTCCGACTTGGGCCGGAACCGTCCGATCGTTCCAGGTTCGGCGCTGCGTCGGGTCAGAGTACGCCAGCACGAGAGAGCCACCGAATGACAGTATGTTATGACAAAGGTGGACAGACGACCACGGGTTCGCCCAGCCTTGGTACAACCGTGGTAGGACCCGGCAATGCGGCCGCCGGCGACCGTCACCTCCACTCGGCCGCGGGCGACTCAGGAGCGGCGTGAGCGGACATCTCGAGGTCGTGACCATCGGCCGCCTCGGCGTCGACCTGTACCCGCTGCAGGACAACGTGGGCCTGGAGGATGTGGAGACGTTCGGGAAATATCTGGGGGGCAGCGCGGCGAATGTCGCGGTCGCGGCCGCTCGGCATGGGCGCCGGACCGCCCTCATCTCGCGGACCGGCCCGGACGCGTTCGGCCGGTATCTGCATCGGGCGCTCCGGGACTTCGGGGTGGACGATTCGTTCGTCTCCGTGGTCCCGGACCTGCTGACGCCGATCACCTTCTGCGAGATGTACCCGCCGGACCACTTCCCGCTGCTGTTCTACCGGCTCCCGTCGGCGCCGGATCTGCAGATCCGGGCGGAGGAACTGGACCTGGACGCGATCGTCGACGCCGACGTCTACTGGTCGACGGTGACCGGTCTGTCCGAGGAACCGAGTCGCTCGGCCCACTTCGCCGCCTGGGACGCGCGGGCGCGCATGCCGCTCACCGTCCTGGATCTGGACTACCGTCCGATGTTCTGGTCCGACCCGACCGCGGCATGCGCCCAGGTCAGGGCGGCGCTGGCCCACGTGACGGTGGCCGTCGGGAATCGGGAGGAGTGCGAGATCGCCGTCGGAGAAACCGATCCGCGCCGGGCCGGGCGGGCGTTGCTGGAGGCCGGGGTGGAGATCGCGATCGTCAAACAGGGCCCCCGCGGTGTCCTGGGCATGACCAGGGACGTGACCGTGGAAGTACCGCCGACCCCGGTCGACGTGGTCAACGGGCTCGGCGCCGGCGACGGATTCGGCGGCGCCCTGTGTCACGGTCTGCTGGCCGGCTGGGACCTGGAAACGGTCCTGCGCTTCGCCAACGCGGCGGGGGCTATCGTGGCGTCTCGGCGTGAATGTTCCAGTGCGATGCCGTCCACGGCCGAGGTGCAGGCGCTTCTCGAGGAGGTCGGAGAATGAGCGTCGTGGCGACGCTGACCATCCGGGAACGAGTGGCCGAGATCAGCCGGATCAGGGCGGCGGACCCGGACGCGATCCGGCGGGCGGCACTGGCCCGCGCCAAGCGGCCGACACTGCGGGGTGACGGCCGGCTGATGATCCTGGCCGCGGATCATCCGGCCCGGGGCGCGTTCGGCGTCGGAGACCGGCCGATGGCGATGGGCTCGCGGGTCGACCTGCTGGACCGGCTGGTCACCGCGCTGTCCCGGCCGGGCGTCGACGGTCTGCTGGCCTCACCCGACGTCGTGGAGGACCTGCTGCTCCTCGGGGCGCTCGAGGACAAGGTGGTCTTCGGCTCGATGAACCGCGGCGGCCTGCAGGGCGCGGAGTTCGAGCTGGACGATCGGTTCACCGGCTACGACGCCCGGGGTGTGGCCGACATGGGCCTCAACGGCGGCAAGACCTTGACCCGTATCGCTCTGGGCGACCGCGGGACGGTGGCCACGATGGAGGCCACCGCCACGGCGGTGAACGAGCTGGCCGCGCGCAAGCTGATCGCCCTGGTGGAGCCGTTCTGGTCCAGCCGGGCCGGTGGCCGCGTCTACAACGACCTGACCCCGGACGCCGTGATCAGGTCGGTCGGTATCGCCGGCGCGCTCGGCCGGACGTCGGCCTTCACCTGGCTGAAGCTGCCGGTCGTCCCGGAGATGGCTCGGGTGATGGATTCGACGACGCTACCCACCCTGTTGCTGGGCGGAGACCCGGCCACCAGCCCCGAGGAGACCTACCAGAGCTGGCGGGACGCGCTGTCCCTGCCCTCGGTGCTGGGGCTCGTGGTCGGCCGGACCCTGTTGTACCCGGGTGACGACGACGTGGCGACCGCGGTCGACACGGCCGTGTCGATGGTGCGCTGATGACGGCCGGCCACTCTCGCCGTATCGGTCGGCCCGGGCGGCTCTACCGCCCGGCCGGCAGCACCGGCGACGACGTCTTCGACCTGGTGGTCACCCCGGAGTCGGCCGGCTGGGGCTACTCCAGCCTGCGCGTGCTGACCCTCGGCCCGGGCGGCGCGGTGACGTTCCCCACCGGCGACGCGGAGATGCTGGCCCTGCCGCTGTCCGGCGGCTGCTCGGTCACCGTCGACGGAGTGAAGCTCCAGCTCCAGGGTCGACCCGACGTCTTCACCGCCGTCACCGACTTCGCTTACCTGCCAATGGATTCCAGAGTGACGGTGGTCAGCGACGCCGGGGTTCAGATCGCATTCCCAGGGGCGCGGGCCAGCCGCCGGCTGCCGTTTCGGTACGGGCCGGCGGCCGGTGTGCCGATCGAGATCCGCGGCGCGGGACAGTCCAGCCGTCAGGTGAACAATTTCGCCACCCCGGCCGCCTTCGAGACCGACAAGCTCATCGCCTGCGAGGTGATCACCCCGGCCTCGAACTGGTCGTCCTATCCGCCGCACAAACACGACGAGGCCGGCCCGACCGAGTCGGAACTGGAGGAGATCTACTACTACCGGTTCCGCTCCAAGCGCCCGCTCGAAGCGTCATCGACGGCCGCGGGCGGCTACCAACGGGTCCGCGGGACGCCGGAGCGGCCGATCGACCTGCTGGAGGAGATCTCCGACGGTGACGTGGTCCTGATTCCGCACGGGTGGCACGGCCCGGCGATGGCCGCCCCCAGTCACGACATGTACTACCTCAACGTGATGGCCGGCCCCGGAGCCGAACGCGCCTGGCTGATCACCGACGATCCCGAACACGCGTGGATCCGCGACACCTGGGCCGGCCAGGTCGCCGATCCCCGGCTGCCCTTCTACCCATCGGTCGCGTCGACGTCCGTTGCGCCGGTCGGGCGTGCCGAGGGCGAGACCTCCGGCCGCCGGCCCACGGGAGGTTCCCATGGCTGACATCGCGGCGTCTCCGGCGATGATCCGACTGACCGTCGGACAGGCGATCGTCAAGTTCCTGGGCCGGCAGTACGCGGAGCGCGACGGGGTGAGGCGCAAGTTCTTCGCCGGGTGCTTAGGCATCCTCGGGCACGGCAACGTGGCCGGGCTCGGTCAGGCTCTGTTGCAGGCGGAACTGGACGAACCGGGTGAATTGCCGTACCACCAGGGACGCAACGAACAGGCCATGGTGCACATCGCGACCGGGTACGCCCGGCAGAAGGATCGGCTGGAGACGTTCGCCGTCACCGCATCGGTCGGTCCGGGGGCGACCAACATGCTGACCGGGGCCGCGCTGGCCACCGTCAACCGCATCCCGGTACTGCTGTTGCCGGCCGACGTCTTCGCCACCCGGGTCGCGTCACCGGTGCTGCAGGAACTGGAACAGCCGTTCGGCTATGACGTCTCGGTCAACGACGCCTTTCGTCCGCTGTCGAAGTTCTTCGATCGGATCTGGCGCCCCGAGCAGTTGCCGGCCGCGCTGTTGGGGGCCATGCGGGTGCTCACCGATCCCGCCGAGACCGGGGCGGCGACCGTGTGCCTGCCGGAGGACGTGCAGGCGCAGGCCCACGACTGGCCGGTGGAACTGTTCCGGAACCGGATCTGGCGCATCGCCCGCCCGGTGCCCGAACCCGAGGTCATCGCGGCCGCGGCCGAGATCATCCGCGCGGCGCGGCGACCGATGATCGTGGCCGGCGGCGGTGTCACCTACTCCGAGGCCAACGCCGAGCTGCGCTCGTTCGTCGAGGCCACCGGAATACCGATCGGGGAGACCCAGGCCGGGAAGGGGTCGCTGCCGTTCGACCATCCGTTGAACACCGGTGCCGTCGGCGCCACCGGCACCCCGGCGGCCAACCGGATCGCGGCCACCGCCGACGTCGTCATCGGGATCGGCACTCGCTATTCGGATTTCACCACGGCCTCCCGGACGGTGTGGCAGCACCCGGGGGTCCGGTTCGTCAACATCAACGTGGCCGGGTTGGACGCCGTCAAGCACGCCGGCCTGCCCGTGATCGCCGACGCCAAGCGGGCGCTGACGGCACTGCAGGACGCCCTGTCCGGATACCGCACCGACCCGGACTTCGCCGCGTCGGCCACGAAGCTGGCCGGCGACTGGGACGCCGCGGTGGTCGCCTCCCACCACAGCGGTCACGGTGCCCGGCACGGCGTCCTGGCCCAGAGCGAGGTGCTGGGCGCGATCGAGGCGGCCATGGACCCGCGGGACGTGGTGGTGTGCGCGGCCGGGTCGTTGCCCGGCGACCTGCACGCGATGTGGCGCACCCGGGACCGCAAGGGCTACCACGTCGAATACGGGTTCTCCTGCATGGGGTACGAGATTCCCGGCGGCATCGGAGTCGCCCTGGCCGCCCCCGACCGCGACGTCTTCGTGACGGTCGGCGACGGCTCGTACCTGATGATGCCGACCGAACTGGTCACCGCCGTCCAGGAGGGCATCAAGATCATCGTGGTCCTGTTGCAGAACCACGGATACGCCTCCATCGGGGCACTGTCGGAGTCGCTGGGCGGCCAGCGGTTCGGCACCAGGTTCCGGTACCGCTCCACGGGGTCGGGCCGGCTCGACGGCGGGGTGCTGCCGGTCGACCTGGCGGCCAACGCCGAGAGTCTGGGCGTCACCGTCTACCGCGCCAGGACCCTGGCCGAACTGAAGGACGGGCTGGCTCGGGCCAAGGCCGGCTCCAGCGCCGCCATGGTCCACGTCGACACCGACCTGTACCAGCGGTCGCCGTCCGGCGACGGATGGTGGGATGTCCCGGTGGCGCAGGTGTCGACGATCGACACCACCCGCGCGGCGCGTACCGCCTACGAGAATTTCAAAATCGCCCAGAAGCCCTACGTCACGCCGACGGTCGCCGACCCGAGCGCGACTCCCGAGAGGACGCAACAGCAATGACCGCAACCCAGCAAGCAACGACGCCCACGGCCACAACGGACCTTCCGGTGGTCGGTCACTGGATCGACGGGGCCATCGGCGCCGGCACCAGCGGGCGCGCCGCCGACGTCTACGACCCGGCCACCGGGCAGGTGACGAAGCGGGTGGCGCTGGCGTCACGGGAGGATGCCGATGCCGTCATCGCCGCCGCCGCGAAGGCCTGGCCCGCCTGGCGGGACATCTCCCTGGCCCGCCGCACCCAGGTGCTGTTCGCATTCCGCGAACTGCTCAACGCGCGCAAGGCCGAGCTGGCCGAGATCATCACCTCCGAGCACGGCAAGGTCCTGGCCGACGCCCTCGGCGAGGTCTCCCGCGGGCAGGAGATCGTCGAGTTCGCCTGTGGCCTCTCGCATCTGCTCAAGGGTGGCCAGACCGAGAACGCCTCCACCGGTGTCGACGTCTCCTCCATCCGGCAGCCGCTGGGCGTGGTGGGCGTCATCTCGCCGTTCAACTTCCCGGCCATGGTGCCCATGTGGTTCTTCCCGATGGCCATCGCCGCGGGTAACGCCGTAGTCCTCAAGCCGAGTGAGAAGGACCCGTCGGCGTCGCTCTGGCTGGCCCGGCTGTGGCAGGAGGCCGGTCTGCCCGACGGCATTTTCAACGTGCTGCAGGGCGACAAGGTCGCGGTCGATGCGCTGCTGGAGAGCCCGTCGGTGAAGGCGATCTCGTTCGTCGGCTCGACTCCGATCGCACGGTACGTGTACGAGGTCGCCACCCAGCACGGCAAGCGGGTGCAGGCCCTCGGGGGCGCCAAGAACCACATGGTCGTCCTGCCCGATGCCGACCTCGACCTGGCCGCCGACGCCGCCGTCAACGGCGGTTTCGGCTCCGCCGGCGAGCGGTGCATGGCGGTCAGCGCACTGGTCGCGGTGGACACCATCGCCGACGAACTGATCGGCAAGATCAAGGAGCGGATCGCCGGCCTGCGGACCGGTGACGGCCGACGCGGCTGCGACATGGGTCCGCTGGTCACCGGGGCCCACCGCGACAAGGTGGTCGGCTACATCGAGCAGGGAGTCGCCGCGGGTGCCGAACTGGTGGTGGACGGCCGGGACAAGCTAGTCGACGGTCCGGTCGGCGGGTTCTGGGTGACGCCGACGCTCTTCGACAAGGTCACCACCGACATGTCGATCTACACCGAGGAGATCTTCGGGCCGGTGCTGTCCGTCCTCCGGGTGAAGACGTTCGATGAGGCCATCGACATGATCAACGCCAACCCGTACGGGAACGGCACGGCCATCTTCACCAACGACGGTGGCGCCGCCCGCCGGTTCCAGCACGACGTAGAGGTCGGCATGGTCGGCATCAACGTGCCGGTCCCGGTGCCGGTCGGGTACTACAGCTTCGGCGGCTGGAAGAATTCGCTGTTCGGTGACACCCACGCCCACGGCACCGAGGGCATGCACTTCTTCACCCGCGGCAAGGTCGTCACCACCCGGTGGCTCGACCCGAGCCACGGCGGCATCAACCTCGGGTTCCCGCAGAACGTCTGAACCCGGCGGCCGCGTCGGGCAAGCCGGCTTTCTCACCGGCGGGCGGCCCTGGCCCCGAACGTCAGGACGCCAGGACGCCGGTGAGAAAGCCGAGCGAGGCGGCGATGTCGTCCAGGGCGGCGGCCGCCTGCTCGGGCCCGGACAGGATGGTGTCCTGCTCCATGACGTACCAGCCCGAGTATCCGGCGGTGTGCAGGATGCCGAGAATGGCGTTCAGATCGACGTCGCCGGTGCCCAACGGCACGTACATGCCGCTCCCGACGGCCTGCGTGTAGGTCAGTTCGGCGTGCTGCACGCGCCGGGCCAGGTCGGCCCGTACGTCTTTGAGGTGCACGTGGGCGATCCGGCCGGCGGCGGCCGACGTCAGCGCGACGAGGTCGTTGCCGCCGATCATCAGGTGGCCGGTGTCCAGGGTCAGGGCGATCCCGGAGCCGGTGAGCACCCGTTCCACCTCGTCCGGCTTCTCGATCATGGTGCCGACGTGGGGGTGCAGAGTCGGGATCACGCCGCGCTCGGCGGCCGCGGCCGCCACCCGGTCGAGGTTGTCCAGCAACCGGCGCCAGCCGGCCTCGTCGAGATCCGGCCGCTCGTCGTAGCCGTCGACGCCGGTGGCGGCGGCTAGGACCAACGTGCCCGCCCCGGCCGCGACGAACGCGTCGAGTTCGATCTGCAGACCCGGCAAGGGATCGTGGCCGGCTTCGTGCAGGACGACCGGGACGAAGCCGCCGACGGCGGACAGGTCGTACGCCGCGAGGGTCGCCGCCCGGGCGGCCGGGTCGGCCGGGAGGAAGGTGTCGGGGCCGAATTCGGTGGCCGTCAGCCCGAGGTCCCGCATCTGTCCCAGCACCAGCTCCGGCGGCAACTGGTAACCCCAGTCGGGGACTTCGCACACGCCCCAGGAGATCGGCGCTCCGGCGATCTTCTCGGCGCCGCTCGCGATGCCGCTCATGGGAACCTCCTCGTCGAAAAGGGTCGCTTCACTCTGGACCGCCGGCGAATGCTCGTCACCACTATGTTAAGACAAATACGCCCGCCAGGTCACCCGGTCGACCGTTCACCGAATGTGGCGGCCCGCCATGACAGGGCGAAACGTTCAGTGTTGAAACGGCTTTTGTAGGTCTCGCGAGCCTGGTGGCCGGCTTCGGTCACTTCTGTCCGGGACAGTCGCCCGAGGATTGCGGCCAGAGCGGCCACGTCTCCCGGCGGGTAGAGCCACCCGTCCACCTGGTCGGTGACCACGTCGACCAGGCCGCCGCCCGCGCTCGCGACGACCGGACGTCCGCGGGCGAAGGCCTCGATGGCTACCAGCCCGAATGGCTCCGGTTCATCGGACGGCATCAACACCACATCCGCTTCCTCGAGATAGACCGACGGATCCGACACCTCGCCCACCACCGACACCGACGACGGATCACGCAGTGCGGAGACCAGTCCGGGAACGTCGACCCACTCGCCGCTCGGCGGGCGGCCGCCCAGCACCGTGAGGTGGCCGGCCGGCTTGGCCCGATCCCAGGCCGCCAGCAGGGTTCGGTGTCCCTTCCAGGCGTTCCACCGGCTGGCGACGACGAACTGCAGCCGGCCCTGGTGGGTCTCGATCGGGACCAGGCGCGGCGGCTCCGGAGTCCCATTGGGCACTACGACGGTGCGCAGTGCGATCCGCCCCGGCACGGAGGCGACCACGGCCTCGGAGATTGCGAGCAGGCGGTGGCAGGCCAGCGCGGGTCCGCGCAGGACCTGTCGATCGGTCTTCGACCAGATCTCCTGGAGGTGTCCGATGACCGCGGGGACACGGGCGATCCGGGCCAGCGGAGCCCCGAGGAACGTCGCACTGGTCGTGCAGTAGACGACATCGGGGGCGCCGCGCCGCAATGCGCGGAACAACCGCGCCGAGCGTACGGCCAGGCGGACCAGGCCCATCGGGTTCTGATAGGCACGGCGCATGATCGGCAGATCGAGGTGGCGAACCGCGGCGCCCCGGCGCTCCAGTTCGACGCAGAGCGGCCGCTCGGGATGGGCCAGATCCGTGGGGAGCCACACCTCCGCCTCGGTGTGCTCGGGCAGTGCGCCGACCATCTCCAGCAGCATCCGATCGGCACCGTAGAGCTCGTCGGAAGAGTGCAGGAACACGAATCTCGTACGGTCACTCACTGTTGATCCTCATGACGAATGGGTCCGGTCGACGAGCGCGTGGCTGTGCGGTCAGATGGCCCAGTGTGCCACCCCACACGGCGGCACCCGGGTGTTGGACCCGAACCGCATTGTGGGCGGTTTACCCCGTCGGTCAATCGGGGGAATGGGTGGTCACTCGTCCGGGCTGAACGCGGAGTTCTTCGCTTTCCCTCCTCGGGCGACCACGCAGTGTTAAATTTGGTCCAGCTGTCGGTGCTGGCGGCGGCCCGCGCGAGCCGAGATTGGTGCGGGCCGTGAAGGTGACTGCGTACCGTGTCCGTTCGGTGTCACCCAACAGATGAGGTGATCAATCGTGCCGTCCACCGTTGGGTGTCATGTCCGGAACTCGAGTTCGACGTGGCCGGACCTTTCCGGCGCGCTCGGTTCCGGGTCGCTGGAAATGGGGGGTCATGATGGACGGTGAGGGAATCGGAGTTCGCTCGGACGATCGCTTGGGCGCGGCGGAGCCGTCCGGGGTTTCGGTCGGTCGGCCGGGGCCGGTGACGCCGGCGGCACCGTACTCCGAGGTCGTCCGCTCTCTGAGTACCGCCCAGAAGCCGTCCAAGGGGGCACCGGCCTATTCCCGTTTCGTCAACCGGCGGCTCGGCCGACTGATCGCCGCCGGCGCGTTCAAGTTGGGGCTGACACCGAATACGGTGACCGCCATCAGTGCCGTCTTCTCCTTCGCCGGAATTGCCGTGCTCGCCCTCGTCTCCCCGGCGGTGTGGGTCGGAGTGGTGGTGTGTCTCTGCCTTGTGCTCGGGTACGCCTTCGACGCCGCGGACGGTCAGTTGGCCCGGCTCCAGGGGTCCGGGAGTTCGGCCGGTGAGTGGCTGGACCACATGGTGGACGCGACGAAGATCTCCAGCCTTCATCTGGCCGTCCTGGTCAGCGCCTACCGATTCATGCCGGTGGGGCGGGCCGCCCTGCTGATTCCCATCGGGTTCACGGTCGTGGCGGCCGTGATGTTCTTCGGCATGATCCTGAACGACCAGTTGCGTCGGCAGTTCCAGGCCCGGTCCGGGCAACCGCTGGAGCGGGGCGGAACCTCACTGCTGCGCTCGCTCCTGGTGATCCCGACCGACTACGGCCTGCTGTGTGTGGTGTTCGTCGTACTGGGCTGGCCCCTGGTGTTCTTCTGGGTTTATGCGTTCCTCTTCGTCGCCTCGGCCGGATTCATGTTGCTCGCGTCGGTCAAGTGGTTCCGGGACATGAAGGCGCTCGGCTGAGGAACCCTGCGGCGTGCGGGCCGCTCAGGCCTGCTCGGCCAGGAGTCGTTTCATCTCCGCGACGAACGCGTCGACATCGGCCTCCGTGGTGTCGAAGGAGCACATCCAGCGGACCTCCCCGGTATGCGGGTTCCAGTCGTAGAACCGGAAGGTCTCGCGCAGTCGATCGGCGACTACCGGGTCGAGGATGGCGAAGACGGCGTTCGCCTGGACCGGCTGGGTGATCCGGACACCGTCGAGGGAGCCGGCCGCCTCGGCGAGCCGGGCCGCCATTGCGTTGGCGTGCTGGGCCGAGCGCAGCCACAGGTCGCCCTCCAACAGGGCGATCAGCTGGGCCGAGACGAACCGCATCTTGCTGGCCAACTGCATGTTCAGCTTCCGCAGGAACGGCAGAGCAGCCGCCGCGCCGTTTTCCTCCGGGCGCAGGACCACGACGGCCTCGCCGTAGAGCAGGCCGTTCTTCGTGCCCCCGAAGGACAGCAGGTCAACCCCGGCGTCGGTGGTGAAGGTCGACAGGTCGGTGCCGAGCGATGCCGCGGCGTTGGCGATCCGGGAGCCGTCGACGTGCAGCAGCATGCCCTTGGCATGCACGTGCTCGGCGATGGCGGTGATCTCGGCCGCCGTGTAGGCGGTCCCGAGTTCGGTGGTCTGGGTGATCGACACAGCCAGCGGCTGGGCGCGGTGCTCGTCGCCCCAACCCCAGGCCTGCCGGTCGATCAGTTCGGGGGTCAGTTTGCCGTCGGTGGTCGGAACGGTGAGCAACTTGAGACCGCCGACGCGCTCCGGTGCGGCGTTCTCGTCGGTGTTGATGTGTGCGGTCTCCGCGCAGACGACGGCCCCCCAGCGGGGCAGGATGGCCTGGAGGGACAGCACGTTGGCTCCCGTGCCGTTGAACACCGGGAACGCCTGCACGCCGGCGCCGAAGTGGCGCGCCATGACCGTCTGCAGGTGAGCGGTGTAGACGTCTTCGCCGTATGCGATCTGGTGGCCACCGTTCGCCTCGGCGATCGCCGTGAGCACCTCGGGATGGACTCCGGCGTAATTGTCCGAGGCGAAGCCCCGCTGATTGATGTCATGAAGGAGGGTCACCCGTCCATTGTCCATCGCCGTTCCGGCTCCTCCGACGCAGAGGTCTTCGGCCCCGCGGCGCCCGAAGACCGGGCGGTGTCACATCAGCAGGCGGGCCCCGTTGACCTCGGCCGGCTCATCGGTGAACAGGTCGACGATCCGGTCGGCCAGGTCGCGTACGTCCGTGAACCCGGTGAACTGCTTGTCCGGCGCGGCATCCCGCATTCCTTGGTCGACGAGCGCCTTGATGATCAGGATGGTGGCGGCCGACCGTTGGGGGAACGGCTCCGACTTGGCTCCCGACTGCAGCCGTCGGAACGACTCGGCCATGGCCAGCATCCACGCCTCGGTGGCCGCCTTCGCGGCCGCGTAGTTCGCCCCGCCCGGCGTCGGTCGCTCGGCCGCGGTCGCCGAGACGATCACCGCACGCCCGTCCGATGACGCCGCGAGGTCGTCGTGGAGAGCCATCGTGATGTGACGGAGGCTGTCGATCAACGTGCGGCTCAGGTAGCCCCAGTCGTCATCGCTGTTCGCGGTGAAGCCCGAGCCGCCTCGCCAGCCGCCGACCAGATGAACGAGGCCGTCGATGCGGTGGTGCCGCCGGCGAACCCGATCGGCGAGCGCCTCGCAGTGCTCGGTGTCGCTGATCTCGGCCACCTGGCAGTGGACGCCGGGCAGTCCCGCGAACAACGTCGCCAAGCGGTGCTCGTCACGCCCGACCGCCACCACCTCGGCGCCGGCCCGGGCCAGGGCCCGGACGGTCGCCCGCCCGGCGCTGCCGGTCGCGCCGGTGACGAGGATGACAAGACCGTTCAATTCACCTGCTGGACGACTGATCATTCAGGGATCATCCCGTAATTCCCGCGGTGGCGCTGACGACCGGTGCGAGCTTCCGGTTGAGTGCCTCGTAGAACATCGAGAGCGGAAATTCGTCGGGTAGCACCGCATCGGTGAGGCCGCGGACCGGGCCGTCCAACGGAAGCGCGTCCGGACCCTTGGCCCAGGTGGACGACGGATTAGGGGCCACGGTTCCGGACACCAGTTGGTACGCGGCCAGCCAGTGCGCGGTCTTGGAACGGTCGATGGACTGCCAGTACAGGTGCTCGATCTGGCGGCCCAGCTCGAGTACCGGCTCGGTCACCTCGGTCCAGTCGATGGTCAGCCGGTTGTCGGTCCAGTGCAGGACGTGATGCTGGTGCAACCAGGCGAAGAGCAGCTGGCCGCCCAGCCCGTCGTAGTTGCGGACCCGGCTCCCGGTGATGGCAAAGCGGAAGATGCGGTCGAACAGGATCGCGTACTGCACGAGACGGGCATGGGGAACGCCGGCCCGCTCGAGCTTGACCGACTCGCGGAAGGCGGTCAGATCACAGCGCAGCTCCTCCAGCGTGTAGAGGAAGAACGGCATGCGCTGCTTGATCATGAACGGGTCGAAGGGCAGGTCGCCGTGCATGTGGGTCCGGTCGTGGATCAGGTCCCACATGACGAATGTCTGCTCGGCCAGCTCCTGGTCCTGCAGCAACCGGGCCGCGTCCGGAGGCAGCGCCAACCGGGTGATCTCCGCCGCGGAGCTGACCACCGCGCGGAAGCGGGCCGCCTCCCGATCGGCGAAGATGGCGCCCCAGCTGAACTTGGGAACCTCGCGCATGGCGATCGTTTCCGGGAAGAGCACGGCCGAGTTCGTGTCGTACCCGGGTGTGAAGTCGAGGAACCGGATCGGCACGAACATCTTGTTGGAGTACTCGCCGGCCTCCAGATCGGCGACGAAGTCGGGCCAGATCACCTCGATGAGGACGGCTTCGACATTCCGATCGGGGTTGCCGTTCTGCGTGTACATCGGGAACAGCACGAGGTGCGCACGGCCGTCCACCCGGTCCGCCTCCGGATGGAAGGCCAGCAGCGAGTCGAGGAAGTCGGGGACGCCGAACCCGCTGTCGCTCCACCGGGTGAGGTCCTTGGCGCAGGCAGCCAGGTAGTCCGCGTCGTGCGGGAACTCGGGCGCGAGCTGCTCGACCGCGGCGACGATCCGCTGGATCAGAGTCGCGGCCTGCGTCTTGTTCTCCGGAACCGAGCCGTCCTTGGCCTGCAGGGGGCGCAGGTCACCGACGGCGCTCTTCAGGTCGAGCCAGGAGGGGTGCTCGATGATCGGCGACCGATGGGCGCGGCGACCGGCGGTGGTGGGGCGCGCCGCGTAGCTGACCGCGTTGAAGAACAGATCACCCGAGGACGGATCCATCGCGACGGCCAGGACCACCAGGCGGGACGAGCCGACGACCGACGTCGCGGCGACCGGAGCGCCGGGTCGGCCGCCGGACAGGCGCAGCAGCGGGGCAGCCGGGTCGGTCAGCGTCAGGGTGGCCAGGGGCCGCAGACGGTCGAGATCCGTGCGCGCCAGCAGGTCTTCGTCGATCTCGGTCCGTGCGTTGCCGTGTTGCGGGTGAAGTCCGGCGTCCCCCGGCTCGCGGGGGTCGGCCGACAGGCCGGCCGAGCCGGTCGGGAGTAGGTCGCCGGCGGCGATCCCGCCCAAGGGTGCCGCGAGGTCTTCGACCGAGTCGATCAGGAGGACCAGGCCGGCGCCGGCGGACACGGCCTGCGCGGCCGGAGCGGCAAGCGGCGCCGACCCGGCAACCACCACATCGGCTCGGGCCGGATCGTCGACCACGACGTATCCGCGGTGGGCCAGGACCTCCTCCGGGACGAAGCCATCCTTCGCCCAGGATTTGTTGCGGTCGAGCCAAACCCGTGGAAACTGTGTCATGTTCACCTCTCTAGCCATAGATCTTCCTGTCGAGCAGCCTACAGGCAGGAAGTTATGCGGGTCAACGAACGAGTGAGCGTCGTAACTCGTGGTGGGCGGGAAGATCGACCGATGTGCCAGAGCCGGTGCCGGGCTCAGGACAGCCGCAGCTTGCGGAATGCCGCCTCGCCGTCGGTGGAGCTCCGGCCTATGTGCAGGTATCCGCCCCTGGTGGTGGAATCGGACGACGTCACCGTCCCGGCCGCATCGGTCCTGGTCCAGGTGATGGCCGCCGGGGTCACCTGCAGACGCAGCGGGATCCACTGTCCGGGCGACGCTGGGGTGGTGGCCACCGAGACGCCGAGTTGGACGCCGTCCGGATGACCGTCGAGGTGACGATAGAGCTCGAGCCGGCCGTCGGCCCGCAGGATGGCGTGATAGCCGTTGCCCCGACCCAGCCGATGTTCGTAGTAGCTGTCGTCATTGCGTCCGAAAGCGATGGTCAGGTTGTCCGCCGCACTGGAGGGAAGCGCCGGCCAGCATGCTTCGACCTCCACCGTGTAGCTGCCGGCCGCGCTGCGCACGGGTCCGAAATGACCAAGGGTGAGGAAATGCTGAGTCCCTTTGGCGGCCAGGTGCAGTTCGGGGCCGGACCAGGCCGGGGCGTAGGTCGCAGAACTTGGGTCCCTGGTCATCTCTCCCGGCGCGATCGCTCCGGAGGCCCAGGTGTCGGCCGTGGCGATCGGGCGGTCGGAGGCGATGTACGGGGCGCTGGAGCCGACGATGCCTCGGCAGCCGAGGTCGAAGAAGTGGGCGGCGTCGGAGCGGCGATGGGCCGCGTAGATCCAGACCGGGATTCCGGTACCGACCGCCGCGGTGACGAACTGCGAGTTCAGGAGTCCGGATGCCCCCGAGGCGGGCAGGACTATGCAGTCGGTGGCCGGGGCGAGTGTCTTGGCCAGGGCGGCAATGCGTTCCAAGGTGATGTCCGTTTCGGCTCCGAAGTAGCCGAACACCGGATAACCGGCCGCGCGCGCCTGCGGGAGGCGCGAACTGGAGTAGAAGCCCTTGATGATGACGCTGTCCTTGAGCCCGGCCGTTTCGATGGCGGCGATCATCGCCGGGTACGCGTCGTCGTTCTTGGCTTCGATGCACATCACCACCTTCCCGCCCAGCTCGCGCAGGACGTCAAGGAGATACGGGACCCGGGGCACCGGCTCCGCCGCCCAGGCCGGACCGAGCTGGGGTACATCCAGGCGGCCGCCGCGCAACACCGTCGACGGGAGGGAGGCGACCGTGCCGGACAGCGTGGTGGTCCGGTCGTAGGTCGCGTCGTGCATGCAGATCAACGTGCCGTCCGACGTCATGCCGACGCTGATCTCGATGCACTCGATGCCGGCGGCCACCACGGCGCGATAGCCCTCGATACTGTGCTCGGGATAGACATCCCCGCTGCCTCGATGACCGATGTGGTAACGGTTTCCCCGGCGCGCGGCCCAGCCCGCGACCGTCGCGACGGCGCCGCTGCCACTGGGCGGCCGGGTCGGCTCGCCGAGTCTGCGATCGACGATCGCCCCGGCCGCCGCGCCGACGCCGATGGCTCCGACCGACATCGCGCCGATGGCAGTTCTGCGGCTCACCCCGGGCACATTGGACCCCGTTCGTCAGCTCAGCCTGACCGCGCTGAGTACCCGACCGGAGTATTCACCCACCGGCGTTCGGATCGCGTCAAAACGCCGGTCGGTCCCGGCCTCAGACGTCGAACAGCGAGGTCACCGATCCGTCTTCGAAGACCTCGTGGATCGCCCGGGCCAGCAGCGGGGCGATGGAGAGCACGGTCAGTTGCGGGAACTGATGCTCCGGCGGGATGGGCAGGGTGTTGGTCAGCACGACCTCGACCGCGCCGCACGTGCTGAGCCGTTCCGCCGCCGGGTCCGACAGCACGCCGTGGGTGGCCGCCACGATGACCTTCTCCGCCCCGGCGTGCATGATCTCCTGGACCGCCTTGGCGATGGTGCCGCCGGTGTCGATCATGTCGTCGACCACGATGCAGGTGCGCCCGGCCACGTCACCGACCACTCGGTTCGCCTTGACCTGGTTGGGGCGCAGCGGGTCCCGCGTCTTGTGGATGAAGGCGATCGGCTTGCCGCCGAGCCGGTTCGCCCAGCGCTCGGCGGTACGGACCCGCCCGGAGTCGGGGGAGACCACCGTGAGGTCCTCGGTGCCGTACTTCTCGGAGATGTAGTCGGTCAGCAGGGGCTGGGCGAACAGGTGGTCGACCGGGCCGTCGAAGAAGCCCTGCACCTGGTCGGTGTGCAGGTCGACCGTCATCAACCGGTGGGCGCCGGCCGTCTTGAGCAGGTCGGCGATCAATCGGGCCGAGATCGGCTCGCGACCGCGGTGCTTCTTGTCCTGCCGGGCATACGGATAGAAGGGCAGGACGACCGTGATCCGTTTGGCTGAAGCGCGTTTCAGGGCGTCGATCATGATCAGGGTCTCCATCACCCACTTGTTGATGGACGCGCCGCAGGACTGGATGATGAACGAATCCGTCCCGCGGACCGACAGCTCGGGCCGCACGAAGATCTCGCCGTTGGCGAAGTCGTAGATCGAGGTGGGGGTCACCTGGGCGTCGAGTTCACGGGCCACCTCGTCCGCCAGCTCGGGGAACCCGCGGCCGGAGAAGAGCATCATGCTCTTGCGGGTGGTGGTGGAGATGGCATTCACGCGAGGTGGTGTCCTTTTCGCTGACGAGCGGAGCGTGCTGTTCTGGTCGGGCCCGGGCAATGGGCGGGCGGCCTCACACGTCGGTGGCCGTGGGCGAACCGGCGCCGGCCGCACGGGCCGAGCGGTCGGAGGCCGTTCCTTCGCGGCGGCGCAGGACCCAGCCCTTGACGCTGCGCTGGCGACCACGCGCGACGGCCAGATCACCCGGTTCCACATCGTTGGTCACCGTCGAACCGGCGGCCACGTACACGCCATCGGCGATCCGCACCGGTGCGACCAAGGTGGAATTCGATCCTACGAAAGCGTTCTCGCCGATGGTGGTGGCACTCTTGAGCACTCCGTCGTAGTTCGCCGTGATGGTGCCGGCGCCGACGTTGGAGCCCGTCCCGATCGTCGTGTCCCCGATGTAGGACAGGTGCGGCACTTTGGCCCGGCGCCCGATGAACGACTTCTTGATCTCGACGAACGCGCCGACCTTGGACTTCTCGCCCAGATCGGCGCCGGGACGCAGGTACGAGTACGGCCCGACGCTGGCGCCCGGCCCGATGGTCGAGCCGGTGCAGTGGGAACGCACCACCGCGGCGTGATCGGCCACGCGGCAGTCCGAGAGGGTGGTTTCCGGGCCGATCACGCAATGGGATCCGATCACCGTGCCCGCCTCCAGCGACGTGCCCGGAAGGAGGACGGTGTCCCGGCCGATCACCACATCCGCGTGCAGGTAGGTGGCGGACGGGTCGACCACGGTGACGCCGGACAACTGGGCGTCCCGCACGAGCCGACCGTTGAGGACCTTGCCCAGCTCGGCCAGTTGCACGCGGTCGTTGACCCCCTCGGTCTGCGCGGCATCGTCGGTGGTCAAGGTCCCGACCGGATGATCATCGGATCGGGCCAGAGAAACGACGTCGGTCAGGTACCGCTCGCCCTGGGAGTTGGCCGACGTCAGGCGGGTCAGCGCGTCGGCCAGGACCGCTCCGTCGAAGGCGTACACACCGGAGTTGATCTCGGTGATGGCGCGCTGCACATCGTCGGCGTCCTTCTGCTCGACGATCGCCGCCAGCTGTCCGGACTCGTCGCGGACGATCCGGCCGTACCCGGTCGGATCGACCACGTCGGCCGTGAGCACGGTCACCGCGTTGGCGCTGCGCTGATGGTGCGCGGCCAGTTCGACGAGCGTCGCGCCGGTGAGCAGAGGGACGTCGCCGTAGGTGACCAGGACCGTCCCGCTGATCCGGCCCATCTCCGCCAGGGCGCAGGCGACCGCATGGCCGGTACCGAGTTGCTCGTCCTGCACGGCCTGCCGCACGGTGGGGTGATGATCGGCGAGATACTGGCCGACCTGTTCGCGTCCGTATCCGACGACGACCACCAGGTGTTCGGGCCGGACGGCGGCGGCTGCGGTCACGGCGTGCCACAGCAGTGGCTTCCCGGCGACCGGGTGCAGCACCTTGGGCACGGACGAGCGCATTCTGGTACCGGCGCCGGCGGCGAGGACGATCACCGCCGAGACGACGGCGGACGTCGCCCGTTCACTGTCCGGCATTGGCGATCCTCCTGTGCTGGCCCGAAGCCCCCACGGATGTTAGCCGGATTCGATGTGGGCACGAACCAGCGATCGAGGCCGTCCGCTCCGCCGCCAGGATTCGAACCTGAACCATCTGAACCAAAATCAGAGGTGCTGCCGTTACACCACGGCGGATTGACCACCAGCATCATTCCATGTCATGGCGGCGGTTGAGGCCGCCTCCCGTGCGCGGCTGCTCGGGGCCGGCACCGGAACGGCGACTGTGGTCGATTGCCCCGCACGCATTCCGCCGGTACCCCTGAGCCGGTACCGTTGGCGGAAGAACCCGGTGGGTCCGGCGCGTTCCGTGAACGTCGCAGGCACGGGCGGTTGGCCAGAGTTCCACCTGTCCCGGGCGGCTGTCGGCCGGGACCCGAGAAGATTGATCGCCCGTGACCCCTCCGCAGTCAGCCCCCACCATGGACGGTGCTCCCACCCCCACCAGCCCCGCCCGCACGACGGCCACGACGGCGCAGGGGCCGAAGCCGATCCTGGACGGCGAACGCGGCATCGCGGCTCAGATCGCCGTCTACGGTTTCTCCCTGGTGCCCCTGCTGGCCGTGATCCTGGCGGTTCCGTTCGCCTGGGGATGGGGTCTGACCTGGACCGACGTCATCATTGCGGCCGCGTTCTACGTGGTTTCGGGCATGGGGGTGACGGTCGGGTTCCACCGGCTGTTCACCCACGGATCGTTCAAGGCGAATCGCGCCCTCAAGATCGCCCTGGCCGGAGCCGGGCAGATGGCAGCCCAGGGTCCGGTGATCATCTGGGTCGCTGACCATCGGCGCCACCATGCCTTCTCCGACCGCGAGGGAGACCCGCACTCGCCCTGGACGTACGGAACATCGGTTCCGGCGTTGGCCAAGGGCTTCTGGCACGCCCACATGGGGTGGATCTTCGATCGGGACAACACCAATCAGCAGCGGTTCGCCCCTGACCTCCTGGCCGACAAGGACATCGCCCGCCAGAGCAAGTACTTCTGGACGTGGACCATCGGATCGATCATCGCGCCCGCTCTGATCGGCGGCCTGGTCACCATGTCCTGGCACGGCGCGCTGACCGCCTTCTTCTGGGCCGGGCTGGTGCGTATCGCGTTGCTGCACCACGTCACCTGGTCGGTGAACTCGATCTGCCACATGATCGGTGAGCGCCCGTTCGCGGCCCGGGACAAGTCGGCCAACTTCTGGCCGCTGGCCCTGCTCAGCTTCGGCGAGTCCTGGCACAACCTGCACCACGCCGACCCGACCTGCGCCCGTCACGGCGTGCTGCGCGGTCAACTCGACATCTCGGCCCGGACCATCTGGTTCTTCGAGAAGCTGGGCTGGGCGACCAAGGTGCGCTGGCCCAGCCCGCAGCGCCTGGCCCGGATCCAGGCCACCGCCGGCGAGATGGGCCACTGACCCACTGCGGCCGCCTCCGGCTCCGGGGGCACCGTCGGTGGACGACGGTACAGTCGTGACCAGACGCCCCCTACCGCACGGTCGGGGGTTTTCTGGCGTGTCGGCATCCCGCTGCGCCGGTGTTGATCGGGCCGATTCCGGCCGGTCAGGGACGCGAGGAGTGCCGACGTGGCGCAGCAGGTAGCGAAGAGACCGACCGCATCGGCGCACCCGGAGAGCGGGAACACGGCGCTGGCCGGGCTGCTGGAGGCCGTCCTGCGCACCACTGTGGTCAAGGACATGGTGGCCACCGCCGGCGCCCCGACCAACCGGATCATCGCTCCGCCCGGTGCCCGCCCGTTCCTGGCCGCCGCATTGGCCGTGGACAAGGCGGCGGGCGGAGCGGGGGTCCCGGTCCTGCTGGTCACCGCGACCGGCCGCGAGGCCGAAGTGGCGACCGCCGCCATCGCCGACCTGATCGGCGACGACAACGTGATGATCTTCCCGTCGTGGGAGACCCTGCCCCACGAGCGGCTGTCACCCCGGGCCGACACCGTCGGCAAGCGCCTGGCCACCTTGCGGCGACTGGCCCACCCGGAGGAGCACCCGGCGGGTTCGCCCAAGGTGGTGGTGGCCACGATCCGGTCGCTGATCCAGCCGATGGCCCCCGATCTGGGCGAGATGGCGCCGGTCGTGTTGCGGACCGGCGACTGGGTCGACCTGTCGGAGTTGGTCGGCCGACTCGTCACCCTGGCCTACACCCGGGTCGAGATGGTCGAGAAGCGCGGCGAGATCGCGGTCCGCGGCGGCATTCTGGACATCTTCCCGCCGACCGACAGCCACCCCATCCGGGTCGAGTTCTTCGGTGACGAGGTCACCGACATCCGCACCTTCGCCGTTACCGACCAGCGGTCGATCGACGCCGTCGACTCGGTGACCGCCCAGGCGTGCCGGGAGGTCCTGCTCACCGACGAGGTCCGGGAACGCGCGTCCCGGCTGTCGGCGGCCGGGACCGGTGACCCGACGCTGGCCCAGATGCTCGGGAACCTGGCCGCCGGCATCGCCGTCGAGGGGATGGAAGCCCTCATCCCGGTCCTGTTGCCGGGTCGGCTGACCATGCTCCCCGAGGTGTTGGCCAAGGGCACCCATGTGGTGCTGGCCGATCCGGAGCGGATCCGCACCAGGGCCGAGGATCTGGTCCGCACCGGGGCCGACTTCCTGGCCGCGTCGTGGATGGCCGCGGCCACCGGTGGGCGCGCCCCCATCGACCTGGCCGAGTCCGCCTACCGGTCCCTGGGTGAGGTGCAGGACCTCATCCGGGACCAGGAACTGCCGCTGTGGCGGGTCGCCCCGTTCGGCGTGGACGAACCGGGCGACGCGACGGCGGCGCTGCTGCAGGCCAACCCGGACGAGCAGGTGGCGATCATCGCCGCACCGTCCTACCGGGGCGAGATCGCAGTCGCCATCGACGATGCCGCGCAACGGGCGGCCGGTGGGGGAGTGACGGTCGTCGTCGTCCCCGGGGCGGGGACCGCCGCGCGGGCGGCCGAACGGTTCGCCGAGGCCGACCTCGCCGTCACCACATCGGGCGATTGGATGGAACACCCACCGCGACCGGGCATGGTCACCGTCGCCCGCGGGCGGTTGGAGGACGGTTTCGTCATCACCGGGTCAGGTCTGGCCATCATCACCGAGTCCGACCTGACGGGCACCCGCGGCACGGCGACCCCGCCATCCGCCACCAAGATGCCGTCTCGCCGCCGCAACATGGTCGACCCGCTGGCCCTCAAACCCGGTGACTACGTGGTGCACGCCCAGCACGGCATCGGCAAGTACATCGACCTGGTCAGCCGGACGTCCGGTGGCGCCGTCCGCGAGTACCTGGTGGTCGAGTACGCACCGAGCAAGCGGGGACATCCCGGCGACCGGTTGTTCGTCCCCACCGACGCCCTCGATCTGCTGTCCCGGTACATCGGGGGCGAGGTGCCGACGGTCAACAAGCTGGGCGGCGCCGACTGGGCGAAGACCAAGGGGCGCGCTCGGAAGGCCGTCCGGGACATCGCGGCCAAGCTGGTGCAGCTCTACGCGGCCCGTGCCTCGGCCCCGGGCCACGCCTTCGCTCCGGACACTCCGTGGCAGCGTGAGCTCGAGGATGCCTTCCCGTTCACCGAGACGCCCGACCAGATGGCGGCGATCGACGAGGTGAAGGCCGACATGGAGAAGCCGGTCCCGATGGACCGGGTGATCTCCGGTGACGTCGGCTACGGCAAGACCGAGATTGCCGTCCGGGCCGCCTTCAAGGCGGTGCAGGACGGCAAGCAGGTCGCCATCCTGGTGCCGACCACGCTGCTGGCCCAGCAACACCTTTCGACCTTCACCGACCGGATGTCGGCATTCCCGGTGACGGTCCGCGGGCTGTCCCGGTTCACCGACGACCGGGAGTCGAAGGAGACCGTCAAGGGCCTGGCCGACGGCAGTGTCGACATCGTCATCGGAACCCACCGGCTGCTGCAGCCGAGCGTCCGCTACAAGGACCTCGGTCTGGTCATCGTCGACGAGGAACAGCGGTTCGGGGTCGAGCACAAGGAACACATCACGGCCCTCCGGGCGCACGTGGACATGCTCACCATGTCGGCCACCCCGATCCCGAGGACCTTGGAGATGAGCCTGGCCGGCATCCGCGAGATGTCGACCATCCTCACCCCGCCCGAGGAGCGGCACCCGATCCTCACCTACGTCGGCGGCTATGACGAGAAGCTGGTCGCCGCCGCCATCCGGCGCGAGTTGCTCCGCGACGGTCAGGTGTTCTTCGTGCACAACCGGGTCTCCGACATCGACGCGGTGGCCGGGCGCATCCGGGAGGCCGTCCCCGAGGCCCGGGTCGCCGTGGCCCACGGTCAGATGAACGAAGACCGACTGGAGAAGGTGATCGACGGGTTCTGGGACCGGTCGTTCGACGTGCTCATCTGCACCACCATCGTGGAAACGGGCCTTGACATCTCGAACGCCAACACGCTGATCGTCGACCACGCGGAAATCCTGGGCCTGTCGCAGATGCACCAGTTGCGCGGCCGGGTCGGCCGGGGCCGCGAGCGCGGCTACGCGTACTTCCTGTACCCGAGCGAGAAGCCGCTCACCGAGACCGCCCACGACCGGTTGGCCACCATCGCGCAGAACTCCGACCTCGGGGCCGGCATGGCCGTGGCCATGCGCGATCTCGAGATCCGAGGGGCCGGATCGATCCTCGGGGCCGAACAGTCCGGGCACATCGCCGGTGTCGGGTTCGACCTCTACATCCGGTTGGTGGGTGAGGCGGTGACGGCGTTCAAGAAGGCCGCCGGCGGCCCCGCATCGGGCGACGAACAGGAGGTCGAGGAGGAAACCCTCGAGGTGCGGGTCGAGCTGCCGGTGGATGCCAGCATCCCGCACGACTACGTGCCGTCGGAACGCCTCCGGCTCGATGCGTACCGCAAGATCGCCGGCGCCACCACCACCGAGGAGATCACGTCCGTGCGGGCCGAACTGGTCGACCGCTACGGGCCGCTGCCCACCGAATCGGAAAACCTGTTGGCGGTGGCGGCATTCCGTCAGGTGTGCCGTGAGGCCGGCGTCTCCGAAGTTGCCCTCGGCCCGCAGGGTTTGCGATTCGCACCGCTGGAGTTGGCCGAATCGGCCCAGATGCGTGCGGCCCGCGTCTATCCCGGATCCAAGTACCGGGCACTGACGAACACCCTGACCCTCCGGCCCCCGACCGAGTCGGACCGTCTGGCCGCGGACACGCTGCGGGACCGGGAGTTGCTGGCCTTCTGCGAGCAGGTGCTCCACAACCTGGTGCCATCGACCAGGACGGCGTGACCGTCGCGTCAGTGGCGGGAAACGACCAAACCGCGGGTGGGTGAGGACCTCAGGTCCTCACCCACCCGCGGTGCCACTTCCGAGGCAGAAGGCTCAGCGCTGCGCTGACCGCCCGCGGATCATCTTGGTGCCGGCCAGGCACAGGCCGACGCCCAGCAGCAGTACGATCGCGCCGATCAGTACCGCTCCGCCGACGTTGAAGCCGGTGCCGGTGTAAGAAAGGGCTGAGCCGCTCGCGCTTCCCGCGCCGCCGACGGTCTGGGACGTCCCGAGTACCTGGACGGCCCCCGAAGAGTTGGACACTCCCGAGGTGACCGCGGGTGGGACGTAGTCGTCCGCCGAGGCGATACCCACCGAGAGGAACAGCGTTGCGGCGGCCATCGAGACGACGGCAAGGATCTTGTTGAACATCTGGTCTCCTGACCGAGTGAAGTCGTGCGCCTACTGTAGAACTTCCACGGCGCGAAGGTAACTATGAGTTCACATTCGTGGCCGAATGGACACAATGATCACCCGATCGTGTCGGGCGACCGGAGGGAATCGCACCAGCGGCCACAATCAGTGAACCGGTCGATGTCAACGCGCTGATGCGGCTCAGCAGCTCGGATATCCGGCCGCTGACGTCTTCCAGGTGGTCACCGACGGGGTGGTCTCCAGGCGCGGCTGATATTGCGCGGCGGTGGCGGACGGAGCAGCCACGGTGAAACGACCGGTCACCGTGGCCTGTGCCCCCGGGCGCAGCTCGACCGTGATCATGCCGACCCGGCGTCCGCCCTCGGTCGCCCACACGACCGGGACCGCCCTCCCATCGACCGACAACGTGGAGATGGTGCCATCGACCGGGGCGAAGATCAGGAAGTTGGTGCGCAGGACGTACGGTCCGCCTTTCGCGTAGCCAAGGACGTAGGTCGGAAGGCCCGCACTGGGTGCCGTGTAGCTCATCGTCACGGAGAGGGTGAGGTTCCGCTGACCGGCCGTACACGTCCCTGGCACCAGCGTCGCCGAACCGCTGGTGTAGTACCCGAGCTTCCCTCCGGTGCTGTCGTTGCGGAAGACACCGACCACGGGAGTGGCCCCGTCGACCGTTGGCAGATGCCCGGACAGATCGGTCGCCAGCAGGTCCGTCTGCTGCTCGCCGTCGGCACTCCAGACGAGCAACCGACGCTCGCCGACGGCCTTCCTCAGCCCGCGCAACAGCGACCGGGCGCTGCCGCCGGAGTTCGTCACGGCCGCGAACGCCTTTGCCGTCGCATCGGCCAGGAAGGCCTCCCGGGCCGGAGCATCGTTCGACTGCGGATACAGCGCGTAAGCGGTCGACAGCAGGATCCGGGTGACGTTGGACGAGGTGAGTTGCAGGTTGTGCCCGATCGGGATGGGCTTTGCCCCGACCAGGAGGTACGACAGCGCCACCGGGTCGATCGACACCACACCGTCGACGGTGACGTGCTTGCGGATGGCGTACATCTTGGCCAGCAGGGCGGCCGAGGTCGGGAAGTCCGGCGTGAGGTTCGTGTCGGTGGCGTAGGTCCCGGGCAGTTGGCCGTACAAGGCGGTGGACAGGCCGGCCGGCAGCGCGAGCGGCGGGTCGAACTTGCCGAGGTCTCTGGATCCTGACCCCTGATCGGTGATGGCGAGCTTCCCGTCGGTGATGGTGACCAGGGCGTAGGAGCCGAACAGGCCACCGCTCGCTCGCGGCTCGGCGAGGTTCTGGAAGACGACGAGGTACTTGCGGGGACCGTCGGCGCCGAGCATGGCGGGCGCCAGCCGGCCGATCCGGGCGGCCGCCGATGTGGTCTGCTCCAGCTTGGCCAGCTTCGCCTGCAACGTGGTGACCGCCCGGTCGATCGGACCGATCAGGCCACGGCGATCGATCGAGGAGGTGCTCTGCTCGGCCGAAACCACGGCGGCATCCGCTGCCTGCAGCGTGTCGGACGCCGCCGCGATGGGCTTGACGTCGATGGTGCCGTTCTTCGGCGTCAGTGTCTCCGGTTGCACGGTGCGCGCGACCTGCACCAGCGAGGGCGCGGTGGTGGTGGCCAGCTGGTCGACGGTGGAGGCGATGTCGGACACGGCCCGGAAGTTGGTGCCGATCCACGGGAGGTGGCCGGCCAGGCGGAACAACGGGTCCGAGGTGTCGGCCCGCGCCTTGTCCGCGTCCGCGCGCAACTGGGCCGCCGTGGCATCGGCCTTGTTCAGGTCGATATTGCTCAGGTCGCGGACCTGGGCCTGCAGATCACTGACCTGCGTCGCGGCGGCGTTCAGATGGCGGTACGCCTGGTAGGTCCGCCATCCGACCCAGGCGACGGACAGCAGGATCAGGACGCCGGCGACCAGCAGGGCCCGACCGAACCAACGCCGGGCCGTCCCCGCCCTGGGCTCCAGATGTTCGTCGTCCGTCACTGAATCGACCCCGTCGTCGCCGGGCCGGACCGGTTGCGGTTGCGGTGCCCCGTCCGGGTGGTCGGCGCCCTGGCCGTCTGCGATCGGCTCGGTCACGGTCGGCCCAGAGCCCGGTAGGTCCAACCGGCCGCGCGCCAACGAACCGGGTCCAGGGTGTTCCGGCCGTCCAGCATGTGTTTCCCGGCCACCACCGAGGCCAACTCGTCCGGATCGAGGGATCGGTAGTCGTCCCATTCGGTCAGAACCATGACCAGGTCCGCATCTTGGGCGGCCTCCATCGCCGTGTCGGCGTAGTGCAGACCGGGCGAGGCCCGCCTGGCGTTGGTCACCGCTTCCGGATCGGTGACGACGACCGTGGCTCCCTGCAGTTGCAGCTGGGTGGCCACGTCGAGGGCGGGAGAGTCCCGGATGTCGTCGCTGTTGGGTTTGAACGCCGCGCCCAGGACGGCAATGCGCCGCCCGACGATGGATCCGTTACACACCTCCCGCGCCAGGTCCACCATGCGGACGCGGCGTCGGAGGTTGATCGAGTCGATCTCGCGGAGGAAGGCCAGCGCCTGGTCGGCGCCGAGCTCCCCGGCGCGGGCCATGAAGGCCCGGATGTCCTTGGGCAGGCACCCGCCCCCGAACCCGAGCCCCGCGTTGAGGAATCGGCGGCCGATCCGTGCGTCGTACCCGATCGCATCGGCCAGCTGCGAGACGTCGGCCCCGGTCGCCTCGCAGACCTCGGCCATGGCGTTGATGAACGAGATCTTGGTGGCCAGGAACGAGTTGGCGGCCACCTTGACCAGTTCGGCCGTGGCGTAGTCGGTGGTGACCAGCGGCGTCCCGGCGGACAGCGGAAGGGCATAGACCTCGTCGAGCAGGGCCTTGGCCGCAGCGTCGGCCGGCGCCGCGGGCAACCCGTAGACGAGACGGTCAGGGGCCAGCGTGTCCTGGACGGCGAAACCCTCCCGCAGGAACTCGGGGTTCCAGGCCAGCATGGCGCCCGGTTCCGCGGCCCGCAGGATGCCGGCCAGCCGTCCGGCGGTGCCGACCGGGACCGTCGACTTGCCGACCACCAGGTCACCCGGCGACAGATGTGGGGTGAGGGCGTTGACCGCCGCGTCGACGTAGGTCATGTCGGCGGCGTTCTCCCCGGCCCGCTGCGGAGTGCCGACGCACACGAAATGCACCTGGTTGCCGTGGGCCGCCGCGAAGTCGGTGGTGAACCTCAGCCGCCCACTGGCGATCGCGTCGGCCAGGACGGTCTCGAACCCGGGCTCGAAGAACGGCGGCCGCCCGGACGCGAGGGACTCGACCTTGGGCCGATCGACATCGATCCCGACGACGTCATGGCCGGACTGGGCCATGCAGGCCGCGTGCACGGCTCCGAGGTATCCACATCCGATGACGGTCATCCTGGTCATGACGGGCTCCGCTTCCTCTCGCCGGGGCGGCTCGCAACGACGGGAGGAACCCCACCGGCGTTGTGGTCACCCGGTGTTGCGCATTCCGGCGGCAACACCGTTGATGGTGAGCAGCATCGCACGCTGCAACTCCGGATCGGGGGTCACACCGTCGTCCAGCGCCCGGATCCGGTGGAGCAGGTCGACCTGGAGGTACGAGATCGGCGCCAGGTACGGCTCCCGGACGGTGAGCGTGCGGCTGAGGTCCGGCTGGGACTGCAGCAGGTCGTTCGAGTGGGTCAGACGGAGCACCTCGGCCACGGTCAGGGCGTGTTCGGCTTTGATCAGGTCGAACAGATGCCGCAGTTCCGCCGGGACCAGCGCCGAGACGTAGAGCTCGGCTATGTCGAGATCCGTTTTGGCCAAAGTCATCTCGACATTCGAGATGAAGGTCCGGAAGAAGTGCCAGCTCCGGTGGATCTCCTCCAGGAGTTCGCCGTGGCCGGCCTCGCGTGCGGCCTTGAGCCCGGACCCGACGCCGAACCAGCCCGGGACGATCTGACGGGACTGGGTCCAGCCGAAGACCCAGGGGATCGCCCGCAGGCCGGAGAGGCCGGCGCCGGAATCGGGGCGCCGGGAGGGGCGGGACCCGATGTTGAGCGACCCGAGCTGCTCGACCGGGGTAGAGGCCAGGAAGTAGGCCGGCAGGTCCGGGTCGTCGATCAAGGTGCGGTAAGTGGTGAACGCCGCCCCGTTGACGACTTCCATGACCTCGTCCCACGCCGCGAGCTGCTGGTCCGACAACCGGGGGGCGCGGTGCAACGCCGACGCCTGGAGCGCGGCCGCCACGGTCAGTTCCAGGTTCTCCCGGGCCAGTTCGGGCAGCGCGTACTTGTCGCTGATCACCTCACCCTGCTCGGTGAACTTGATCGCCCCGGTGAGCACACCGTGCGGCTGAGCCAGGATCGAGTCGTAGGTCGGCCCGCCGCCACGACCGACGGTGCCGCCGCGGCCGTGGAACAGGACCAGCGAAACCCCGTGCCTGGCCGCCACGTCGCGCAGCACCCGCTGAGTCTTGTGGATCTCCCACTGGCTGGTGGTGATCCCGGCGTCCTTGTTTGAGTCCGAATACCCGAGCATGACCTCTTGGACGTCTCCGCGCAGCCGGACGATCTCCCGGTAGGTCGGGTCGGACAGCAGTTCGTCGATCACCTCGCCGGACCGGCGCAGTTCCTCGACCGTCTCCAGCAAGGGAGCGAAGCCGATGCGGGCGTACGGCTCTCGCAGTTCGGAGCCGTGCACGTCCAGCAGGCCGGCCTCCCGGGCCAGGATCGCCGGAGCCAACACGTCATCGGCGCCCATGGTCATCGACACGATGTAGGTCTCGATCACCTCGGGACCGTAGGTGTCCAGGGCATCGGCGATCTCCGCGAACACCGAGAAGGTCTTGGCCGCCGCCGCGTCAAGGGCGGCCGGGCGGTAGGTGAGGGGTCGACGGGAGGTGAGCTCGGCCGAGAGCAGCTTCATCCGGTCGGCCCGATCCAGCTCCGTGTAGGCCGTCCGGTTCTCGCCCAGCCGATCGAACAGCTGCGCAAGAACGTGGTGATGGGCCTCGGCGTGCTCGCGGATGTCCATGGTCGCGGTGTGCAGACCGGTGGCGGCGACCGAACGACGCACGGTCGCGACCACTCCGTCTGCCGCCAGCTCTCCGCCGTGCTGCCGGAGGGAGTCGGCGATGACGGCGAGATCGGCCAGGAGCTCGCTGCGCTGGGCGTAGTCCCGGCCCGGTTCGTGTCGTCCACGCGCGGCAACCCTGGTCCTGGTGTTCAGCAGCTTCGCCTTGACGCACGTCAGCTTGAGCCGGTACGGCTCGGCCGCGTTGATCTCCTTCACCCGCGGATCGAGCCCCGGCAGTCGGCGCAGGTCCTCGGCGACCGACTCGCTCAGCGCCGTGGATACGCCGACGATGGCGGTCGACGCCGACAGATAGGCGATCAACCGGTCGATGTTGCCGATGGCCAGGTCGATGGCCAATTGATGGTCGAGGGCGAGGACCTGGTGGGTGATGGCCGCGGTGACGTTGGGGTTCCCGTCCCGATCCCCGCCGATCCAGGTGCCGATCCGCAGCGGAACCGACTCCGCGGAGAGGGTGACGCCATGGCCGGAGAGTTCAGCAGCGAGGTCGTCCATCAATTCGGGCAGGCTCTCGCCACCGATCTGACGCAGGTAATAGAGCAGGTTGCGGGCCTCGTCGATCGGGGTCGGCCGGATCTGGCGCAGTTCGTCGGTCTGCCAGATGAGGTCGATCAGTTCGGCCAGTTGACGATCCTGCCGGACCCGGGCCGTCGATCCGGGCTCGGTCGGCTCGGCCAGCAGGTCGCTGATCCGGCGCAGTTTGGTCAGCACGCTGCGCCGGCTCGCCTCGGTGGGGTGGGCGGTGAACACCGGTCGGACGTCCAGATCGGCGATCGCCCTGGTCAGTTCCTCCGGTCCGAGTTCGGTCGCGACGTCGGCCACGGCACGCGCGAGCCAGCCTTCGGACGCCGGACGGGCTCGCAAGGCGCGGATGCGGTCCACCTGTTCGGCTGCGTTCGCCAGGTGGAAGTAGGCGGCGAACGCCCGGACCAGTGCGGTTGCCTCGCTGATGGGCAGCGTCGCCAGGATGGCCCGGACCTGGTCGGTGGCCGCCTGCCGATCCTGTGGTGTCGCGGACTCGTGAGCCTGCTTCGTCAGGGCTCGAACCTTCTCGACCAGATCCAGCATCTCCTGGCCCTCCTGACGGACCAGTGTTTGACCGAGGAGGGATCCGACCCGCCGGACGTCGGCGCGCAGCTCCGCCTCGGTGTCAACCGACCCGGCCGGTCGCGGGGGACGGGCCGAGGGGTTCAGCGGGGCAGAACTCGTTGGGGCAATCGTCATGCCCCGATCCTTCCCGATCGGGATGACAGGAAGATGACGACCGCCCTGGCTCTCGGAGCGAGAGGCGGGTGTCAGGAGGTGCCAATGAGCATTCGAGTGTCGCAACACCGAGACAATCCGACACGGAGAGTGGCCGTCAGTTCGCGGATTCACCCAAACGCGTCGGATCCCGGACGGGATCGACTCGATCGAGTTCGTGACTTGCACCGTGTGTGACGGGTAGGGTCACCGGAGGCGGCGCGCGGGTCGGATGTCGGGTACTTCCCGTTGCGGAGCTTCGAATGATGATCTCTCATCGATGGGAACCAGTAATGCCCGATTTCGCCCGATTTCGCCGCCCGTCCGCCGTCGCCGTGGCTGTGGCCATGCTCATGATGGCGGGGACCGGCATCGCTTCCGCGAGTCAGGCGTTCGCCGATGCGACCGCGAGCCCGACGGCGCCGACCACCTCCAGCCCGTTCTGGGGAATTCCGGTTGGGATGACGTTGTGGGGCCTGATCGGACTGGTCGGTGTGGTCGCGGGACTGTTCGTCGCAGCCAAGCCCACCCGCCGGCTGAAGGCCGCCGGGCAGCCGGACCCGCCGGCATCGACCAATTCGGTGCGGCTGCAATCCACTGACCCCTTCCCGCATTCGTAGGTCGAGCACCGTACGGGGCTGGGAATGCCGCCTGCCCCGTCCGACCCCTCTTCGGCTCGCCGCGTCCCTCGGTCGCAATGTGGGTGTATCCAACGGCGTATGCCGCCCATGAAGATAACGGATACATAACGTGATGTCGGTCACATCAAGACACCCGGACGCCGACGTGCTCGGCCGTCGCGCGGGGAGAACGACTGCCAATCGCATCACCTGATCGCCATGCGAGGTAGGTCTCCGGCCCGCGAAATCGTCGCCTGGCTCCCTTCGCGCGGCAGTCAACTGAGTGATGCCCTCCGACCGGCGCGATTCTGACGAGCGTCGGTCGCCATTCGCGGATCGAGCCGACTCGCACGTCCATTACCGCACGGGCCCGGTGTCTGGACGCGTTGACCAAATCGGGGCTTGGTGCGAGCACACCCAAACCGTTACCTTCTGCGACGAGCGATTCGCGCAAAGCGCTCACCAGATGAATCGTCACGCGGGCTTTCGGCCAGTCCGGTGATCAGGAACCATGCACGGCCCGGCGATCAGGTTCGGTCGGGGAGATCCCGACTCATGGCCCGCCACAAGGCAGCACGGAGCACAACTACCAGGGGTAGTCACCATCGGCGTGCCCAGAATCGGGCCGCCTCGGATTCGGCCGCCCAGAAGGGAGACGCCGGCCAGTTCGACCGGATGCAAGGAAACGCAGACCACCAACGAGTGTCGTGACGCCGAGCCGAATCGGGGCCGTGCGACCGCTCATGCCGGAGGAAAACTTGTCCCAAGCACCTCGTCATTCCATCAGGACGTCCAGAAGCAAACGCGTCCAACGAATCGCCATTTCCGTCTTCACGGCAGCCGTCGCCGGGGGCATCGTCGTCCCCGTCGCCTCGTCGGCCTCGGCTGCCGGAGCCACCTGGACCAACATCGCGGTGGATACCTACAGCCGAACGACCAGCGGCGGACTCGGTTCCGCCGATCTCGGCGGCGCATACACCACTGCCAAGGGCACCGGCTCCGGTGCGCTCAGCGTGACCGGCGGGCACGGTGTACTCGAAGCGGTGCAGCCCGGCACGGCCACGTCGGTCGTGCTGACGCAGACCTCGGCCGCGGACGTCCACCTGCAGGGCACCGTCCGGGCGCCGGCCATGGCCGCCTCGGCCTTCGGCCTCTATCACGGCCTCCAGGCTCGCCGCCAGAACGACGGATCCGCGTACATCGGCCGGGTCCGGCTGGCTCCGGGCGGCGCTCTCTCGGTGAGCGTGTCTCGGGTCAGCGGTAGCTCGGACACCCTCCTGAAGGATGTCAGGACCAATCTGACCGCTGCCCCAGGCACTCTCGTCAAGCTGGCCTTCGAGGTCACCGGAACCGATCCCGTGGTGCTCTCGGCCCGAGCCTGGTTGTCCGGTAGTGCCGAACCCGGCTGGCAACTGACCGCTCAGGACACCTCGCCGTCACGGATCACCAAGGCTGGGGCGGTGGGCCAGTGGGACTACGTATCCCGTTCCTCCGTGGCCACCACAGTTGTCGTCGACGACTTCTGGGCCGCGAAGAGGTTGACCGCAGGTGCGCCGGTGACCACGCCACCACCGGCCGTCCCACCCGCCGTCACCGCGCCCGCCACGACAACACACGGGGCCCTTCCGATCGGAACGGCGCAGTATGCCGTGCCGTCGAACGCGATCTTCGTCAATCCGAACTCGGGCAACGATTCCGGGTCCGGGACCATGGCAGCGCCCTACCGGACAGTGACTTACGCGGTGTCGAGGGCCGCGGCAGGTCAAACGGTCGTACTGCGTGGCGGCACCTATCACGAATCGGTCATCGTCAATGACCGCCCGATCACCATTCAGGCCTACCCGGCGGAGGCAGTCTGGTTCGACGGAAGCAGCGCGGTCACCGGATGGACCAAGTCCGGTTCGACCTGGGTCAAGTCCGGATGGACGAAGACATTCGACAGCTCGATCGGCTTCAGTTTCGGCCAGAACAACTCGGTCTTCCTCCAGAGCGGCTTTCCGATGGCATCCCACCCGGATCAGGTGTACATCGACGGCGTTCAGCTCAAGCAGGTCGCGACCGCCGCATCGGTGGTTCCCGGGACATTCGCGGTCAACTACGCGAGCAAGCAACTGATCATCGGTAGCGACCCGGCCAACCACCAGGTCCGGGCCACCGACATCGAGCAGGCCATCCGGGTCAACGTGGCCGGTGTCGTGCTCCGGGGGTTCGGAGTGCGCCGGTACGGAACGCCGATGCCACTGATGGGCGCCGTGCGGTTCAACAAGCCAGGGTCGGTCGAGAACGTGGAGATCGACGACGTCGCGGCCAACGCCCTGAGTTTCAGCGGAAGCAATGCATCGGCGAATCACGTGACGGTGAATCGGGCCGGTCAGATGGGTCTGCATGCCGACACGGCGGACAACCTGGTGGTGAAGAACTCGCTGTTCAACCAGAACAACTACGAGCACTTCAATCCGTGGATCGCCACCGGAGGAATCAAGATCACCAAGACCCGAAATGCGGTGATCAGTGGGAATACCGTCATCAACACCTATGGGACCGGCATCTGGTTCGACGAATCCAGCGTCAACATCAGAATCGTCGGCAACACGGTGACAGGCAACACCGAGGCCGGCATCGAAACCGAACTGTCGGACACGATGACCATCGCCAACAACACCGTGACCGGCGGCAAGACCGGGATCTACCTCTTCAATGCGGGCAATGGCAAGATCTACAACAACCGGCTCGGCGGCAGCTCGGACCAGGGTATCTGGCTTTCGCAGAACGGTCGGCGCCAGGCGAACGCCAGCGAACCGGGCCACGATCCCCGCTATCCCATTCCGGATCCGACGTGTCCATGGATCCTGCGGAACGTTCAGATCGTGAACAACAGTTTCGGTGAGGCACCGACCGACCACATCATGGTTCTGGACAAGGCGACCAATGTGGGCGCCGATTCGATGAACATCACGATCAACGGAAACCTCTTCTCCAAGAAGGTGTCCGCCTCGGATTCCAACCTGCTGGCCTGGGGCGGCACCAACAACCAGATCGCCTCCCGGATGACCAGCGTGGCCCAGCTCTCGGCAAAGAACGCCGGGTGGCGCAATGCCGAGAGTGCGACCAGCACCGCGCTCGCCGGGCTGACGACGCAGGAATCGGCGTTCAGCTCATTTGCCGTCGCCCTGCCGGCTGACGTCGCTTCGGCGGTTGGAGTAGCCTCCGGCACCAAGAAGATCGGTACCTTCTGAACCGATGCCGTCAGTGATCGGCCCGCCGATGCCCTTTCCAGGGTATCGGCGGGCCTCTTTTTGGTGTGACGTGGCCCAGGCGTCGCGGCACGGCTAGGATCCAGGTTCGGTCGAAATCGGAAGGGGCATGTTCTCGGTGGCATCGGTGTCGGTGACCGTGGCGATCCTGACCTTCCGTCGTCCGGGCGAGGTGTCCGAAGGTCTGCCGATGATTCTCGACCAGGTTCAGCAGATAAATTCCCGGCCCGGCCACCGAGCCGACGTCCTAGTGGTCGACAACGATCCCGAGGGGAGCGCGCGATCGGCGGTGTCGGCCTTCGGGTCACCCATCGTCCGGTATTGCGTCGAACCGAGACCCGGAATATCGGCCGCGCGAAACCGCGCGATCGACGAGTCCGCCGGATCGCGACTACTGGCCTACATCGACGATGACGAGCGCCCCGAGCCAGGATGGCTGTCGCAGTTGCTCGATGTCTGGGCGCCCACCGAACCGGCGGCGGTATCGGGTCGGGTGATCCCCGAGTACGAGCGGCCGCCCGAGCCGTGGATTGTGGCCGGCCGGTTCTTCGAGCGTCGCAGTCTGCCGACGGGAACCGAACTGGACGTGGCCGCGGCCGGCAATCTACTGATCGATCTGCAGCAGGTCCGGGCGTTCGGGCTGCGATTCGACGACCGCTACGGCCTGGCCGGCGGAGAGGACACCTTGTTCAGCCGTGCGCTTTTCGCCAAAGGTGGACGCATGTTGTGGTGCAACGAGTCGGTCGTGGTGGACAAGGTTCCGGCGGCGCGGATGAACCGTGAGTGGGTTCTGCGCCGGGCGTGGAGCCACGGCAACACGACCGGGCTCATCGCGCTCGATCTGACCGCCGGTCGCGCGCGTCGGTCGGTCCGTCGGGTGGAACTGGCCGTCGGGGGGCTGGCCCGCGTCGCGGTCGGCTCGGCGCGATCGACGTTCGGCCGGGTCAACGGGTCGGCCCGGCACCAGGCCCGCGGTCAGAGACTGGCCCGACGCGGGGGCGGGATGGCTGCCGCAGCGGTCGGGCACGTGTACCAGGAGTACCGGCGGGATGGCTGATCTGCGCCGACGCAGTGGCGTCCGCACCCTGGTGGAGAGCCGATCGTGGGGTGCCGGGTCCGTGATAGGGGTCCGGACCGCGAGTCCGATAGTGGTGATGACCTTCGACGACGGGCCGGACCCAGCGGGCACCACGGCCGTGCTCGAGGCACTTCGCTCCACCGGCGCCACTGCCACCTTCTTCGTTCTGATGACGAGGGTGCGTCGCCATCCGGCGCTGCTGTCCGAGATTGTGGCGGCCGGACACGAGGTGGGCCTGCACGGGGTGGATCATCGAGCCCTGCCGACCTTCAGCCCCAACCAGGTCTTTCGGCGTTGCCGGGACGGCCGGGCCGAATTGGAAGACATCCTCGGGCGACGGCTGCGCTGGATGCGACCGCCGTATGGACGTCAGACGGTCAGTACCTGGGCCGCCGTACGGGCCTCCGGCCTGACTCCGGTGCTATGGAGTTCGACCAGCTGGGACTGGAAGCCGCTGCTGGCCGACGACGAGCGGGTCGCGAAGGCGATGAGCAACGCCCGACCCGGCTCGATCCTGCTGAATCACGACGCGCATGCCGGGCTCGACGACGGGGTGGACGACGGGCCGGAACCGGACGTGGACCGCGGCAAGTTGGTCACGAGCCTGATCCGGGCCTACGCGGACCGCGGCCTGACCCCCTGTTCGCTGACGGCGGCTCTCGGTTCGGGTTCGTTGTGGAAGGCCGCCCGCTTCACCCGTTGAGGTGATTCAAGCCCGTTGATTGCAGAGCGTGCTCACCTGGCGGCTTCGCCCCCTTCCTGCTCGAGGACTCCCAATGAGCTCGCTGTCACCCGTAAGGGGAGCGCAGCCGCCCGGTCGGCGTCGATTCGAGGGCTGAGCTGCTGTGCATCACCCACATGATGAGGAGCAAATGCCGCCTACGCCGTAATAGGTGAACCTTCTTCGTACTCTGGGCAACCAGGCCCCGGGATGCTAAATTGCCCGAGGAGGAGCACCATCTGGGCTAATCGAATGTGACGCTCAGTAGTACACGTTGCACACGCCGTCGGGGTGATTTTCGGGTGCGGCGCGGACGGCCTCTGTTCTGCTGTCTTGCCGCGTACCTCTCCGAGCCTTGAGGACCCATGAAACATCCCCGCCCTGCCCCGACCGTTGGCGCCGATCCTGATCGGCTCCTGCGTATCGCCATGGTCGGCACGCGCGGGGTCCCGGCGCGCTACGGGGGATTCGAGACGGCGATCGAGGAGGTCGGCCGGCGCCTGGTCGATCGCGGCCATCAGGTGGTGGTCTACTGCCGTACAGCCGGGACGTCGACTACGCCGCCCGCGGGCCGGTACCTGGGTATGGAACTCGTACATCGGCCGGCCCTGCGTAGCCGGAGTCTGGAGACGCTGAGCCACACTGCCCTCTCGGTCGGCCACCTGCTGCAAAATCGTACTGATGTGGCTGTGGTGTTCAATGCGGCCAATGCGCCGTTCCTGCCGCTTTTCCGTGCGGCGAGAATTCCGGTAGCCACTCACGTTGACGGGCTGGAATGGAAGCGCGCAAAATGGGGGCCGATGGGCCGCCGGTATTACCGAACGGCCGAGTGGTTGGCGGTCAAGCAGTCCGACGCCTTGATCGCCGACGCGATCGGGATCGCCGACTACTACCGCGAAAGGTTCGACGTCGGAACCGATATCATCTCCTACGGGGCGCCCAAGACGGCCGGGATCTCGTCGTCACGGTTGTCCGAGCTGGGGTTGACCGCCAATGACTACCATCTCGTTGTCGCTCGCTTCGAGCCCGAAAACCACGTGGACATGATCGTCCAAGGATTCGTTCAGAGCGGTTCGCGTCTGCCGCTGATCGTGGTCGGGTCGGCTCCCTATTCCGACGAATACACCAGGCGCGTACACGCCGCCGCGGATGACCGCATTCGATTCCTGGGCGGTGTCTGGGATCAGGAACTGCTCGACCAGCTGTACGCGCACGCCCGCATCTACTGGCACGGGCACAGCGTCGGCGGAACCAACCCGTCCCTGCTCCGGGCGATCGGGGCCGGGACCGCGACCAATGCCTACGACGTGAACTTCAACCGAGAGGTGCTCGGCTCGGCCGGTCGCTATTTCGGCACCGCGGCCGACGTCGCGGCACGAGTGGAGAACGACGAATCGGCCGATCTCAACCTGGTCGCCCGCCGTGCGGCGGCACGCAGTCGTGCGGCGGCCTACGACTGGGACGACGTCACCGACCGATACGAGGATCTGGCCCGGCGGCTTGCTCGTGGCTCACGCAAGTACGACGAGACGAAGGTCCGATCATGAACCGCAGTGCTGTTCGGCTCACACGCAGGATCGGTGCCCTGGTCGGCGCCCTGATCATCGGTGCCGCGGCTTGCACCAGTGCCCAGACCCAGAGCGGGGCGGCGGGTTCCCCCTCGGGGTCGAACGCTGCGGCGGCCTCCTCGGCGTCGGTCGGCACGTCCGGCACGGAGAGTCCGGCCGCCCCGGCGGGCTCGACCAGTTCGGTCGCACCCATCCCGCCGGCCGTGGCGGTGCGGACCTCCTCGTCCGGCCCGGGATCCAAGACCGTTCCGGCCGCGCCGAGCGCGCGGCCGGGCGGCGGATCGGCGGCCACGACGAGCAGACCGAAGCCGGCCACGACGCCCGTGCCGCCGCCCACGGCCGGGAACATCGATCAGACGGTCGCGTCCGTCCCGGTGACGACGGCCAAAGCGGTGCCGCTGACCCGATCCGCGAATTTCGGCGGGAAGGTCTCGGCCTCGATCGTTGGGGTCAACGGCATCACGGCCGAGGCCCGGGGCCCGGGCGAGATCGCGGGCCCCGCAGTGGCAGTGACGGTCGAGATCGAGAACAAGTCCGCCCGAAGCATTGATCTCAGCAGGGTCACCGTGAACGTCACCAATTCGAAAGGTAACCCGGCGTCGCCGCTGTCGGGTCCGCCGACCGCACCATTCAGCGGCACTCTGAAGCCCGGCGGCCAGTCGCAGGGTACGTACGTCTTCTCGGTCGGGGCCGGGCAGCGCAGTCCCATCGGAATCAGCGTCAGTTACAGCACTGACGCACCGGTGCTGATGTTCGTCGGTAACGCCTCATGAACCTGGAGCCCCCCATGGAACGAACTTCCCTCGGTCGTCGGTTGCGGTCGGTCGGCGCAGCGCTGACCTTGCTGGTCGGCGGGATCGTCGTGTCGGTCGCCGCGGCCGCGCCGGCCGCGGCTGATCTGAGCCCGGTACAGCAGCCGTCGGCCAGCCTGGTGACCGCGGACTCGCTGCCGACGACTCAGGTCGACGGGGTGGTGTGGCAGCAGGTGATCAACGGCAACACGGTCTACGCGGCCGGTAGCTTCGCCAACGCCCGGCCGGCCGGGGCATCACCCGGGGTCAACACGACGCCGCGGGCCAACCTGCTCGCCTACGACCTGACCACCGGCAACCTCATCTCGTCGTTCAATCCGTCCCTGAACGCGCAGGCTCGGGCGATCACCAAGTCGCCGGATGGTTCGCGGATCTACGTGGGCGGCGACTTCACGACCGCGAACGGTCAGACCCGCAGCCGCATTGCGGCCTACAGCACCGCCGACGGTTCCCTCATCTCCACCTTCCAGCCCAGCTTCAGCGGCCGGGTCAACGCCATCGTGGCCACCAACACGACGGTGTACGTCGGCGGTGACTTCACTCAGGTCAACGGCCTTTGGCGGATCCGGCTGGCCGCCATCCGAGCCAGCGACGGTGCCGTGCTGGGCTGGAATCCGCAGGCCGATCGAGTGGTCAACGCGCTCACCCTCACCACCGACGGTACGAAGCTGATCGCCGGCGGAGCGTTCGAGAACATCAATACCTCGCCCGCCTACGGCCTGGCCGCCCTGGATCCGACGACCGGAGCCTTGCTGCCCTGGAATGCCACCTCACTCGTGCGGGACGCCGGCCCCCAGGCCGCCATCCTGTCCCTCACCGCGTCGGGGACCAGTGTCTACGGCTCCGGATACGTCTTCGGCAGCGGTGGCAACCTGGAAGGGGCGTTCAAGGCCGATGGCGCGACCGGCAACATCCAGTGGATCGAGGACTGCCACGGCGACACCTACGGGGTCGCGGTACTCAACTCGGTCGTCTACACGGTCAACCACGCGCACTACTGCCAGAACATCGGCGGGTTCTTCCAGTCCAATCCCTGGTCGATCAACATGCGGCACACCCTCGCCTTCACCGACGCGGTGACCGGAACGATCGCCCACGACACCCAGGGCTACCCCGACTGGTACGGCAACCCGAGCCCGTCCTTGTACAACTGGTTCCCGGACATGACCGAAGGCACGGTGACGGGGCAGTCGCAAGCGGCCTGGACCGTCACCGGCAACAGCCAGTACGTGGTCATGGGCGGCGAGTTCCCGACCGTCAATGCCAGCGGTCAGCAAGGTCTGGCCCGCTTCGCCCTGAAGTCGATCGCCCCCAACAAGCAGGGCCCGCGGCTGTCGGGCAGCTCCTGGACGCCGACCCTGACCGGCCTCGCGGCCGGAACGGTCCGGGTGGCCTGGCCTTCCAACTGGGATCGGGACGATCTCAATCTGACCTACAAGGTCACTCGCAACGGCGGTGCCACTCCGGTGTACACGACGGTGGCGGCAGCCACGTACTGGAATCGGCCCACCTTGGGATTCATCGACAAGGGGTTGACCCCGGGTGCCACCTACACCTATCGCATTCAAGCGGTCGACCCGGACGGAAATGCGCAGAACAGCCCGATCGTCAGCGTGCAGGCGCCGGATTCCGGCACGATCAGCGCCTACGCCAACCAGGTCATCGCCGACGGGGCGGCGCCGTTCTGGCGACTGTCCGAGACCTCCGGCACCAGCGTCATCGACTACGCCGGATTCAACGACGGCGTCGGCGGCACGGGCCTGGTACGCGGTACGGCCGGCGCCATCATCGGGGACTCCAACACCGCGACGACGTTCGACGGCACGTCGGCTTCGACGGTGACGACCGCGACGGCGGTGCCGGCCCCGGACACGTTCACGGTGGAGGCGTGGTTCAAGACCACCACCACCCAGGGCGGGAAGATCATCGGGTACGGCAACAACAACACGGGTCTGTCCGGAAGCTATGACCGGCACGTGTACATGGACAATGCCGGGCATCTGTTTTTCGGTGTGTACCCCGGATCGGTACAGACCGTGAGCACCTCGGGCACGTACAACGACGGGGCCTGGCATCAGGTCGTGGCCAGCCTCGGTGCGGCCGGCATGACGTTGTACGTCGACGGAGTCCGCGCCGCCAACCGGTCCGACATCACGACGGGTCAGGCCTACTCGGGCTTCTGGGTCGTCGGTGGGGACAACCTGGGCGGCTGGACCAACCAACCCTCGAGCAACTACTTCAACGGCGCGATCGACGAGGTGGCGATCTACCCGACCCAGTTGTCCCGGCAGGTGGTGGCCAACCACTACACGCTCAGTGGTCGGACTGTTCCGGGATCGACAGCACCGGGGGATGCCTACGGCTCGCTGGTCTGGAATGCCGACCCCGACCTGTACTGGCGCCTTGACGATTCGAATTCGGTCGCCGCTGACGCGTCGCCCTACAACCAGCCCGGCTACTACCTCGGTGGGGTCACCCAGCAGGTCGCCGGAGGCATCCACGGCACCACCGACACCGCGGCCGCGTTCGACGGCTCGACCGGCCAGGTGATTTCGAACAACACGTTCACGAACCCGACCACGTATTCCGAGGAGTTGTGGTTCAACACGACCACCACCTCGGGCGGAAAGTTGATCGGATTCGGCGATTCGGCATCCGGGCTGTCCAGTAACTACGACCGACATGTCTGGATGCAGAACGACGGGACCCTGGTGTTCGGCACCTGGACCGGGCAGACGAACACGATCACCACTCCGTCGAGCTACAACGACGGTCATTGGCACCACATGGTGGCAACCCAGTCCAGTGACGGGATGAAGCTCTACGTCGACGGGCAGCTGACCGGGACCAACCCGCAGACCGCGGCCCAGGCCTATACCGGCCGCTGGCACCTCGGTGGCGACACTGTGTGGTTCGGCGCCTCGAGCCACTATTTCGCCGGCAAGCTGGACGATGCCGCGATCTATTCCCGAGCCCTGTCGTCCCAGGATGTGCTGCAGCACTACCAGGTGGGCAGCGGCACTGTCCCCAACCAGTTGCCGGTGGCGGCGTTCACCACACAGTCCACCGATCTGTCGCTCGCCGCGGACGGCACATCATCGTCCGATCCGGACGGCTCCATCTCGTCCTACTCGTGGAACTGGGGTGACAACACGGCGGCGGGCAGCGGAGCTACCGCCAACCATGTCTACGCGGCGGCCGGGACCTACACGGTGACGCTGACCGTGACCGACAACCAGGGCGGGACCAACTCGGTCTCCCACAACGTGACGGTCACGGCGGCGAACCAGCTGCCGACCGCTGCGTTCACCTCGACGGCGACCAACCTGTCGGTGGCGTTCGACGGTTCGACGTCGTCCGATCCGGACGGCTCCATCTCGTCCTACTCGTGGAACTGGGGTGACAACACGGCGGCCGGGTCCGGGGCGACTCCGACCCATGTCTATGCGGCGGCCGGGACCTACACGGTGACGCTGACCGTGACCGACAACCGGGGTGGGACCAACTCGGTCTCCCACAATGTGACGGTCGCTGCGGCGAACCAGCTGCCGACGGCTGCGTTCACCTCTACGGCGACCAACCTGTCGGTGGCGTTTGACGGTTCGACGTCGTCCGATCCGGACGGCTCCATCTCGTCCTACTCGTGGAACTGGGGTGACAACACGGCGGCCGGGTCCGGGGCGACTCCGACCCATGTCTACGCGGCGGCCGGGACCTACACGGTCACGCTGACCGTGACCGATAACCGGGGTGGGACCAACTCGGTCTCCCACAATGTGACGGTCGCTGCGGCGAACCAGCTGCCGACCGCCGCGTTCACCTCGACGGCGACCAACCTGTCGGTGGCATTCGACGGTTCGACGTCGTCCGATCCGGACGGCACGATTGCCTCGTACGCCTGGAACTGGGGTGACAACACGGCGGCCGGGTCCGGGGCGACCCCGACCCATGTCTACGCGGCGGCCGGGACCTACACGGTGACGCTGACCGTGACCGACAACCAGGGTGGGACCAACTCGGTCTCTCACAATGTCACGGTCACGGCCGCGGCCACCGCAGTCGCGACGGACAACTTCGGCCGTGCCCTGACCAACACCTGGGGCACCGCGGACGTCGGCGGAGCATGGAGCCCGACATCGAACTCCTCGATGTCGGTGGCCGGCGGTTTCGGCGTCATCCGCCTGGCCACGGCCGGCACCGGACCATTGGCCACTCTGAACTCGGTGTCGGCCCGGGACGTGACCGGTGTCGTGGACGTCCAGATGGACAAGGACGCGACCGGGGGAGGCGTCTACGCCAACATGGTGGTCCGTCGCGTTGGCACCACGGACTACCGCGTCAAGGTCCGGTTCGTGGCCGGCGGATCGGTCCAGCTGATCACGAGCCGCGTGGTCTCCAATGCCGAGACCACTTTGCAGACAGTGAATGTCGCCGGCCTGACCTACGCGGTGGGTGACACGTTACGGCTGAGGTTCAAGGTGACCGGAAGCGGCACCACCACCCTCTCCGCCCGGGTCTGGAAGGTGGGCACCACCGAGCCGGCTGCTTTCCAGATCAACAGCACCGACACGACGGCTGCGCTTCAGGTGGCCGGAGCCGTCGGGATCCAGGGGTACTTGTCGTCCACGGCGACCAATGCCCCGGTCACTCTCAAGTTCGACAACTTCGAGGTTGACCCGGCCTGATCCATCGGGGACGCCGAGACCCGACCGCCCGGTCGGGTCTCGGCGTCTTCGTCGAAGGTTGAGCCGTTCCCGTGCGTTGTGCAGACCATTTCGTCGGACCAGTCGATCAAGTAGAGAACCAGGAGAGCACGATGAGTGTCGTCACAATGCGGCGGCGGGTCACGTCGGCGATGTCGGCGGTCGCCCTCGCCGGCGCCGCGTTGACTCTTCCGGTCGTCATGGCGCCGGCTGTCTCGGCGGCTCCGGCCCCGGTGGCCGACCGGACGGCGACCATGGTCACCGCGGACGCCCTGCCGACCACCCAGATCGATGGCGTGGCCTGGTCCCAGGTCATTCTCGGCAATCGGGTCTTCGTCGGAGGCGACTTCACGACCGCTCGTCCCTATGGTGCGGCGCCCGGGGTGGGAACGGTGCCCCGGACCAACCTGCTCGCCTACACCCTGTCCACGGGAGTGCTGGATCCGACCTTTGCCCCGGTCCTCAACGGCCAGGTCAAAGCCGTTGCCCTGTCCCCAGACGGAAGTCGTCTCTACATCGGGGGCGACTTCACCACGGTGAACGGTCAACCGAGGTCCAGGATCGCGGCGTTCGACACCACGTCCGGAGATCTGATCGCCAACTTCGCCCCCAGCATGAACCACATCGTGAACAGTCTCGTGGTCACCACCACCACGGTCTATGCCGGCGGCGATTTCACGCAGGTCAACGGGCTCTGGCGCATCCGGCTGGCGGCGATCCGGACCAGCGACGGTGCGTTGACCAGTTGGGCCCCGCAGGCCGATCTGGCCGTGTGGAGCATGGCGCTGACCCCTGACACCTCCAAGTTGATCGTTGCCGGGGCCTTCGTCAACATGAACGGTTCGGTCGCCAATGGTTCGGCCGCTCTCGACCCGGTCAATGGCACCTCGCTGCCCTGGGCGGCCAGTGCCGCCATCGTGGTCGGCGGTACGTCCTCGGCGATGACGAGTGTCACCACCGACGGTTCAGCCATGTACGTGACGGCGTACACCTATGGCGGCACCCACAATTTCGAAGGCATGGCCTCCCTCGATCCGGCCACCGGGTCGATCATCTGGCTCGAGGACTGCCACGGCGATTCCTATTCGTCCTACTCCGACGGCAAAGTGGCCTACGTCGTCGGTCACGCCCACTACTGCCTCAACGTCGGAGGGTTCAACCAGCTTTCCTCCGAGTGGCAGCGCACGTTGGCCTTCACCCACAACGCGACCGGGACGCTCCTGACCAACAAGCAGAGCGGCTACAAGGATTGGGCCGGAACCCCGAGCCCGACCATGCTGAACTGGTTCCCGACACTGCAGTCGGGCACCTTCACCGGCCAGTCCCAGGCCGCCTGGACCGTGACCGGCAACGGAGAGTACGTCATTCAGGGCGGGGAGTTTCCTGCCGTCAACAACAATCCCCAACAGGGCTTGGTGCGATTCGCCGTCCCGGCCAAGGCTCCCAACAAGCAGGGACCGAGGCTCAGCGGGGCGGACTTCCTGCCCACGGCGGCCACGGCGGTCGGTCAGGGGACTCGCGTCACCATCGGAGCCAACTGGGACCGTGACGACTCCGACCTGACCTACTCCCTGATCCGCGACGGCGACACGGCTCACCCGATCGGAACCAAGGTCGTAACCTCCCAGTTCTGGAACCTGCCGGTGGTCACTCTGGCCGATCCCGGACACGACCTCGCCCCGTCCTCGACTCACTCCTATGCCGTCGCGGTCAAGGATCGGGACGGGAACACCGTGGTCAGCGATCCGATATCGATGACCACCAACGCGGCGGCAAGCCCGTACGCGCAACTCGTACTGGCCGATCAACCGACCGGCTTCTGGCGCCTCGACGAGGCCAGCGGCAAGACCCTCTACGACTGGGCCGGCTCGGCCGACGCCGCCACCTCGACCGGGCTCACCCGTGGGACGGTCGGGGCGATCGCCGGCGACTCCGACCGGGCTACCACCTTCAGCGGTTCGAGTACCGGGTACGGCGCCGCTCCCGCGTCCGCCGTCGGGGCCAACGATCCGCTCACCCTGGAAGCCTGGGTGAAGACCACGTCATCGAGCGGCGGTGCCATCCTGGCGCTCGGCAATGCCGCCACCGGAACCTCGACCGTCACCGACCGGGTCCTGTACATGGACAACTCGGGCCGCATCCTGTTCGGGGTGAACAACGGTACCCCGCAAGCGATTTCCTCGGTGAGTACCTATCGGGACGGCGTCTGGCACCACGTCGTCGCCACCTTGGGCGGCGACGGCAGCAGCCTGTACGTCGACGGTATCCGAGTCGCTCGCAACTCCGCGTTGAACTCGGCTTCGGCATCCGCCGGCTACTGGCGCATCGGCGGCGACAATCTCACCGGATGGCCGAACAAGCCGACCAGCAATTATCTGAGCGCCGGTATCGACGAGGCCGCGGTGTATCCACGAACCTTGACCGCGCAGCAGATCGCGGCCCACGCCGTGGCCGGTGGCAAGTCGATCCCGGCGGCGCCGACCGACCCCTACGCGGCGGCCGTCTTCAACGATGGAGCCGAGACCTATTGGCGGCTCGGTGAGACGTCGGGCACCGTCGCCGCAGATTCGGGCATCTTCGCCAACAAGCCGGGCACGTACCGAGGCGGGTTCACCCTGAATCAGCCCGGCGCCATCGCCAACAGCGCCGACAAGGCGGTCAAGCTGAACGGCAGCAACGCTTTCGTCAGCAGTCAGGGCGCGGTGATCAACCCGGTCAACTTCAGCGCGGAGGCCTGGTTCAAGACGACCAGTACGGCTGGTGGCGAGATCATCGGCTTCGGCAACTCGCAGACCGGTACATCGACCTCCTACGACCGAGAGGTGTTCGCCTCCAACGACGGGAGACTCAACTTCCTGGTCGGAACGGCCAAGCTGGTCACCCCTAAGCCGTACAACGACGGGGCCTGGCACCACGTGGTCGCGAGCAGTGACAGTACGGGCCGGAATGTGTACGTAGACGGGGCCCTGGTTGTCGCCGGATCCGCCATGACCCCGTTGGTGACCACCGGCTACTGGCGGGTGGGCGGGGACTCGACCGCGGGGTCGACCAGTCGATTCCTGAACGGCACGGTCGACGAACCTGCGATCTACTACTCGGCCCTGAGCCCGGCCCAGGTGGCTGCGCACTACACGCTCGGTTCTGGCGTGGCGCCGAACCAGGCGCCGACGGCCCGCTTCACGTCGACGGCCACGGCCCTGTCCATCGCGTTCGACGGGTCGGCTTCGACCGATCCCGATGGAACCGTCGCGTCCTACTCGTGGAACTGGGGTGACGGAACGGCGGCCGGAACCGGCGCGACGCCGACGCATGTGTATGCGAGCCCGGGCAACTACCAGGTCACCCTGACTGTGACCGATGACAAGGGCGCCCTCGGGTCCTCGACCAAGACAATTGCGGCGGCGGCGAACCAGCTGCCCACCGCTGCCTTCACGTCGGTGAGGAACGGCCTCACGATCACCGTCGACGGTTCGTCGTCCGCTGATCCGGATGGATCCGTCGCCGCCTACCTCTGGAACTGGGGTGACAATTCGACGGCCGGCTCGGGCGCCACCGCCTCGCACGCATACGCCGCGGCCGGTACCTACGCCGTCAGCCTGACGGTCACAGACAATTGGGGCGGTTCGGCGACGACCACCCAGTCGATCACCGTCGCTCCGAACCAGGCGCCGGTCGCGGCCTTCACCTCCCAGGCTTCGGACCTGGTCGTGGCCGTCGACGGAACTCAGTCGGTCGATGCCGACGGCACCGTCGCGTCCTACGACTGGAACTGGGGTGACAACTCGCCGAACAGCGCGGGCGCGACGGCCAGCCACACCTACGCCCAGTCGGGGACCTACTCGATCACCCTCACGGTCACCGACAACCAGCAGGCCACCGGCACCGTGACTCACGACGTCACTGTGCTCGCAGCCAATCAACTACCGAACGCCGCGTTCACCCCCACCATCACCAACCTGTCGCTGGCGGTCGATGCCTCGGCCTCGACCGACCCGGATGGTTCCATCAGCACGTACTCCTGGAACTGGGGTGACAACACCCCAGCCGACTCCGGCGTGAGCGCGACCCACGTCTACAGCGCGGCCGGCACCTATCAGGTGACGCTGACGGTCACGGACGATCGCGGCGGCAGTGCCAGCCGTTCGACGCCGGTTACCGCCGTACTGCCCACCACCGTCGTCGGCACCGACACGTTCGGCCGGACCGTGAGCAACGGTTGGGGCAGCGCGGACACCGGCGGGGCCTGGACGTTGTCCGGGACGGCCTCTCGGTTCGCGGTCGCCGGCGGACGGGGTTCGATGAGCCTCAGCACGGCGGGGGCGGCGCTGGCCGCATATCTCAACGGGATCTCGGTCAAGGACGTCGATCTGGTCAGCAACGTGTCCTTCGACAAGACGCTGGCCGGAGCCGCCGTCTACGTCGCCCAGGACGTGCGCCGGATCAGTACGTCCAACTACCGGATCAAGGCGCGCCTCGATCCGAACGGCAGCGTTCAACTCTCCACGGTGCGAGTCGTCGGCGGCGTCGAAACCACACTCAAGACGGTGACGGTCGCCGGGCTGACCTACACGCAGAGTACGGTCCTGCGCATGCGCGTTCAGACCACCACCGACGCCACCGGCACGACTCTGTCCGGCCGGATCTGGGCTGTCGGCGCCAGCGAACCGGCGGTGGCTCAGGTCAGCAGTGTCGATACGACGGCGGCCCTGCAGGCATCGGGCGGGGTCGGGCTCTGGACCTATCTGGGATCGACGGCGACCAACGCACCTCTGACGGCGTCCTTTGACAACGTCGGGGTTATCTCGTCCGACCGTTGACGCCGGCGAGCGAACCCTTGGACCGCGGCCGGCATCGTGTGGCCGACCGGAGTACCGAGTCGGTCTCGGCACCCGCGACCTCGGCTGACCCTCTCGGACCGGAGGTCACTCCTATTGATGCGGCCGGGCCGGCGCCGGTCGAACCGCCGATGGGCGATCCGGACACCGGGTCGCCGTCGTTGGGCCGGGCCGCGGCCAGCGGGGCCGGGATCACATTGGTGTCGCAGGGCTTGCGGTTCGTCCTGCAGATCATCGCGCTGGTGGTCCTGTCCCGGTTGCTCACCCCGAGCGATTTCGGGTTGGTGGCCATGGTCACGGCGATCCTCGGGGTGGCCGAGATCATCCGAGACTTCGGTCTGTCTTCGGCGGCCATCCAGGCCAAGGAGCTGTCCGACGGTGAGCGAACCAATCTGTTCTGGGCCAACCTCGGAATCGGCACGGCCTGCGCGGCCGTGGCGGCGGCCTGCAGTCCGCTGATCGCGGCCATCTACTCCCGACCGGAGCTGACGGGGGTCACCCTGGCCCTCTCGTGGTTGTTCGTGGTCAGCGGGGCCAACACCCAGTTCCGCGCCGAACTCTCACGCAGCCTTCGGTTCCGGGCCTTGGCCGTCACCGACGTCGGCGCGCAGGCCCTCGGGATCGGAGCCGGCATCCTGTCGGCGGTCCTGGGCTTCGGATTCTGGTCGATCGTCATCCAGCAGATCGTCTTTGTCGTCGCCACCTGCGCCATCAATGTCGTGTCGTGTCGTTGGCGGCCGGGCTGGCCGCACCGCGGAATCTCGCTGCGGCGATTCTTCAAGTTCGGGGCCGGTCTGCTGGGAATGCAGGTGATGGGCTACGCCACCAACAATGTCGACACCGTCGCGCTCGGGTCGGTCTGGGGCGCAGGGCCGGTCGGCCTCTACAGCCGGGGCTACCAACTGTTGATGGTGCCGTTGTCCCAGGTGAGCAACGCCCTGCTGCGGGTCGTGCTTCCGGTCCTGTCACGAGTGCAGGACGACGACGAGACCTATCTGCGGTATGTGCGGCGGGCCCAGCTGCTGTGCTGCTACGGGTTCGGGTTGTCCTTCGCGGTGGCGGCCGGGCTCTCGGGCCCGCTGGTCGCCGTGCTCTTCGGCGCGGCCTGGTCCGGCGTCGCGCCGATCTTCGCGTTGCTGGCCATCGGCGGCATCTTCCGGGGGCTGGCTCAGACCACGTACTGGATCACCCTGTCGAAAGGTCTGACCGGATCGCAGTTGAGATTCTACTTGCTGGCCCGCCCGTTCATGATCATCTCGATCCTGGCCGGATTACCTTGGGGCGCAGTCGGTGTCGCTGCCGGACATTCATTCGCGTTCATGGTCGAATGGGCCGCATCGCTGTGGTGGATGGGCCGGTCGGCCGGGATCGACTACCGGCCGTTGTTGCGCCGCGCCCTGCGGAGCGTGCTGCTCGTCTGTGTCCCGGCCGGCCTGATCGCCCTGGCCGGATCGATGCTGCCCGTTCCGGCGGTTCTGCGGTTGGTGCTGGGGGCGCTGGCGGCGGCCGGATACGTGGTCGGGTTGGCCGTGGTCTCCAGTACGGAGCGGGCCGACCTGCGGCTGATGGCCGACTTCGTCCAGCGCGCCACGGGTCGGGGCCGGCCGTGACGGCGGCCGCTGCCACCGGGTCCGACCGGCCCGCGGTCGCGATCTGGCGCACCGACTGGTTGCCGGCCTCGGAGACCTTCATCGTGGACCAGATCGCGGCCTTGGCCCGGTGGCGCCCGATCACCGTTGGCCTGCGCCGGGTGACCGACGGATTTCCGATCATCCCGGATCTGGCCCCTTTCGACCGTCGAGTGCTGTCGCGGGCCGCGCATCGGGCCGACGCGATCCTGGGCTACCGGTTCCCGTACGACCGCTGGCTGGCCCGGCACGAGGTGCGGGTCCTGCACGCGCATTTCGGCCCAGGGGCCATCCGGGTTCTCCCCATCGCCATGCGGAATCGGCTGCCCCTGGTCGCTACCTTTCACGGCTTCGACGCCACCAGCGAGCCGGCCCGGACGGACGAGGCCGGGCGGCGATATCGGGCCGGTCTCGTCCGGCTGTTCTCCGGGTGCACCCGGTTGATCGCGGTATCGGAGTTCATCGCTGAGCGGCTGATCGAGTTGGGCGCGCCCGAGTCCAAGGTGATCGTCCACCACATCGGCGTACCCACCGATCGGGGACCGCAGTTCGATGACCGGAGCCGGCGATCGGGCATCACCTTCGTCGGCCGGCTCCGTGAGCAGAAGGGAATCCGCCACCTCATCGAGGCGGTGGCCGCGCTGCCGGACGACCTTCGGTCGTCCACACCGGTGCGGGTGATCGGAACGGGTGAACTGCGCGCAGAACTAGGACAATTGGCCGACCGGAGGCGGGTGAACGTGCAGTGGTTGGGCCGCCTGTCGCCGGAACAAGTGGCCGTCGAACTCGAGCACACGGCGGTGTTCTGTGGGCCCTCGATCACCCACGACGGTGCCACTGAAGGCTTCGGGACGGTCTATCTGGAGGCGGCCCTCCACTCCGCGCCGGTCGTGGCCTACGCGAGTGGGGGAGTGGTGGAATCGGTCGCGAACGGAATCACCGGCTTGTTGGTCCCGGAAGGGGATGTCGTCGGCCTGTCCGGCCAACTGCGGACCCTGTTGACCGATACCGACCGGGCCCGTCAGCTCGGCCGGGCCGGCCGCGAACGAGTCCTCCGGTCGTTCGACATCCGTCAGCAGACGGCCGAGCTGGAGCGCATCTACGACGAGACCATCGCGGACTCGGCGGCCACCTGATGCTGCGGTCCGGGTCGCAGTGTGTCGGCGACCGGGTTCGCCACCAACGCCATGATCATCCAGAGCAGTGGTCCGGACACCGTCTCGACGCCGAGCGAACTGAACGTCTCCGGGATGATCAGCATCATCACTCCGGCCAGGAAGGCCCCGCGAACGCACCGGGCGAACAACGAGCGGAACACGAGAACCAATTGGGTGCCGAAGTAGATGGTTGTGACGACTATCCCGACCCCAACGGCGTACATCAGGTAGGCGCTCTCCAATGACGTCCCGAGGCCACCGATGCGGGCGGCACGATAACTCGTCGTGATGCCGTCACCGAAATACAGGAACTGGGTCCAGTTGTCGGTGAAGAAGGTCCAGGCCGCAGTCCGGGCGGCGGCCGATCCGGTGTCATCCAACAGCCGGCTCTGCAGTCCGGCGAAGATGGGCGACGTGACCAACAGATAGGAACCGAGCGCGATGGACAACCCGACCACGATCTTCGCCGAGGCGCCGGCCCTTGATCGGATCATCACGTAGATCAGACCAACGGGGACCAGGACGGCGGCCGTGCGCGACTGAGTGATCAACGTTGCCACCGCCAGCAGGCTCAGCAGGGAGATCTGCACCACCGACCGCCGGAGGCCGGCGATCAGCGGAACGGCGCCGCAAAGTACCAGGGACAACACCAAGGGATGATCGGTCGTCCCCATCCAGCGGTCCCAGGTGGCTGGATTGAACCAGTACTCGGTCAGGAACTGCGACCGGTAGAAGATGACCGAACCGGCGAAGTACTGCAGGATGGCCAACACCGCCTGGACGGCGGCGAGACCGATGATCCAGTTCCGCAGCAGTATCAACTCGCTCGGCCGAGCGGCGATCCCGGCCCCGACCAGCCAGAACATGAGCACCGGGACCAGCATCTGGTCGACCGCCAGCACGGAGCCGGCGGGTTGGCTGCCCAGCCGCGTGATCACCACGGCGGCCAGGATCGCGAACAGCAGTGCCAGGTACGTCACGTAACGACGGGCCAACTCGGCGAAGAACGTACTCGGATGACGGAACATCTGCACGACGCAGGCGAACAGCACGAGCCAGGTCGCGGGCTGATAGGACAGACTGCCTTCGGAGCGCCCGGTGAACAAATGCCCGGCGACTCCCGGAACGAACATCCAGAACGTCAGGGCCAGGATGGCCAATACCGCCGGACGACGATGAAGTACGGCGGCCAAGCCGAGGCAGAAGGCCGCCCACACCGCGAGCAGCATGGTCATCAACCTCCGTCATGTCGGGCCGGGTCCCACGTCAGCCGAGCGACACCCATATGCGCTAGGAAGTCGCATCGGCGTCTCCCGACCGAGAAGCGTGCGCCGGACGGGCGGCCGGCCGATTCGGCCATCCTAACGGCCGTCTCCCCATGGGTCAGGGTGCTCGCGATCGCCGGGGCCACGGGTGGAGCCCGGCTGAGAGAGCGCCCCAGGGTCGGTCGTTCCCGGCTCCGACTTCGCAGGGAGCCGGGAAGAATGGGGGATGATCACCGGGACCGGGGCGTCGCCCGAGGCGCGTCGCGGCCGTATTCGATCTTGGTCACGCCGTAAGCACCGATCAACATGCCCCATGCACTGGCCAGGGCCAGGTCGCCCCGAGCCTGGTCGCTCACCTGTCCGGTCAGCGTGCCCTTCACCCGTCGGGCGAGTCCCTGGACCGCCCGGAGGGCGGCCCGGGCCGTCAGGTCGGCCCGCTCCCGGATGGGCCGGTCGGCCAGCGCGATCGCGACGCGGCTCCAGTCGTTGCTGGTGCGCACGGTGCGTCGCCGGACCCATCTGCGGCTCAACCGACTGCTCGGAACGTCCTCGATCACGCGTGCCGTAGCGCACCACCGAATCTCGAGGCCGCGGCGAACCATCTCGTGGGTGAGCATGGTGTCGCTTCCGCCACTCAGCCCGAATTCCGGCGCGAAGCGCAGACCGGTCCGACGAAGCTGGCCCAGGTCCAGCAGGAGGTTGTTGCTGGCCGCGCCGCCCAGTCGCTGTCCGTCGGCCCGATCGATCGGGTCGAATACTCCGCTGGCGACGATCCAGGGTTCCGGCGTGGTCGCGAATCGCGAGTGGACCGGACCGGCCACTGCCGCGCATCCCCATCGTTGCCACGCCGACACCAGTTCGACCAGCCAGTTCGAACATGGCATCTCGTCGTCGTCGAGGAAGACGAGCAGATCGGATCCGACGGCTTCGTCGATCGCCCGGTTCCGGGCCGCCGCGATTCCCGGTGTCGGCTCGCATACATAGTGGACCAACGGACCCAGCCACGAACTCATGGCATCCTCCGCAGAACGGCCAGCGTCGTTGTCGACCACCACGATCCGCGCCGGTGGGGCAAGCCGGGACGCCTGTTCGGTCAGAGCCGGGAGCACCGACGCCAATCGGTCGACGCGTTGGTAGGTCGCCATGGCCACCGTCACCGTCGGGAATGAACGACCACCGACGGACGCGGACACCGGGTCAACCTTTCTCCTCGCGCGGCTGGATGAGGGTCGTGCGCTCGGAGACCCGTCGCCAAAGCCTGCCCGTGGCTGTCGGACACCAACCTTACTCGACTGGCCGGAAAAGGCCCGTAGACTCCGATCAGGGTTCTGCTGTCGCCCACGTAGCCGACGGCAATTCCTCGGTGCTGGGGGACTCCCTCACGGCTCTGCGAAGAACGGGACATTGCATGGAATTGCGAACCTACGTGGCGGCCTTGCGCAAGTTGTGGTGGGCGATAGTGCTCGTCACCGTCGTCGGGGCGGGGACGGGCGCTTACCTGGCCTACCGGCAGACCCCGATGTACGCCACCACGGTGACCTTCTTCGCGACCACGCAAACGACTTCCGCGTCCAGTAGTTCAGCCTTCGCCGGCGACCAGTTCGCACAGCAGCGGGTGAACACCTATGTCTACCTGCTGTCCAGTGATCGGCTGGCGCGGTTGGTGATCGCCGCATCGAAAGTGGACCTGAGCGTGGAGAAGGTGGAGTCCAGCATCAGCGGCGCCTCGCAGTTGAACACGGTCCTGCTGACCGCGACTGTCACCGACTCGGTCCCCTCCCGCTCCGAAGCCGTCGCCGACGCGCTGGCCACCCAGTTCCCTGCCCTCGTGAACACGATCGAGAGTGCCAACGGGACGAGGACCGCCTTGGTACACCTCGACGTCGTCGACGGGCCTCACCTGAATCCGAAGCCGGTGAGCCCTCGCACCAAGCTCTACATCGCCCTCGGAACGCTCATCGGCCTCGCGATCGGCGTCATCGTGGCCCTGCTCCGAGAACTGCTGGACACCACCGTCCGGTCGGTCCATGGACTCAGTACGTTGACCGACGTCCCGGTGCTCGGGGTGATCAACTCGGACTCAGCAACCAAGAGGTCCCCTCTGATAGTGCAGGCCGGATCGCAGTCGGTTCGGGCCGAGATGTTCCGACAACTTCGTACGAGCCTGCAGTTCGTCGACGTGGACCAGCCGGCGTCGGTGATCGTGGTGACCTCATCGGTCGAGAAGGAGGGGAAGTCGACCACCGCGGCCAATCTGGCCATCGCCTTCGCCGATGCCGGACGGAGAGCCTTGCTGATCGATGCCGACCTGCGTCGGCCGAAGATTGCCGACTACCTGGGGCTGGAAGGCGCCGTCGGGTTGACGAACGTGCTGGCCAACCAGGTCGACGTGGACGTGGTGCTGCAGACCTGGGGCGCCAGTGGTCTGACCGTGCTGGTCAGCGGTTCGATCCCGCCCAATCCTTCGGAATTGTTGGGCAGTCAGCACATGGTCGATCTGACCGCGGACCTGCGGACGAAATTCGACGTGATCATCATCGACACGCCGCCGTTGCTGCCGGTCACCGACGCGGCGGTCGCCGCGACCTTCGCCGACGGTGCGGTCATCGTGGTGAAGCACGGCAAGACCAAACGAAGCATGGTCTCGCGTTCGGTCCACAGCCTGCGGGCGGTGGACGCCCGGATCCTCGGGACGGTCCTCAACTTCGCCCCGACAAAAGGAGCGGATGCCCAACGCGGTTACGGTCCGTACGGCTACGCCTCCGCGGCGACGATCGACGAAGCGGGCGCTGAGCCCCGAACCCGGCGCCGATCGGCGTCGAGAACCAAGTCGTCCGACCGGACCGGCGAGTCGGACGCACCGAAGCAGGCCTGGGCCGGCCCCAGGACCGAAGCGGGCGAGGCCGATTCCAGCTCGGACGCTGCACCTGACAACTCGGGCCCCGACGGTCCGGTCACCGGCACCGAAGAGCGGGCGGCGCGCGCCTGACCGGAAGCGCACGGTCACGGGACGTGTGGGGCCCGGGCACTCGTCCCACCGGCTCGACTGCGTCTCCTGTCTCGATCGGGACGTCAATCCAGCGCGTGTCGACGCACCCTCGACGGTGGTCGACCGTCTGTCGCGAACGCGGAGCCTACGGCGTCCTGGATCAACTCCGCAGCGCGTCTCACGCGCCGGAGGGATCGTCCGGCCGGGTCAGGAATGTCGTCGTCGACCAACCGGCCCGCGGCTACGACGCTGCGTTGCGAGATGGCCAGCTCGAGCAGCTCACCACCGGACGTCGCCGTGGGCCGGTCGGCGGCCGAACCGACCAGGCGAGCGAACTGCCGGATGGTGAAGGTGCGATGGAGAACGACCGGGTGGAGGGAAACCACCTGCGACCGGTTGACGCGATCTGCCGTGAGGACGAGGTCGGCGGCATCGAGCATCTCCGGTGTGACCCGGGTGGTGAGGAAACCATCGTGGGGGACTTCCAAGCTCGTCAGCACGCGATCGGCCCACGGGTGCATCGGCAACCCGTCGGCGGCCTGGACCCCCGCCGAACGAACAGCTACGTCGGGCGGCCCGCCCGGGTGGACCGACACAGCCTGGCGGATCAGCATCTCGGCCATCGGCGAACGGATCTGGTTGGCGTGACACACCACCAGAACTTGAAACGAGCCTGTCGACTCGGGTGCCATGCCGCGAGCGTAGCGGACCACAATGGCGAGAACAACGCCATACGGCCGAAGGACGGAAATTCAGCATTTCGCATCCGTCATCGGAACCCGGTTTCCCGCGCGCCGACCGCCAGGTGGCTGTAACATGCCGACAATTGTTGGGATCACAGGAAATTGACCGTTCGGTCCTGATCGGGCGGCGGACCAGTGGGAGGTTCCAATGCGCCGGATCATGAGGACTGCGGTACTTGCCTTCAGTAAGCGCAATCGTCAGAAGAAGGCCCGACTCATTCTGAAGTTCATGGCCGACAACGGAGTTCACAATGCGATCTTCGTCGGCTGCAGTCCCGGTGGTAACGCAAACGAACGTATTGTTGAACGCGCTGTGGCCGACCACGCCGACGTTCTGGCGGCCTGCGACATCCTGAGCGCGCCCGGTGCGTGGCGCTTCGTCCTGGCCGACGGTCGCGCCCTCCCGTTTCGCGACGGGGCTACCGACCTGGTGGTGGCCAACGCGGTCATCGAACATGTCGGGCAGGCGGACGAACAACGCACCTTCGTGCGGGAGCAGACGCGGGTGGCCCGGAACTGGGTCATCACGACCCCAAATCGATGGTTTCCCGTCGAATCCCACACCTCGGCGATATTTCGTCATTGGTCGACCGCTTGGCGCGATCGTCATGCCGAGTTCACCCGCCTACTGTCGCTCCGCGAGTTCTCCGACCTGCTGCCCGCCGGTGCCGTGGTGCACGGGAGGCCGTGGTCGGCCACCTTCACGGCCTTCTATCGGGCTCCGCGGGCGGCGACGACTGAGCAACCGGTTCGCCTCCGGGCGGCTCAGCAGGACAGAGAGTAACCTTCGAGACACACAGAGCCCTCGTCGGCCTCCCCTGACGGGGGACAGTTAACCCGTTCGAGGCATTCTCTCGCCGCGATCGCCACCGTCGGTTACGATACGGTCATCCGTAGAGCCGTCAGTTGTCGGGGCTGATGAGTCAGGGACCGTCCGGTCCCCTGGGCTCGTGGACCGAGCTGGCGAGAGGACCGACGCAGTGGCAATCCGGATCGGGTACGCACCCGGCGCGTACGACCTGTTTCATGTTGGGCACCTGAATATCCTGCGGCAGGCCAAGGCGCGCTGCGACTTCCTGGTTGCGGGCGTCGTTACGGACGAGATCTGCGCGCTGACGAAGGGTCGGCTGCCGGTGATCCCGTTGCCGGAACGCATGGAGATCGTTCGCAACATTTCTTACGTCGACGAGGTGTATGCGGAGCGGACGACCGAGAAGCTGGACTCCTGGCGGGATCTCGGATTTACGCATCTTTTCAAGGGTGATGACTGGCGGGGTACTCCCAAAGGGCTCAAGTTGGAGTCGGATTTTGCCTCGGTCGGAGTCGAGATCGTGTATTTCCCGTACACGGTGCACACGTCCAGTTCGATGCTGCGCCGAGTGCTGAATGCGACCGCCGGGCCGGATACGGACGAACTGGCTGTCATCTCCGGTTGAGCCGCGGTCTCCCGTCGCGACGCCCGTCCGCTGTCGAACATCCAATGAACTGTTTTCGAGAACGACAAGAGCTTTCGTGCTTGCCACATCCAACTGAGGGGAGGTGAACGATGACTCTCAGCACAAGCCCGCGGTCAGCGCAGGTGCCGGCCGACGGGCGGCCGCTTCCCGCGTCGGACGAACGCGGCGCCCTCCGTGCGGGCGCCCCGGCCGACGCGGCCTCTCGTGGGCTGCCATGGGCGCGGCGGTACGCCATCGGGCTGTTCGTCTCGGATGTGGTCGTCGTGACCTGGGCCGCCGTCGGGGCGCACACCATTCGCCTCGGATCGTTGACCACTCGGGTTTCTCGGGCTCCGGACCAGACCGGCTACGTGTTACTGACGGTCGGCCTGGTTCTGCTGTGGCTGGTCGGATTGCACTGGGGCGGGTCACGGGAGAAGTCGGTGCTCGGCTACGGGCCCGAGGAATACAAACGCGTCGTGCAGAGCACGGTCACCCTCTTCGGGTTGGTGGCGATCTGTTCCTACGTCTTCGACCTGAATCTGCCGCGTGTATATGTGCTGGTGGTGATGCCGGCCGGATTGGTGGCGCTGACTCTTTCGCGCTTCATCTGGCGTCGGTGGCTGCACGCCAAGCGGTTGGCCGGCGAGTACCAGTCGAAGGTCCTGGTGGTCGGAAACGTGCATTCGGCCACCGAATTGACCAGGTCCCTGCGGAGGGCCCCGCTGGCCGGATACCGGGTGATCGGTATCTGCACGAGCGTGACGGCCGCCGATCAGCACGCGGTGACCCAACAGGGCGGCACGATGTCGGTCGACGGGTTCCCCGTCCTGGGAACGCTGACCGATGTGGCCGGTGTCGCCACTGCCTGCGGGGCCGATGTGGTCGCCGTGACAGCCACTGCGTCGTTCAGCCCGGACATGGTCCGAAAGCTCGGGTGGGAGCTTGAAAGTACTGACATCGACCTGGTGCTGGCGCCAGCCCTGACCAACATCGCCGGTCCGCGGGTGCACACCACTCCGATCGCCGGACTGCCGTTGATCCACGTCGACCGCCCGACGTATCGGGGCGCCAATCGCATTGTCAAGAAGTCTTTCGATATCGTCGGGGCGCTGGTTCTGATCCTGCTGTTGTCGCCGGTGCTGCTGGGCTTGGCGGTGTCGATCAAGCTCACCGACCGCGGCTCGATATTCTTTCGGCAGGAGCGGGTGGGCCTCAACGGGAAGTCGTTCCGGATGGTCAAGTTCCGATCCATGGTGCCCAATGCCGAGGATCTGTTGGCCGATCTCCGCCGGAGCAGTCGGGATGCCGGGAACGACATCTTGTTCAAGCTGCGCGACGACCCTCGGGTGACCAAGATCGGTCGTGTTCTACGACGCTTCAGCCTGGACGAGCTGCCTCAGTTGTTCAATGTCCTCAAGGGCGACATGAGCCTGGTCGGCCCCCGTCCGCCTCTTCGGACCGAGGTGGACGTCTATGGCGATGATGCCAGGCTTCGGTTGCTGGTGAAGCCCGGCATGACCGGCCTGTGGCAGGTGTCCGGGCGGTCCAACCTGACGTGGGAGGAAACCGTCCGGCTGGACGTGTATTACGTCGAGAACTGGTCCATCACCGGTGATCTGGTGATCCTGTGGAAGACCGCCAAAGCCGTCGTCGCGTCATCCGGAGCCTACTGAGCCGGGCGGCTCAGTCGATTCGGATGCCCCCGGTGAAGCTCACCGTGAACGTCTGATCCTTCATGCTGGACGGCACGCTCGCGCACGACGGATCGAAGAGATTGGTTCCCAGTCCGGCGATGGTGATGCCGCTCTTGTAGCGGATCTGGTAGCGGGAACTGCTGCCGTAGTTGTACTGATCCATGCCGAATCGGTTGCTCGAGATCGTTCCGAAGTTCGCCCCGACTTCGCCCGACGAGGACGACTGGAAGGATGCCGTGCCGCCTTCGAACCAGTTCTGGGTGATGGTCGCATTCGTGATCTGACCCGAGTCGGGCGACGCGGTGATGCCGGCGCCCCAACGGCGATTCCAGGATCCGGTCGCCGGGTCGATCGCCGGGATGCCATGGATTCCGTCATTGGTACCGAGCTGCACGTACGACGAGAAGTAGTTGCCGCGGATCATGTATGGTCCCGCACCGCCGGAGATCTGGATGCCGTCGTTGTGTTCCCAGTAGGGGTGGTAGGCGTCCGAGGCATGGTCGACCGAGTTGTTGAAGAAATAGAGATCATGGATGTAGTTGCCGGTTGCCGTCAGTGACGCACCGGACACGTTGAGGCCATCGGCGACGGCCGAGATGTTGCAGCGGTTCACTGTGACCGAAGCCCCACTGCGCACCGAGACGCCGTTGCACCAGTACATGTTCGTCGCGGTGGCCGCAAACGTGCATCGGTCGATCAGCACGTTGGTGGCCGCTGATGATCGGCAGTCGACCAGTCCGTAGGTGACGAATGCGCCCGAAGCGGGTCCGCGGAACTCGCAGTTGCGGAAGGTGACGTTGGCCGCTCGCACGTACACATAGTTGCGGAACCGCTTGTTGGTGATGACGGCCCCGGCCACCGAGGCGGTGAAAGCGCCGGTGACGTCCACCAGGCTGGTGCCGGCCGGCACGCCGGTGGTGCTGGCATCCGGCTTGGTGGTCCCCAGGACGAAGGTGGTCCCGATGCTCTGCGACACCGCATCGATGATGTTGATGGTGGGCGTGGTGCCGGCCGCGGCCGTGCCGCCGAGGCGGGGGAAGGCCAGAACGCCGACGCCGATGGGTACGGCTGTGAAGGCAAGCCGAAGAACATTCCGACGGTTGAACGTGCGGGGGGCGCGGGCGTCGGAACCGGGTGTAGTCACTGGAGGCCTCTCGAGGTCTGTCTGTTTGCGGCTTCTTGTTCGATCTCGGCAACCTGCGGTCGGCCCTCGTCCCGTTGCTCTGGGTAAGCTCTTCTGTCAGCAGCAGTGCGTTGTTGCTAACTGTAATCTATGGTCTACGGAACGTCACCTTGTCCCGACCTGGGCGTAGCGTGCCCATGGCTACAGAGCGTGTGTTGGGTGGCGCAAAGTGCTACTGAGTGTGCTTTGGATCTTGAACACTCAGCGTGATGGCTACGGACCGCAACCAATCGGCGGCGTCGGACCGCAGGCGGGGTTGAAGGTGTGGGAAAGACCACCCGACGGTGTGAGCGGATCCGGAGTCGACCGGCTGGATAAGTCGGCTCGGTCACTTCCGGTCAACGTGCCGCCGGCTGACCCGGTCACGACCATGGCCGTGGTGGCCCGTAAAGCCGGGGACGGTGGGCCGCCCCCGAGGGGCTGTGGCAGGCTGAGCCAGGCATCGTCCGGCAATCCTCGGAGGTCAGGCTCGTGGTACTGCAGATGGCTCGTCGTGGAGCCGGAGGGCGCCGCCGCATGCTGGGGCTCGGGATGGCCGTGTTGTTGATGACCAGCAGCGCGTGTTCGGTGGTCCGCGAGTCGGGCTCGGCCGCGGTTGTCGGGCCGAGTGCCATCAGCGAGTCCACGATCCAGCAGCAGAGCGCTGCGTTCATCGACGAACTCGGTCAGGGCAGTCTGGATGACTCGCAGCGAGCCCAGGTGAATCGACTCCAACTGACCTTTCAGGTCCGGCACTTGTTGATCGAGCGAGCTGCGGCGGCCGCAGGCGTGACGGCAACCGCGAGCGAGGTGTCCGCGGCGCAGGCGCAGTTCTCGACGCAGAAGGTCATCCCGTCGCTGAATCTGCAGAGCGCGGACCTGCCGACGCTGTCCAGGGATTACGTGTTGCTCGGCAAACTGGCTCGAGGGATACCCGCAGCCGGTGTGACCGTGCCGGACGTCAGCGTGGTGGTCGACGGCGTGCCGACGGCGACCCGTGATGCGGCAGTGGCCAAACTGGCGGTCTACAGCGCCGACCCGGCCAGGCTGACCGCCGACGTCGCCGCGGCCGGCCAAGGGGGAGTGTCCAACCGCCAATTCAATCTGCTGACTACCCCCAGTGCCGGCTCGGCGGGGCTGTACAGCGCGGCCAACGGATCGTTCATCATCCTGCCGACGAACGGGTCGTACCTGGTTGCCCGGATCAGCCAGCGGAAAGTCTCCACCGCCCACCTCACGGCGGCGACCCTGCAGGCTGCCCAGTCCGCCTCCGACTTCTTCGATCTCGCCATCCTGATGGTGCCGACCAGCACTGATGAGCCGGTCTCGGTGAATCCGCGTTTCGGGTCCTGGGATCCGGTCAGCCGGCAGGTCGTTGCGCTCAACGGTGGCCTGTGAGCAGTCCCGAGTCACCCCTGCGGCAAGCAGTCGAGGTCATGGACCGGTTGCGGTCGCCCGGCGGTTGCCCGTGGGACGCCGAGCAGACCCACGCCTCCCTCGGGCGGTACCTGGTCGAGGAGACCTACGAGTTGCTCCAGGCCATCGAGGACGAGGACGAGGTGGCCATCCGTGAAGAACTCGGGGACGTACTGCTCCAGGTCCTCTTCCACGCCCGCATCGCCGCCGAACGCGACCGTGCGCTCGGTGGCTTCGACGTGGATGATGTGGCCGCAGATCTGGTCGACAAGCTGATCCGGCGCCATCCGCACGTCTTTGCCGGGGCGGAGCCGATCCAGGATGCGGCCGACCAGCAGGTGCGGTGGGACGAGCTGAAGAAGGCCGAACACGGCCGGTCGTCCGTCGTGTCCGGGGTGGCTCTCGGGCAGCCGGCGGTGGCCCTGGCCGCGAAGCTCGGGGCGCGGGCCGCGAGGTTCGGGGTCGAGATCGATCCGCCGACCGGAGACTCGCCGGCCGAGCAGATCTTCCGCATCGCCTACGCGGCCGGCGCTGCCGGCGGCGATCCGGAATCGGAGCTCAGAGCCGTGGCCAAGGCGCACGCCGCCCGCCTGGCCGACACGGAGACCGCCGCCGCCGACCAGGCGCCCGTCACCGTCAGTCCCCACCACGTGGCGCGCTGACCCAACCCCCGGACCGGTGCGGCCGACCGCGGGGCGACGCCCTCCGGCGCCATGGCCAGAGCCGCGAACACGAGCACCGACCGGATCTGCCCCGCCGGCGTGAGTTCGGTCCCCGGCGCATTAACCCGTATTCCCTGCGGGCGGGAAACGGTGCCCGGTATGCTCGGGGCAGGTCTTGAGTTCCAGCACACAGCCCCGGCTTGCTGGGCGGCAACCCTCCACTCGCGGTGGGGTGCCCCGGGTGATGACCTGGCTGTTCGTTGCACCTGACGAATAGCAAGCGCGGGCCCGCCAGCGGCGAGCCCAAATCGTTGTCGAATCGGGTGAGTCGCTGCCTCATCGGCGGCTCACCGCCACCCGTCTGCGACCGGAACCGTGTCGCAGACCCACCCAGCCTGGAGCCCACCGATGAGCCCCCAATGGTCCTTCGAAACCCGCCAGATCCACGCCGGCCAGACGCCTGACCCGACCACCAAGGCCAGAGCCTTGCCGATCTACCAGACGACGTCGTTCGCGTTCGACTCGTCCGAGCACGGTCGCAAACTCTTCGCGCTGGAAGAGCTCGGCAACATCTACACCCGCATCATGAACCCCACCACGGCCGTCGTGGAGGACCGGATCGCATCGCTGGAGGGTGGCGTCGGCGCACTGCTGGTCGCCTCCGGCCAGGCTGCCGAGACCCTGGCCATTCTGTCGATCGCCGAGGCCGGCGACCACATCGTGTCCTCCCCGCGGCTCTACGGCGGCACCTACAACCTGCTGCACTACACCCTGCCGAAGTACGGCATCACGGTCGACTTCGTGGAGAACCCGGACAGCGCCGAGTCCTGGCAGGCCGCGGTGAAGCCGAACACGAAGCTGTTCTACGCCGAGTCGATCTCCAACCCGCAACTCGACGTCCTGGACTTCGAGGTGGTCTCGGCGGTGGCCCACGCCAACGGCGTGCCGTTGATCGTGGACAACACCGTGCCGACCCCGTATCTCATCCGACCGTTCGAGCACGGCGCCGACATCGTGGTGCATTCGGCGACCAAGTACCTGGGCGGTCACGGGACGGCCATCGGCGGCGCCATCGTCGACTCCGGCAATTTCGACTGGACGGCCGACCCGGAGAAGTTCCCCAACTTCAACAACCCGGACCCGAGTTACAACAACCTGGTCTGGGGCCGCGATCTCGGTCCGGAAGGCCTGTTCAAGGCGAACGTCTCGTTCATCTTCAAGGTGCGCCTCCAGTCGCTGCGCGACATGGGCCCGGCCATCTCGCCGTTCAACGCCTTCCTGCTGGCCCAGGGCATCGAGACGCTGAGCCTGCGGATCGAGCGGCACGTCGCGAACGCGACCGCGGTGGCCAAGTTCCTGCAAGGACGCGACGAGGTCCAGTCGGTGTCCTACCCGGCCCTGGAGTCCAGTCCGTGGCACGCCCAGCAGCAGAAGTACTCGCCCCTGGGCGGTGGCCCGATCGTCTCGTTCGAGATCAAGGGTGGCGTCGCCGCCGGACAGAAGTTCACCGACGCCCTGGAGCTGTTCACCAACCTGGCCAACATCGGCGACGTCCGGTCGCTGGTGATCCATCCGGCCTCGACCACCCACAGCCAGCTCTCGCCCGAGGAGCAGCTGACCACCGGCGTCACGCCCGGACTGATCCGGCTGGCCGTCGGTACCGAGAACGTCGACGACATCCTGGCCGACCTGGACGCCGGGTTCCGCGCGGCGAAGTCCTGATCCGGGCTGCTCCCTCGGCCGCACCATGACCCTGACCTCTCGACCCGGTACCACCGCCGAGCCTGTGGGCTCCGGCGGCGGTACCGGCCTGCCCGGGGCCCGTCGGTACCTCGACATCGGTGACCTGTCGCTGGAGTCCGGGGTCACCCTGAGCGGGGTGCGGATCTGTTACGAATCCTGGGGGCAGCTCAACGAGCGCGGCGACAACGCCGTGCTCGTCGAGCACGCGCTGACCGGCGACTCGCACGTCGTCGGGCCACCCGGCCCCGATCACCCGACCCCCGGCTGGTGGGAGGGGCTGATCGGTCTCGGGTCCCCCTTGGACGAACGGTATTTCGTGGTCGCGGCCAACGTGCTCGGCGGGTGCCGGGGAACCACCGGGCCGTCCTCGCCCGCTCCCGACGGCCAGCCGTACGGATCGCGGTTCCCCGCGATCACCGTCCGCGACCAGGTCAAGGCCGAGGCCGCCCTGGCCGAGCACCTGGGCATCAGCTCCTTCGCGGCCGTGCTCGGCGGCTCGATGGGCGGCATGCGGGCCCTGGAGTGGGGGGTCACCTACCCCGCCCAGGTCCGGCGGGTGATCGCGGTGGCCACGACGGCGGCCGCGTCCGGAGACCAGATCGCTTGGGCGGCATCGCAACTGGCCGCCATCCGGATGGATCCGGACTTCGCCGGCGGCGATTACTACGCCGGTCGACCGCCGTTGCGGGGGCTGTCGGTGGCACGTCAGATCGCCCACACGACCTACCGGTCCGGGTATGAACTGAACACCCGGTTCGGCCGTGCCCGTCAGGACGACGGACCGCAGTTCGCCGTCGAGTCGTACCTGGACCATCACGGCACCAAGCTCGGTCGGCGGTTCGACGCCAACTCTTACATGGTGCTGACCGAGGCGATGAACGCCCATGATATCGGCCGCGGCCGCGGCGGGGTCGAGGCCGTGCTGCAACGGTTCTCGCCGCGGCTGACGGCTGCCGTGGTCGATTCGGACCGGCTGTACACGCCCGCCGAGGGGGCGCGCCTGGCCACCGCCCGCGGCGCGGCCCCCCTGGTCACCATGCACTCGGATCACGGGCACGACGGGTTCCTGATCGAAGCGGCCCAGGTGGCGGCCGTCGTCCGGGGGGCGCTGGCCTGACCGACCCCCGGACACGGTCCGAACGGGTCGGGTGCCGTGAGGGCCGGGTCGGGGCCGGGGTAAGAATGTGGAGAACGCCGGCCCCGATGACGGGGCGCGGGCGGGAGCAGCGAACGTCCCGTCATCGGGGCAGAAAGAGGGTCGGTGATGGCATTGCGCCTGGGGTACAAGGCTTCAGCGGAGCAGTTCGGACCGAAGGAGCTGGCCGATTTCGGCGTGCTGGCCGAGCAGGCCGGATTCGATTCGGTCTTCGTCTCCGACCACCTGCAACCCTGGCGACACGACGGGGGACACGCTCCGGCCGCGCTGCCCTGGCTGGGGGCGCTCGGCGCCCGTACCGAGAAGATCACCCTCGGCACCTCGGTCCTGACCCCGACGTTCCGGTACCACCCGGCCGTCATCGCCCAGGCCTTCGCCACCCTGGGGCTGCTGTTCCCGGGTCGGATCATCCTCGGCGTGGGCTCGGGCGAATCCCTCAACGAGGTCCCGCTCGGCCTGACCTGGCCCGACGGCAAGGAGCGGTTCGCCCGCCTGAAAGAAGCGGTGCTGCTGATCCAGCAGCTGTGGCGGGAGGACCGGGTCACCTTCGACGGCACCTACTACTCGACCGACAAGGCGACCATCTACGACAAGCCGGAACAGCCGGTGCCGATCTACATCGGGGCCTCCGGCCCGGCTGCGACCCGCCTGGCCGGACGGATCGCCGACGGCTTCATCACCACCTCCGGCAAGGCCGACACCCTGTACCGGGACACCCTGCTCCCGGCCCTGGCCGAAGGAGCGGGCAAGGTCGGCCGCACCCTGGACGATCTCGACCTGCTCATCGAGATGAAGGTCTCCTTCGACCACGACCGCGAGAAGGCCATGCACGACACCAAGTACTGGGGTGCGCTGGCGCTGACCCCGGAGCAGAAGTCCGGGGTCGAGGACCCCATCGAGATGCAGCGGCTGGCCGATGCGCTCCCGGTGGAACAGGCCGCCTCCCGCTGGATCGTGTCCAGCGACCCGGAAGAACACGTCGAGAAGATCAAGCACTACGTCGATCTCGGCTTCCGGCATCTGGTCTTCCATGCCCCCGGCCCGGACCAGGCCCGATTCCTGGAGCTCTACGGAGCCGAGGTGCTACCCCGGCTCCGCGCCCTCGGCGTCTGATTCAGCCGGTCGGGGCGGTCCCCGGGGTGCCGGTTGCGGCCTGCGGGGTGCCGGTTGCGGCCTGCGGGGTGCCGGTTGCGGCGCCCGTCGGGTCGTCCAGCAACCGCCGGTGCAGCTCCGTGGTCAGCACGTGGATCTCGCGGGTCAGGTCGGTGTTGGTCTTGAGTTCGAGTTCCTGCTCGACGAAGTCGTGATCCGCCTTGTGCTGCTGGAAGGCCGCGGCCCGGTTCTGGCCGATCATCACGAAGGTGGACAGGAAGATCGCCTCGAGCGACACGACCAGGGTCAGCGTCGGCCACGGCGACTTCTCGACCAGGAGCATCCAGACGCCGAACACCACGATGTGCAGGTAGACGAAGTTCATCGATCCCGCGAACGAGGTGATGGCATCGGCCACCTTCAGCTGCACGTTTCCGGCGCGGTGTTCGAAGGCCGCGACCACCGTCGGGTGGTGGGGGACGGTGGGGTCGAGCCGGCGACGGCTGAAGTACGGGATGGTCTTCTTGGCGGTTCCGGGCATCGATGGCTCCAACGCTGGTCGTTTCACGGCCAGGCCCGGCCGTTCGCAGCGCACTATCCACCCGTGGCGGTACCCGTGACGACCGAATCCACCGATTCACAGGCAAACGGCCCATCGGTTTCACGCCCGCGCCTTCTGATCCACCCGAACGGTCGCAGCAAGCCGTGACGACCGGGCGAGTCCGGTGCCGGTGAACCCCGCCGCGCCGATAAGGTGACCATGGAGCAGCGTGGCTCCGTCCCTGGCGTGGCCGCGGCCGCCGGTGAGCGATCACCGGTTCGCAGTACGGCAGCTCAAACATGACAACCCGCTAGTGAAGGGATGTGCCCGTGGCGGCCATCGAACTCATCGGAGCCCGCGAGATCCTCGATTCCCGGGGCAATCCCACCATCGAGGTGGAAGTCGCCCTGGAGGACGGGTCACTGGCCCGCGCGGCCGTGCCGTCCGGTGCATCGACCGGCGAGCACGAGGCCGTCGAACTGCGGGACGGCGACCCGGGCCGTTACCTCGGCAAGGGCGTCCAGAAGGCGGTCGAGGCCGTGCTCGACGAGATCGGCCCCGAGCTGGTCGGCTTCGACGCCACCGAGCAGCGGCTGATCGACCAGAAGCTGATCGACATCGACGGCACCCCGGACAAGAGCCGGATCGGCGCCAACGCCATCCTCGGCGTCTCGCTGGCCGTGGCCAAGGCGGCCGCCGACTCGGCCGAGCTCGAACTGTTCCGCTACATCGGTGGCCCCAACGCCCACATCCTCCCGGTCCCGATGATGAACATCGTCAACGGCGGCGCGCACGCCGACACCGCGGTGGACGTTCAGGAATTCATGATCGCGCCGATCGGCGCCCCCACCTTCCGCGAGGCCCTGCGCTGGGGCGCCGAGGTCTACCACTCGCTCAAGTCGGTACTCAAGAGCAAGGGTCTGTCCACCGGGCTCGGCGACGAGGGCGGATTCGCCCCGTCCCTGGCCTCCAACCGGGCCGCCCTGGATCTGATCGCCGAGGCGGTGACCAAGGCCGGCTTCACGGTGGGCACGGACATCGCGTTCGCCATGGACGTGGCGGCCACGGAGTTCTACTCCGACGGCGCGTACACCTTCGAAGGTGCCAAGAAGTCCTCGGCCGATCTGATCAAGTACTACGCCGAGCTGGTCGCGAACTACCCGATCGTCTCCATCGAGGACCCGCTGTCCGAGGACGACTGGGACGGCTGGGTGGCCATGACGTCCGAGATGGGCAGCAAGATCCAGATCGTCGGCGACGACCTGTTCGTCACCAACCCCGACCGCATCGAAGAGGGCATCGCCCGGGGCGCCGCCAACGCACTTCTGGTCAAGGTCAACCAGATCGGCACCCTGTCGGAAACCCTCGACGCGGTGACGCTGGCCCAGAACAACGGCTACCGCTGCATGATGAGCCACCGCAGCGGCGAGACCGAGGACACCACCATCGCCGACCTGGCCGTCGCCACCAGCTGCGGCCAGATCAAGACCGGTGCTCCGGCCCGGTCCGAACGGGTGGCCAAGTACAACCAGCTGCTCCGCATCGAGGACAACCTCGGCGATGCGGCCCGGTACCTGGGTGAACTCGCGTTCCCGCGGTTCAAGGCCTGACCTTGACCGACAGCACACCACGCCGGCGCGCGCGCAGCACCGGACCCTCGCGGTCCGGTGCGGTCGCGCGCACCGGTCGTGGGAGCTCACGAGGGCGGACCGGGCGTCCGGCCTCGTCCGCCGGGCCGGACGCGCAGGGAATCGGCCAGACGCCGGCCGCGGGGAACGACGCCTCCGGGGTCGGCTGGTCCGCCCCGCGACCACCGCGGACCGGGCCGACGCCGCGGCCGGCCGGGAAGCGCCCCGGCACGGCCCCGCCGGCCACCCCCGGACGTCGCGGACGCCGGCGCACCGGCGTCACCGTCCGCGGCCTGAGCCGACCGGCCGAGACCAAACGCAGTGCCTCACAACTGGTCAAGCAGGTCGCGGTGCTCGGCCTGGTGTTCTGCGCCGTGGCCCTGGCTCTGGCCGTACCGCTGCGCAACTACCTGACCCAGCGCGCGGACCTCGGTGCGGAAGTGAGTACCGAGCAGAAGCTCCGGGTGCAGCTCGCGGCGCTCGAGGAGGAGCGGGCGGCCCTGACCGACCCGGCCTACATCGCGGCCGAGGCCAAGCGGCGCCTGCAGTACGTCAAGCCCGGTGACACCGTGTTCGTGGTGAACGCGCCGGCGCTGCCGAAACCGAAGGCGGCGTCCCCGGTCACCCCCGGCACCGCGGCGCCCTGGTACTCGCACCTCTGGGACACCCTGTCCGACCCGACGGTGACGAAGGCGCCCGGCCCGGCCCCCACGTCCGGTTCGACCGCGCCGACCACCGCGCCCTCGGCGCCGGCCGCCGCGCCCGGCAAGTCGACCACGCCGCGCAGTTCGGCCGCCGCTCGAACCGGAGCCGGGCGATGAACGCGGAGTCCGGTGTCTTCGGCGCCGCAAACGATCTGCAGGCCGTGACCGATGCCGATCGCGAGGCCTTCCAGCGGGAACTCGGACGGCCGCCGCGGGGCATCCTGGCCGTGGCCTACCGCTGCGCGCACCAGGTGCCGGCCGTCGTGCTGACATCGCCGCGGCTCGAGGACGGCACGCCGTTTCCCACCATGTACTACCTGTGCTGCAAGGAACTCAACGCGGCCGTCAGCCGGATGGAGTCCGAGGGCGTCATGAAGGAGATGACCGAACGTCTCGCCCAGGACCCCGACCTCGCCGCCGCGTACCGACGCGCCCACGACAGCTACCTGGCCACCCGCAATGCGCTGGGCGATCTCGGGATCGCCGTCACCGCCGGCGGAATGCCGGACCGGGTGAAGTGCCTGCACGTGTTGGTCGCGCACTCGCTGGCCGTCGGCCGGGGCGTCAACCCGTTGGGTGACGAAGCGGTGGATCGCTTGGGCGACTATTTCCGCGGGGAGCCGGCCTGCTCGCACCTGTGATCAGGTGCTCCTCGTCGATGGGGACAACGGCGGTCGATCGGTGACGGAAGGGGTCGGACGGTGATCTTCGGACTGCTGTGCGCGGTCCTCGCGTCGGTCTGCTATGGCAGCGCGTCCGTGCTGCAGGCCGTCGGCGCCCGCCGGACGACGACCTCCGCGAATCTCGACCCCCGCCTGTTCATCCGGCTGCTCGGTCAACTGCCGTATGTCATCGGTATCGGCTTGGACGTGATCGGGTTCGTCGTCTCGGTCGTGGCCCTGCAGCTGCACCAGCCCTTGTTCGTGGTCCAGGCGATCGTCGCCGGCAACGTCGGCGTGACGGCCGCCATCGTGGCCTTCATGGGCACACCGCTGAGGCGGGCGGAATGGCTTGCCATCTCCGGCCTCGGGCTGGGCCTGGTGCTGCTGGCGCTGTCGGCCGGCGCGGAGAAGGACGTCGTCCTGGCCACTGTCTGGTACTGGGTGATGCTGGCCGCGGCGGTCCCGGTCGGGCTGATCGGAGCGGTGGGGCTGCGCCTGACCGGGGCGCCGGCGGCAGTGCTGCTCGGTACGGCCGCCGGCCTCGGCTTCGGCATCACCGCCATCGCGTCCCGCAGCCTGGTGGTGCCGGACCAGTGGTGGCGGCTGATCTATTCGCCGGCGCTGTGGGCGATCGCGGCCGGCGGCGGCATCGCCATGCTTATCTTCGGGCTGGCGCTGCAACGGGTTCCGGTGACGACGGTGATGGCGTTCGTGGTGATCACCGAGACCATCGTTCCGTCGGCGATCGGCGTGGCCTGGCTGGGCGATACCTTCCGGTCCGGGTTCGTGGCCGTCGCCCTGATCGGGCTGACGCTGGCCCTGCTCGGGGCCGCGTTGCTGGCCCGGTTCGGCGAGGTCGACCTGGAGAAGATCTCAGTCGGGGCCGGGCGTGACGGCGGCGACGATCCTCGCCAGATCGAAGCCACGGGGTAGTTCGCCGTAGGCCCGGGCGCCGGATCCGGCCAGCCGGGTGGCGCAGTAGAGGCCGCTGACCTGCGCCGGGGCCGATCGCAGCAGCAGTGACGCCCCGAACAGGCGGGCGGCCGAACCGGCCAGCTCACGGGCCGAGATTTCGTCCGGGTCCCGGAGCCGGGCCCGGAGCCGGGTCACTGCGGCGTCGAAGTGGCGGTCGACGCCGAGGGCCGGCGACAACTCGGCCAGCAAGGCCTCGCCCGGGTCCGGGGACCGGGTAACGGCCCGGACGGCGTCCAGCGCGGCCACGTTTCCGGACCCCTCCCAGATGCCGTTCAGCGGCGACTCGCGGAACAGCCGCGGCATCACCGATTCCTCGACGTATCCGTTGCCGCCCAAGCATTCCAGGGCCTCGGCCACGGCCGGCACGGCCTGTTTGCAGACCCAGAACTTGCTGACCGGAAGAGCAATCCGCAGCAGTGTGGTCTCTCCGGCGTCGACCGCGGCGGCCAGCCGCAATCCGATCGACGTCGACGCCCACGACTCGACGGCCAGGTCGGCCAGCACAGCCGTCATCGCCGGCTGGTCGGCCAGTCGACGCCCGAACGCGATCCGGTGGGCGGCGTGGTGGGTGGCCTGGGACAGGGCCGCCCGCAGGCCACCGGCCGAGCCGAGCACGCAGTCGAGCCGGGTCATCGTCACCATCCGCAGGATGGTCCGGACGCCGGCCCCCTCGTCACCGACCCGATGGGCCATAGCCGCGTCGTACTCGACCTCGGCCGAGGCGTTCGAGCGGTTGCCGAGCTTGTCCTTGAGGCGCTGCAGCGCCATCGTGTTGCGTTCGCCCCCGGGGAGGACCCGCGGCAGCAGGAAGCAGGTCAGGCCGCCCGGGGCCTGGGCCAAGGTCAGGAACAGGTCGTTCATCGGGGCCGAGGTGAACCACTTGTGGCCGGTCAGCCGATAGATGTCACCCCCGGCCGCGTCCGGGACGGCCCTGGTGGTTCCGGCCCGGACGTCGGAGCCGCCCTGCTTCTCGGTCATCGACATCCCGGCCAGCAGCCCGGCCTTGCCCGATGGATCGGTCAGTCCCGGTTGGTAGACCAGCGAGGTGAGACCCGGACCGAACTCCGCCATCAGCTCGGGCGACTCGCGGAGGGTGGCCACGGCGGCGTAGGTCATCGAGATGGGACACAGATGGCCGGCCTCGGCCTGGGTCCAGACGTAGAAGGCGGCCGCCCGGCGTCGATGGGCGTGCGGGTCGGCCGACGCCCAGGTCGCTCCGGCCAGCCCGGCGCCGACCGCATGCCGCATCAGCGTGTGCCAGGCCGGGTGGAACTCGACCTCGTCGATCCGGTGCCCGGTCCCGTCGAATGTCCGCAGGACGGGTGAGCAGGCGTTGGCCAGCCGGGCGGCCTCGATGGTCTCGGCCGACCCGGCGAGGGAGCCCAGCTCCCGCAGGCTCTCGTCCACCGGACCGGCCGCGGCCAGGGCCGGGTCCGCTGCGGTGACGTCGACCCCGACGAGGGGCGGTACCTGGTTCAGGACGACATGCGTCGGCGTCATGCCGCCATCTTGGCAGCCTCGGTGGTGGTCAGCGGGTGATCAGGACCCGGAGGGTGCGGGGACCGTGCACGCCCTCGACCCGGGAGAGTTCGATGTCGCTGGTCGCCGACGGCCCGGAGATCATGGTCAGCGGCGCGGTCGGCGTCAGGCGACGCAGACCGTCGGGCACCGTTTCGACGATCTGTTCCAGCCGGACGATCACCACCAGTAGGTCGGGAACCAGGCTGATGGCCCGGCGCCCCTCGTCGCCCCGGCCGGACAGGATGATCGTTCCGGTGACGGCGATGGCCACCGTCGCTCCGGTGACCACGGCATCGATCCGGTCGAGCTCGACCGGGGTGAGGACGGCGGGATCGGAGTCGACCACGACCGTGCGTCCGCCGGCGGCGGACCCGGCACGGGCCGGTTCCGGCAACCCGGCCGGTACCACCACCGACCGGGCCCAGCCAAGGGCGACGTCCACCGCGGCCGGCAGCTCGGCGGTCGAGCCGACCACGGTGACCTCGGCCTTGTAGTCCAGGAGCCGGTCGACGAGAAGGTCCAGCACCTGTTCGGAGCCGGGGGCGTTGGTACCCGCTCGTTGGTAGGCCCGGGGAACCGGACCGGGGGCGACGGCCGGTGACCCGGCGGCCACCGCGGCCCGGATCCGGTCGAGCATGGCCGACCGGGTGGTCGACCGGGGCGTCGTCACGACGGGTCTCCTTCTCCGGCAACCGGTGCCGGGGCGACGTGATCGTCCCGCCACCACTGCCGGAACGTCTGTTTGGGTGGGGCCGGAAGGTCGCGGCTGGTCGACCAGGCCGACAGCGGGAACGGCAGGGTGCTGATCCGGCCCTTCTTGCCGGCCAGCACCCGGCCGGCCTTGCTCAGGGATTCGGCGGCGGCGAAACGCTTCTCGTTGGACATCACCCACGAGGCCGCCTTCATGGCGGCGGCCCAGCCGCCGGGAAGTCCGTGGCCGCGGTCGGCATCGACGGCGCGACCACGGAGTTCCACCAGCATGGTCGGGATGTCGATCTTCACCGGGCAGGCATCGAAACAGGCCCCGCAGAGGGTCGACGCGTAGGGGAGGGTGGAGTTCACGTCGTCGTGCCCGGCCATGCCGGTGAGCTGCGGGGTCAGGACCGCCCCGATCGGCCCGGGATAGACCGAACCGTAGGCGTGGCCGCCGGCCCGTTCGTACACCGGGCAGACGTTCAGGCAGGCCGAGCAGCGGATGCAGTGCAACGCGGTGCGGCCGAGTTCGTCGGCCAGCGCGTTGGTCCGTCCGTTGTCCAGCAGCACCAGGTGGAAGTCCTGCGGGCCGTCGCCCGGGGTGACGCCGGTCCACAGCGAGGTGTACGGGTTCATCCGCTCGCCGGTCGAGCTGCGGGGCAGCAGTTGCAGGAACACCTCCAGATCGTCGAAGGTCGGCAGCAACTTCTCGATCCCCATGACGGTGATCAGGGTGTCGGGCAGGGTCAGACACATCCGCCCGTTGCCCTCGGACTCGACCACGGCCAGGGTCCCGGTGTCGGCGATCCCGAAGTTCGCGCCGGAGACGGCGACCTTGGCCGAGAGGAACTTGCGCCGCAGATGGGCCCGGGCGGCCATGGCGAGCACTCGGGGTTCGTCGGTCAGATCGGATGGTGCGTCCTGCATCTCGGCCAGGAAGATGTCCCGGATCTCCGCCCGCCCGCGGTGGATGGCCGGCACCAGGATGTGCGACGGCTTGTCGTGGCCCAGCTGGACGATCAACTCGGCCAGGTCGGTCTCGATCGCCGCGATGCCCTGCTCTTCCAGGTACTCGTTCAGCCCGATCTCCTGAGTGGCCATGGACTTGACCTTGACCACCTCATCGGCGCCGGTGGCCTTGACCAGCTCGGTCACGATCTGGTTGGCCTGCAGCGCATCGGCCGCCCAGTGCACCGTGCCGCCGCGGGCGGTGACCGCCGCCTCCAGCTGTTCCAGCAGTTCCGGAAGCCGGGCCATCACGTCGGCCTTCACTGCGGATGCGGTGTCGCGCAGTGCTTCCCAGTCCGGCACCTCGTCCACCACGGCCGCCCGTTTGGCCCGGATGGTGGCCGTGGCCCGGCCGAGGTTGCGCCGCTGCACCGTGTTGCCGACGGCCCGCCTGGCCGCGACCGGGAAGGTCTCGGTGCCGCGCAGCGGACTCTCCGTCCCGGTCGAACGCCGAATGGGCACGCCCAGGAACGTCGTCATACCGTCACCGTGGTGGCCTGGGAATCGGCGGCTCGGGGCGCGGCGGACCGGGTGGAGGCCAGGATCTCGGCCAGATGGACGGTGCGGACCCCGGTTCGCAAGCGGTTCAGACCGCCGCCGATGTGCATCAGGCACGACGAATCGCCGGCCGAGCACACCTCGGCCTTGGTGGCCAGCACGTCGGACATCTTGTCGGCCAGCATCGCGGTGGACACCTCGGGGTTCTTGAGCGCGAAGGTCCCGCCGAACCCGCAACACTGATCGGCGTTGGGCAGCTCGACCAGATCGATCCCGCTGACGTTGCGCAGCAGGGTCAACGGCTTCTCGCCGACGCGCAGCATCCGCAGCGAGTGGCAGGTCGGGTGGTAGGTGACGCGGTGCGGGTAGTAGGCCCCGACGTCGGTCAGCCCGAGAACGTCGACCAGCAGCTCGGAAAGCTCGAAAGTCTTGTCGGCCAATGACTTCGCCCGGCGCTCGAGGTCGGTGTCGCCGGCCCGTCGAGCCACCATGGCGTGTTGGTGCCGGATCGAACCAACGCACGACCCGGATGGTGCGACGGCGACATCGAACTCGGCCGGGTCGAAGACATCGACGTGATGACGCACCACCGGGACGGCTTCGTCCAGGTACCCGGTGTTGATGTGCATCTGCCCGCAACAGGTCTGGTCGGCCGGGAAGACCACCTCGTGACCGAGCCGCTCCAGCAGGTGGGTGGTGGCGATGGCGACCCCGGGGAACAGGGCGTCGGCCAGACACGTGGCGACGAGCGCAATGCGCATGGACGGACTCCAGATGAGCTGGGAGCGGCGGATGGGGCGCGGGTACCGGCCACGGACCGGTGGCGTACGTCCGGCCTGGTGTGGTCAGACCACAGTAGGATAGTGAGGTCGGACCATGTAGGCAATCCCCGAGGAGCCCCGAAGAATGACAGCTCGTCCGGTGGCCCGGAGCTATCAGACGGTGCTGGCCCGGATCGAGGCCGACCTGGCCGGTGGTCGCCTGCAGGTCGGTGGCCGGCTGCCGGGGGAGCGCGTCCTGGCCGAGCGGTACGGCGTTTCCCGAGCCAGCGTGCGAGAGGCGATCCGCGTGCTCGAGGCGATGGGGCTGATCCGCACGGCCGCCGGATCCGGGCCGGAGGCGGGAGCGATCCTGATCTCCGACCCGGCCGCACCCATCGGTGCCGCGCTGCGCTGGCACCTGGCCAGCCGACATCTTCCGGTCGGGGACCTGGTCGCGACCCGGGTGTTGATCGAATCGTGGGCGCTGCGCGAGGCAGCCACCGCACAGGCCATCGCACTGGGCACGGCACAGGCCCTCGATCTCGGCCCGGCGCGGACGTTGCTGAGCGCGATGGACGCCCCAGAACTGGGCGCCACCGAGTTCTTGGCCCTGGACACCCGCTTTCATGTGGAGTTGGCCCGGCTGGCCGGGAACGTGGTGATCACGGCCATCATGTCGGCCATGCGGGAGGGCATCGAGAGCTACGTGACGCAAGCGGTGGCGGCGTTGCCGCCCGCACCCGACAAGGATTCTCTGCCGGCGTCGGGGCCGTCGTCCCGCGGGCGGGACGACGGCCCCGGATGGCCGGAGATGGCGGGTCTCCTGCGGACCCAGCACACGGGCATGCTGGACGCCGTGGCCGCCGGGAACCCGGTGGTGGCGGCCGAACTGGTCGCCGCCCACATCGAAGGGTTCTACCGAGCGACGGGAGTCGGCTGAGTTGAGTTGGTATGGGTAAGCACAGCGCGACCGCCGATCCGGGGTCTTCACGACGGGTGGCGGCCATCGACTGCGGCACCAATTCGATCCGTCTTCTGGTCGCTGACCTGACCGTGGTCGACGGAGCCGTGCGGCTCACCGACGTGCACCGGGAGATGCGGGTGGTCCGCCTCGGGGAGGGGGTTGACGCGACCGGTCGGCTGTCGCCGGCGGCCATCGACCGCACGTGGAGCGCACTGGCCGCCTACACGGCGATCCTGCGGGCCGAAGGGGCGGTGCAGGTACGGATGGCGGCGACGTCGGCCACCCGCGACGCCGACAACCGTGCCGACTTCGTGGCCATGGTCACCTCGACGCTCGGACAGGAGCCCGAGGTGATCACCGGAGCCGAGGAGGCGGCGCTGTCGTTCCGCGGCGCCGTTGGCGATCTCGATCCGTCCACCGGGCCGTTCCTGGTGGTGGACATCGGTGGTGGGTCGACCGAGATGGTCGTCGGCTCGGTGGTGGACGGCCGGATCGTCATCGCCGGGGAGGTGAGTCTGGACATCGGCTGCGTGCGGATCACCGAGCGGGTGCTCCGCGGCGATCCGCCGACGGCGGCCGAGCGGCGTGAGGCGGAGAAGTGGGCCAGGGCCGTGCTCGGCGACGGCCTCGACCAGTTGCCGGTGCGTTCCGTCCGTCGACTCGTGCCCGTCTCCGGTACCGCGACGACGGTGGCCGCGGCGGCCCTGCGGCTGCCGACCTACGATCCCGACCGCATCCATCTCGCCCACATCCCGGCATCGCGGGTCCACCAGGTGGCGGACACCCTGCTGGGCGCCACTCGCGCGCACAGGGCGGCACTGGGCTACATGCACCCCGGCCGGGTGGATGTCATCGGGGGCGGTGCCCTCGTCCTGTCCACCCTGGTGTCGCTGGTGCGGGAACGGGTCGCTCCGGGGGCTGTGGAGGAGATCACAGTCTCCGAACACGACATTTTGGACGGGCTCGCGTTGTCCCTCGCCTGAGTGGTCCGGTGCGCCGTGGATCGGTCCGCCGACGGGCGATGGTCGGGTGTCGGGCCGGGTCGATTTCCCCTGGTGACGACGGGAAGAACCGACCCCGTGGTCCGTTGTCCGGTCCGGAATGTTTCGCACGGCGTCATATTCGAAGTTCTCGGACTTTCATGATCAATTCTGTCGTCGATCACGCGTCGTTCAAAAGTTTCTGGGCACCGGATTGCAACTTTTCTATCTCATTCAGGTAACGTACCCGGTGCGGTCCGGCCGGCCGCTTGGAGGAGTCACGCACTGCCAGGGGGTCTGACCTGCGAGAGCTGACCTGAAAGAGAGCCGACTTGATGCATCTGCATGATGAGTTGTCAACGGAACCGCGCACCGAAAAGCGCGCCCGCGTTCGGGCGAGATTACGCCGCAATCGGGTGATCGCGGGTGCGATCTCGGTACTCGTTGCCACGGGAGTTGTCGTCGCGACGATTGGCTCGGCCAGTGCCGAGCCGTCCGCGGGCGATTGGCTGAAACTCCGCAACTGCGAATCAGGTGGTAACTACTCCACCAATACCGGTAACGGCTATTACGGCGCCTACCAGTTCGATCTCGGCACCTGGCAGAGTATCGGCGGCAGCGGACTGCCGAGCAACGCCAGTGCGGCTACCCAGGACGCCCTTGCCTACAAGCTCTGGCAGCAGCGCGGCTGGAGCCCGTGGACGTGCGCGAGCATCGTCGGTCTCCCCGCGGGTGGTTCCGGTGGGCCGGCCCGAGTTGCCACCGTCCGGGCCGCGCCGAAAGTACTTCCGGCGCAGCAGCGCGCGCACCTCGACAGCGTTCGTTACGACGCCGCGTCGGGGCGTTTGATCGTGACCGGTTGGGCGCTCGACGCCAACCATCCGCGCGCAACCAGCCGGGTGAAAGTGACGATCAACAACTGGACCACCACCTGGAAGGCGGCAACCCGCCGGGCGGACGTGAACCGGTCGACGCACGTCGCCGGAGCCCATGGCTATTCGGTCGCCATCGCGTCGTCGTCGGGCCGGAAGCGAGTCTGTGTCACCCTCGTCGCCATGGGCTCGAGTCCGGCCCGCGTTCTGGGCTGCAAGGTCGTCAACGTCCCGGTGAAGATCCGCGAGCGCACCTCCATGAAGTCGATCGGTGGTCGCGCGGTGGTGGCCGGCTGGACCTTCGACAATGCCGCTCCGGCTCGTTCGGTCGCCGTCTCGGTGACCGTCAACGGGGTCAAGCACCGAGTGGCCGCCAACTTGCCGTCGTCGGGGCCGTCCTCGGTGTTCGGCGTGCCCGGCAAACACGGGTTCCGGGCCGGCTTTGCTCTGCGGAAGGGCGGCAACCGGGTCTGTGTCACCGTGATGGGCGTGACCGCTTCTCACAACCATGCCGTTGCTTGCAAGATTCTGACGGGCTGATGACTCCCGGGCTGCTCCGGACCGTCGGGGGTCGGAGCCGTCCCGGGTACCCGATTGACGAGCGGCGCCGCCGGCCAAGGACACGTCCTGGCCGGCGGCGCCGCTCGTGTGCTGGGCCTCGGACGCCGATCCGACGGCGTCGCGTGGAAGACGACGCCGAGCGGAAACGGTGCGTCGGCCGCGGTGGGCAGCATCTACGCTGACGCCAGAGGTTGCTGGCCCTCGTAGCCCAATCGGCAGAGGCGACCGACTTAAAATCGGTGCAGTGCGGGTTCGAGTCCCGCCGGGGGCACTGAGCAGCACCTAATCGACCCGGTGGCGCGGCCTCGCCGACCTGATACAGGGCCACCGGCTCACTTGGACCCGCTGCGGGGCCGGTGGAGAGCATCTCGAACCCGGCCCGTGCGTAATCCTCGTCATGGCGCTCGGCTGGGTATTCGTCTTCGTCGGCTGGCTTCTTGCGCTCGCGTCCGGTCTGTTGTGGTTACGTCGATACCCGGGGCAGCGTATTGGACGGAACTGCCCTGGCACTCACACCCAAGGTTGGAAATCCTGGACGCTCCTGGCCGTTGGGTATCTGGGGTTCGGAGTCTTCGGCGGTGAGCGGCTTCAGGAGCGGTACGGCGGTATCTGGGAGTGGCTCATTCCGTTTTTCCTAACGTTCGGTCTCGGTGTCGCCATGGCGCTTCCGGTCATTTCGCGGATGCGAATTCTGCCCCGGCCGCACTAGCCGAGCCGTTGCCCTAGCAGTCGGCCCACGGTCGTGCCGCTCCGTCGGGCACCGCCGGTCGCGGCCCCACGGTCGCCGGTCTACGGTTGGGAACTTCGTCGCTGCCGCTGGCGTTGACATGGTGACCGCACAGATCGGCCACAGGGCCGGCGGAAGTGATGTGCGGCCGGTTCGTCCGAGGGAGTGAAGTCGTGCAGAGCAGTAATCCCGCTTTCCGCAGCTTGAACCAGCAGCCGGGCGCGGCGCAGCAGGGTGCCCCGAGTGCGGCCTACCTGCAGCAGATGTACGCGCAGCCGTCCACCGGTGCCCCGGCCCGTGAGCGGTTCCTGACGTTGGACGACGTGGTGGCCAAGACGGCCACCGTCCTTGGTGTCGGAATCGTGTCGGCCGTCGTGGCGATGTCGATCAACCTCACCTGGGGCCTCATCGCCCCGGCGATGATCGTCGGGCTGGTCCTCGCCCTGGTCATCATCTTCAAGCAGTCGACGAATCCGGCTCTGATCCTGGGCTATTCGGTGGCCGAGGGCCTCGCCCTTGGCGGCATCACCGGCGTCTTCGAATCCATCCCGCAGTACGCCGGGGTCGGTCTGCAGGCCCTGGTCGGAACGCTCGGGGTATTCGCCGGCATGTTGATCGTCTACAAGACGGGCGCGATCCGGGTCACCCCGAAGTTCACGAAGATGCTGATCGGCGCCATGATCGGCGTCGTCGTACTGGTCGTGTTCAACCTGATCGCCAGCCTGTTCGGGGTGAACACCCACCTGCGTGACGGCAGCACCATGTCGATCATCATCTCGCTGGTCATCATCGTCATCGCGGCGCTGAGCTTTCTGCTCGATTTCGACCAGATCGACAAGGCCATCAAGGTCGGGGCACCGGCCAGCTACGCCTGGTATGCCGCATTCGGTCTGATGGTCACCATGGTCTGGCTGTACCTGGAGATCCTGCGCCTGCTGGCCAACCTCCGCGACAATTGACCTCGACGACCACTCCAGGCCCGCAGCTCACCGATCTGTTCCGGCGGCTGTGGGCCTGGAACGTCTCGTCCTGGCAGCACGGTGACCGGATCGAGTTGGCCCGCGTGACCCTGCGCCGGCTGGCCGCGATGGCCTCCGACAGCGACGGCCTCGCCCGCCCGGACGTGCCGGACGTCGGTCCCCACGCGCTGGCCGACCAGTTGTTCGTCCTCGCTGCTGACGCTCTGGGGTCCGGTTGTTCGACCGAGGCTGTCGAGGCGGTCCTGCTGGACCTGGGCGGCGCGCTCCGACTGCGCTGATGTCGGCCCGGACGTCTCGCGCTCAGGCCACGACATCGCCGTCGAGCGCGGCGGCCGTGCCTCGCAGTTCCTGGATCGCGACCGGTAGCAGTGCGGCCACGGCCTTCGCATAGCCGGCGCCCGACGGGTGGAAGCGGTCGCCGGCGAACAGTTCCGGGTCGTGGGCGAAGTCCGGGCTGACCAGCCGTCCGATTGCCACCGGCCGGCCGCCGGCCGCCAGCACGGCCCGCTCCTGCAGGGTGGCCAGCAGAACGGACCAGGAGTGCAGCACCGACCGCAGCGGCTGGGGGATCGGCCCGATCACCCCGAAATCCGGACACGTCCCGACGACGACCGGAATGCGCTGGGCCCGGAGGGCGGCGACGGCGTCACCCAGGTGGTCGGCCGACCGGCCCGGCGGCACTTTGTCCCGGATGTCGTTGGCACCCACCACGATCACCGCGAGATCCGGGGCGCCCGGTAAGGCCTCGGCCAGCTGACGGGGGAGGTCGGCGGCGCCGCTGCCGCTGCGACCGTGGGTCCGCAACCGGACCGGCCGGTCCAGGGCGGCGGCCACGCCTCTCGCGAGCAGGACGCCGGGCACCTCCTCGGCCCGGCGAGTGCCGTATCCGACCGACGTCGAATCTCCGAGCATGGCCAGCACCAGGGGCCGGGCGGCGCCGAATCTCTCACCGGGAGGAACATCCGGGACGAGCGCACCGTCGGCCGCGTACACGCCGTCCGCCGCCGGCACCGGGAGCCGGGCGATGCGTTCGCGATCCATACCGGCGGCGGATGCGATCAGCCCGTCGGCCAGCGCCGAATCGACCGCCGCCCGCTCGATGGCGCGAACGGTGGACCGAGCCTGCGTCATCAGCGCGGTCAGGGCCGCGCCGACCAGGCCGGCACTCACGCCGATCCCCGCCGCTGTGGCGACGATCGCCCGGCTGGACACTCCGCGCCGCTGGTTCCCCACCCGGACGCCGGCGCCGGATCTCTGCCCCATGAACGTCACTTCTTTCCTGCGTTCGAGCCCTCTTCACCCGGCCGGCGAGATCAGGTCAGCGACCGAGAGGAACAATTGTGCTCCTTTGTCGTCCTGATCGATACCCGGTGTCACGCGGAGGGGTCGGGCGTGATCCGCCCCCGCCGGCCGGAGGTGCCTGTGCCCACCGGGCTGCCGATCGGGGGTTGCCGTTGGTGGTCCGGGCGATGGCGGCCCGTTAACCTGCTTACACAGGGCGCAACGTGGCGAGGGACGCCGCGCATGCCGAGAACGGAACCTGCCGGTCGTTGGACCCTTCGGCAGAGGCTGTTCCGGTGCCGTCCGAGCGGTGGCCATCCCAAGCAGACCGTCCGAAAGCAACTGGCGCGACGCGCCGACAAGGAGATCTCTCACGTGCGCTACGCCCAGTCCGTCGTCGACCTGGTCGGCGGCACCCCGTTGGTCAAGCTCAACTCCCTCGCCGCCGGGCTCAAGCCGTTGATCCTGGCCAAGATCGAGTACGTGAATCCGGGCGGGTCGGTCAAGGACCGGATCGCCCTCAAGATGATCACCGAGGCGGAGAAGTCCGGTGAACTCCGGCCGGGCGGCACCATCGTCGAGCCGACCAGCGGTAACACGGGCGTCGGGTTGGCCCTGGTCGCGCAGCAGCGCGGCTACCACTGCATCTTCGTCTGCCCGGACAAGGTCAGCGAGGACAAGCGGAACGTCCTGCGGGCCTACGGGGCCGAAGTGGTCGTCTGCCCGACCGCCGTCGCTCCGGAAGACCCGGACAGTTACTACTCCGTCTCCGATCGACTGGTCCGTGAGACCCCGGGGGCCTGGAAGCCCAACCAGTACGCCAACCCGGCCAATCCGGCGTCGCACTACGAGTCGACCGGCCCGGAGATCTGGGCCGACACCGACGGCAAGGTCACCCATTTCGTGGCCGGCGTCGGCACCGGAGGCACCATCTCCGGCACCGGCCGCTACCTGAAGGACATGTCCGGGGGCGCGGTGCGCGTGATCGGCGCCGACCCGGAGGGATCGGTCTACTCCGGCGGCACCGGGCGCCCGTACCTGGTGGAAGGGGTCGGAGAGGACTTCTGGCCGAGCGCCTACGACCCGACGGTGACGGACGAGATCGTCGCCGTGTCCGACGCCGAGTCGTTCGCCGTCACCCGGCGGTTGGCCCGCGAGGAGGGCCTGCTGGTCGGCGGCTCCTGCGGAATGGCCGTCGCCGCCGCGTTGCGGGTCGCCCAGCACCTGACCGAGGACGACGTGGTGGTCGTCCTCCTGCCCGACGGCGGCCGGGGCTACCTGTCCAAGATCTTCAACGACGAGTGGATGGCGTCGTACGGATTCCTCACCCAGGACGGGCACACCACGGTCGGGGACGTACTGCGCCGCAAGAGCGGCGAGCTCCCGTCCATGGTGCACACCCATCCGAACGAGACCGTCCGCGACGCCGTGGAGATCATGCACGAGTACGGCGTATCGCAGATGCCGGTGGTGTCGGCCGAACCGCCCGTCATGGCGGGCGAGGTGGTGGGTTCGGTCTCCGAACGGGCGCTGCTGGAGGACCTGTTCACCGGACGGGCCACGTTGGCCGACGCCGTGTCGTCCCACATGGCGGCGCCGCTGCCGTTGGTCGGCTCGGGCGAGGAGATCCCGTCCATCCGCGCCGCACTGGAGCGTTCGGACGCCGTCATGGTGATCGACGACGGCAAGCCGGCCGGGGTGCTCACCCGGGCCGACCTGCTCAACTTCCTAACCGGCTGACACGGCCTGCGCCGCGGCGGCCCTGAAGAACTCGATCGGGTCGGCCGTCGGGCGGCCGATCAGTTGCGAGAGCTGGTGGGAGTCGGTCTCCAGGTCGCCGCGCGCGATGGCCTGATCGATGCCGACCACGAACTCGGCCACACCGGCCGGGAGGCCGGCGCCGGTCAGCACCTCGGTGTAGGCCGGCGCGGTGAGCTGCTGATAGACCACGGGCGTTCCGGCGCCGGCGGCGAAGGCGGCGGCCTGCTCGGCCAGCGTGAAGGACGTGTCGCCCCCGAGTTCGAGGATCTGCCCCTCGAACCCGCTGCCCAGCAGGACTGCGGCGGCGGCCGCTGCGTAGTCGGCCCGGGCGGCCGCCGATACCCGGCCGTCACCGGCCACCCCGACGATCGTCCCCCGGGCGATGGTGGCGGCCAGGTCGCCGGTGTAGTTCTCCAGGTACCAGCCGTTGCGCAGGAAGGTGTACGGCAGGCCCGAGGCGACGATCAACTCTTCGGTGGCCTTGTGTTCCGGCGCCAGGTTGAGCTGCGTGGTGTCGGCCCGCAGCAGGCTCGTGTAGGCGAGGTAGCCGACCCCGGCGGCCACGGCCGCCTCGACGACGTTCCGGTGCTGGGGTACCCGCACGCCCGGCTCGCTGGCCGAGATCAACAGCAGCCGCTGGACTCCGGTCAGGGCGGCGGTCAGCGCGTCGCGCTGGCCGTAGTCGGCCACGCGAACGTCGATGCCCTGGGCGGCAAGGTCTTCGGCCTTGCCGGCGGATCGGACGACGGCGACGATCTGCTCGGCCGGCGTACCGGCCTTCAGCAGGTCGGCGATGACGAGGCGGCCGAGGTGACCGGTGGCTCCGGTGATGGCGATCATGGCGTGCTCCCTGAAGATGATGGCGGTGGATCGACGGCTGACCGGTCCACTGGCACTAACTCCTGGTTAGTGCCGCCTGTTCCGTTAGTGATGCGGATCACCGAAGGGGCGGACGGTGGCGATCCCGGAGGTACCTTGCTGGGGTGTCCCATCCCGCACTCCGGCCCCCGGCTCCGGACGACCCGGCTCCGGACGACCCGGCTCCGGACGTCCCGTCCTCGCTGATCGCCGACGTCTTCGCGCGCGGCTGCTCGTCCCGGTCGGTCGTGGAGACCGTCGCCGGCAAGTGGGGTGCGCTGGTCATGCTGGCCCTGGCCGAGGAGCCGCGACGGTTCAATGCTCTCCGGCGGCGGGTCGATGGGGTCAGCGAGAAGATGTTGGCCCAGACCCTCCAGGCCCTGGAACGGGACGGCATGGTCAATCGTGACGTGCAGGCCGAGATCCCCCCGCGGGTGGAGTACAGCCTGACCGAGCTCGGCGCACCCGTCGCCGCGCGGCTGGGGGCCCTGGTCAGCCTGGTCGAGTCCGAGACGGCCGCCGTACTCGAAGCCCGGCGGCGGTACGACGAGCGTCAGGCCCGCTGAACGCCGCTGCGTCCGGCGTCGGTGCGAACTACCCTGGACGGGAACGAGCGCGGCTGGAGGTGATGCGACGTGACCTATCTACCGGCACCGTACGAATCCGCCCGGCAGGACGACCTTCCGGCCGCGCTGGCCGCCGGCCTCACCGTCACCGTGGCCGGCATCAGTAGCTGGATCCTCGGCCGCTGGTCCTACGACCACGGACGGGCGCTCATCGACCAGATCAGGGCGAACCAGGGCACCACGTTGCCGAAGTACGTCCTGATCCCGACCGTGGGCTGGGGCGCGGCCGTGCTGCTGATGGTCATCGGTTCGGTGTTGCTGGCCTTCCGGCTCGGCCGCGGTGTCCTCGTGCTCGGGGCGATGATCGCCATCGCCACCACGGCCGTGGCCCAGTTCAGCTACCACTACGGATCGAGCGTCGCGATCCCGCAGTGGTCTCTCTACTGGGGAGCCGTGGTCGTGTTCGCGGTGGCTGTGCTTCCGGCCACCGGACGTTGGGTGACCGCCGTCGGGGCAGCGAAACCGGCGTTTCCGCCGTCCGCGACCTATCTGCCGACGTGACCGCCGGGGCGGGGCACGAAAGTCCGTCCTTTCGTCGGTCGTGCGGGTCTCGTCGTCCGTCCGGCATCCGCCCGCGTCCGCTAGCCTGAGCGCATGACGACCCCGGCCGATGACGGCTTCGCGACCCGCGCCATCCACGTCGGCCAGGAGCCGGACGCCACCACCGGTGCGGTCGTGGTGCCGATCTACCAGACCTCCACCTTCGCCCAGGACGTGGTGGGCGAGACCAGGGCCGGTTACGACTACTCCCGCGCCGGCAATCCCACCCGCACCGCGCTCGAACTCGCCCTGGCCAGCCTCGAGCGAGGCCGCCACGGCAAGGCGTTCGCGTCCGGCATGGCCGCCGCCGACGCCGCGATCCGGGCCATCCTCCGTCCCGGTGACCACCTGATCATCCCGTCTGACGCCTACGGCGGGTCCTTCCGCCTGATCGACAAGATCGGCGTGCCGTGGGGACTCACCTATTCGGCCGTGCCGTTGGCCGACCTCGACGCCGTCCGAGCGGCCGTCCGACCCAACACCAGGTTGATCTGGTGCGAGACCCCGACCAACCCGCTGCTGGGTATCGCCGACATCTACGAGCTGGCCGCCATCGCCCGCGACGCCGATGCGAAGCTCTTGGTGGACAACACTTTTGCCTCGCCGTACCTGCAGCAGCCGCTGGCTCTGGGGGCGGACATCGTTCTGCACTCCACGACCAAGTACGTCGGCGGCCACTCCGACGTCGTCGGGGGCGCCCTGATCACCGCGAACGACGAGCTGGGGGAGGCGTTCAGCTTCCACGCCAAGTCGATGGGAGCCGTCGCCGGTCCGTTCGACTCGTGGCTGACCCTCCGCGGACTCAAGACGCTGGCCGTCCGGATGGAACGTCACTGTGACAACGCCGAGCAGATCGTCGACCTGCTCGAGTCGCACAGCCGGGTCGGCACCGTCTACTACCCCGGCCTCGAAACCCATCCGGGCCACGATGTCGCCGCCGGACAGATGCACCGCTTCGGCGGCATGGTCTCGTTCCGGGTGGTCGGTGGCCGGGAGGAAGCGGTGAAGATCTGCTCCCGGACCCGGTTGTTCACCCTCGGCGAGTCCCTCGGCGGGGTCGAATCACTGATCGAGCACCCGGCCCTGATGACCCACGCCAGCGTCGCCGGGTCGAGCCTCGAGGTCCCGGACGACCTGATCCGGTTGTCGGTCGGCATCGAGGACATCGACGATCTGATCGCCGACCTCTCGGACGCGCTCGACTGATCGTCGTCGGTTCGCCGCGAACGGTCACCGCGATCACCCGGGCGGGCGAGAATGGACGCGTGCCGATCAACACCGAATCGATCATGATCCCTGACACCGACCGCGAATCGAGCCAGCCCCTCGACCTCTCGCGGTGCGCATTGGCCGTCGACATCGGCGGCACGAAGTTCGCAGCCGGGATCGTCACCGAGCTGGGGGAGATCGTCTCGTCGCGGCGCATCGGCAATCCGCAGGGCAGCAACCCGGAGGAGTTGTACGACGCTCTGACCGACGTCATCGATTCGGTGCTGCACGCGGTGGGTCTGGAGTCGGACCAGCCGCTGCCGATGCCGGCGGTCGGCATCGCCACGGCCGCCCCGCTCGACCGGGACGCCGGCACGGTGTCCCCGGTGAACATTCCGGCCTGGCGCGGCTTCCCGCTGCGCGACCGCCTGGTCGAGCGGTACGGCCTCGGCGTACGGATGTTCGGTGACGCGGTGGCGGTGGCGGTGGGCGAGCACTGGCGCGGCGCCGCCCGCGGACGCCGGAACGTGCTCGGCATGGTCGTCTCCACGGGTATCGGCGGTGGCGTCATCATCGACGGGCGGGTGGTGCCGGGCACCACCGGGAACGCGGGCCACATCGGCCACATCAGTGTCGATCCGTTCGGGCCGCCCTGCGTGTGCGGCGGCATCGGATGCCTGGAGGCGGTGGCCAGCGGGACCAGCATCGCCGGGTGGGCCAGGGCCCACGGTCTGGATGTGCCGGACGCCGGGGCGGTGGCTGCCGCGGCCCGCCGGGGCGACCCGATCGCACTGGCCACCTTCCGCCGGGCCGGAGAGGCGATCGGACTGGCCGTGGCCGGCGCCGTGACCCTGCTGGACCTCGACGTGGTGGTGATCGGCGGGGGTGTGGCCGGGGCCGGATCGCTGCTGTTCGATCCGATCGCCGACGGGTACGCCAAGTTCGCTGGCCTGGGCTACGCGTCCTCCCCGCGCGTCATCCCGGCCCTGCTCGGCGGAGACGCCGGCCTCATCGGTGCGGCCGCGGTGGTGCTGCAACCGGACAGCTACTGGCCGCACGCCTAGCGTTGCGGATACGGCCGGGGCTGGCAGGATGCGGTGATGACCGAACCTGTGTTGAGCGCGGCCGAGGTACGCATGATCGGCGTCGAGGAGATCCAGGAGGCCGCGGCCCTGCTGGAGGGCGTCATCCGGTACACCCCGATGGAGTCCTCGCGGCCACTGAACCTGCTGGTCGGCGGGCCGGTGTACCTCAAGTGCGAGAACCTCCAGCGCACCGGATCGTTCAAGATCCGCGGCGCCTACACCCGGATCTCCCGGCTCACCGACGCGGAACGGGCGAACGGGGTGGTCGCGGCCAGCGCCGGCAACCACGCGCAGGGGGTGGCCCTGGCCGCGGCGCTGCTCGGGTGCCAGGCGACGGTCTACATGCCGGTCGGCGCGTCCATCGCGAAGCTGTCGGCCACCCGGGCCTACGGAGCCACGGTGCACCTGCACGGCGAGACGCTCGACGAGTCACTGATCGAGGCGCGGGCGTTCGCCGCGCGGACCGGGGCGGTCCTGGTGCACCCGTTCGACCATCCGGACATCCTGCGCGGCCAGGGCACCGTCGGACTGGAGATCCTCGAGCAGGTGCCCGACGTGGCCACCATCGTGGTGGCGGCCGGAGGTGGCGGCCTGATCAGCGGGATCGCCGCCGCCGTGAAGGCAACGCGGCCCGATGTGAAGATCGTCGGGGTACAGGCCGAACAGGCCGCGGCCTGGCCGGGCTCGCTGGCCGCCGGGCATCCGGTCCGTCTGATGAAGATGTCCACCCTGGCCGACGGCATCGCCGTCGGCGAACCCACCGCGCTGACCTACACGCACGTCAGCGAGTTGGTGGACGACGTCGTGACGGTGTCGGAGGATCAACTCTCCCGGGCCATGCTGCTGTGTCTGGAGCGGGCGAAGCTGGTGGTCGAACCGGCCGGGGTGGCGGCGGTGGCCGCCATCATGGCGACGCCGGAGATGTTCACGCCGCCGGTGGTGGCGGTGCTCTCCGGCGGAAACATCGACCCGCTGGTGCTGCTGCACGTCACCCAGCACGGCCTGGTCGCGGCCGGACGGTTCCTCTCGTTGCGCATCGAGATCTCCGACCGTCCCGGATCACTCGCCCGCCTGCTGGCCCTGGTGGGCGAACTCGGGGCGTCGGTGGTCGACGTCGAGCAGTCCCGGCTCGGCAGTTCGCTGGCCCTGGGCGACGTGGAGGTCGACCTGCGGCTGGAATGCCGCGGGCCCTCCCACCGCGACGAGCTGCTGGAACGCCTGGCCGAAGCCCGATACCGGGTGATCGACCACCGTTGAACACCCGGCAACGAGCAGTGGCCGCACCCGGTCCCGGGTGCGGCCACTACGGCTGACGGAGAGGGTCAGCCCGCGTACGGGGTCGCGTCGACGATCTTGACCTTCTGGATCGTGCCGTTGGGCAGCGCGTACTCGCGGAATTCGCCCTTCGATGCGCCACGGATGGCCGCGCCGAGCGGGGACTGCGGCGAGTAGACCTGCAGCGATCCGTGGGTGCCCTCCTCGCGGGAACCGAGCAGGAATGTCTCCTGGTCGCTGTCGTCCCCGTCGTAGGCGATGGTGACCACCATGCCGGGCTCGACCGTGCCGTCGTCGGCCGGGCGGACGCCGACCTGGGCGTCACGCAGCAGTTCCTGGAGCTTGCGGATCCGGTCTTCCATCTTGGCCTGCTCGTCGCGGGCCGCGTGGTAACCACCGTTCTCCTTGAGGTCACCCTCCTCGCGACGGGCGTTGATCTCCGCGGCGATGACCGGTCGCTGCAGTACCAGCTCGTCGAGCTCGTGCTTGAGACGGTCGTGCGCCTCCTGGGTCAGCCAGGTTGCGACTGTTCCGGTCATGTCAACTCCTTGCTACGTGTATGAAAGAACCCGATCAATTGTGGAATCCAAAGGGGCACTACTGGAAATGCCAACGTTCTTGCGCGATGCACCGTCCCCGCAGGGCTCTTCCTCACGCGAACTGCCCCGAGGTTCGGGTGGGCAGAGCCCGGGCGCGTTGCCGTACCCGGAGGTTTACCCGGCTGCGTGACCCGAGGAAAAGCGGCCAGGCGGCCCTCGCAGGGCCGCCTGAATGGTTGCAAGTTTAACACGCTGCAATCCGCGCGGCCGGAAATTGCGGCAAACGAGGACCGGCCGGCCGGGGCGGCTGCAGCCGGTCGTCGGGCGGTCGTCGACGGCGGGACGGCGTGCCCGGGGGACCACGTGCGCGTGGGCCTGGGGCCGGCCGGGTCAATGGACCGGCCGGGTCGGGGGACAATGATGGGTGACGAGGCGGTGACCCGCCCGGACGCAAAGGATGGACGTTTCAAGTGAGCGAGGGCCTGATGGACACCCGGGATTCGATCGTCGACGCTGCACGGGCCAGAGCGGCGGCCGCCGCAGCGGCACCGCTTCGCCTGATGGCGGTACACGCCCACCCGGACGACGAGTCGAGCAAAGGCGCCGCCAGCCTGGCCAAGTACGCCCACGACGGCGTCGGCGTGATGGTCGTGTCCTGCACCGGCGGCGAGCGCGGAGACATCCTCAATCCGAAGTTCGCCGACACCGACGTCGACATCCCGGCCCTGCGGATCGCCGAGATGGCAAGGGCGGCCGAGATTCTCGGTGTCGCCCACACCTGGCTCGGCTTCGAGGACTCGGGCTACCACGAGGGAGACCCCGAGACCTGGAACCTGCCCGCGGGTTCGTTCGGCGCCCTGGATCCGGCGATCGAGATCGAGGCGCTGGTCCGTGTGGTGCGGGAATTCCGGCCCCACGTCATGACGACCTACGACGAGAACGGCGGCTATCCGCACCCCGACCACATCCGCTGCCACGTGGTGTCGATGGCGGCGTTCGAGGCCGCCGGTGACCCGGATGCCTACCCGGGAACCGGCGACCCTTGGCAGCCGCTGAAGCTGTACTACAACGTCGGGTTCTCCCGTCAACGCATGCTGGCCATCAACGAGGCCGTCCGGGAGAAGACCGGTGAAGGGCCCTTCGACGAGTGGATCAAGCGGTTCAACGACAACCCCCGTCCGGATCCCGGCATCCGGACCACCACCAAGGTCGAGGTGGCCGGATTCTTCCAGCAGCGGGACGACGCGCTCAAGGCACATGAGACGCAGATCGACCCGAATGCCCACTGGTTCGCCGTTCCGCACGACATCGAGGCGTCGGTGTGGACGACGGACGACTACGAGCTGGCCCGATCGCTGGTCGACACGCAAGTGCCGGAGGACGATCTCTTCGCCGGCGTTCGGGACCGGGTGGAGTCATGAACGCGGTCACGCAGCTGGCGGTGTCGGTCCAGGGCTTTCTGGCCGACGGTGGCAACAGTCCGAGCGACGTCAACCAGACCACCGGCAAGGGGCCCGAGTGGGGTGAGGCGGCGCCGGTCGGCCTGCTGGTCATCGTCCTGCTCTGCGTCGCGGTCTACTTCCTGGTCAAGTCCCTGAACCGGAACATCCGCAAGGTGCCGGAGTCGTTCTCCACCGTGGGGACCCCCGGTGCCGAGGCCGACGGTCCGCGAACCGAACCGAGCACGACCGGGGCGGACGCCGACCCCGCACCGCCGGCCGGTTCGTCCTGACTTGAGCGGGTCCCGCCTGGCCCTGGCCACATCCACCTACCTCCGGCAGCACGCCGGTCAGCCGGTCGACTGGTGGCCCTGGTGCGACGAGGCCTTCGCCGAGGCGAAGCGGCGCGACGTGCCGGTCCTGTTGTCGATCGGGTACGCGTCGTGCCACTGGTGTCACGTGATGGCGCGCGAATCCTTCTCCGATCCCGCAGTCGCCGCCCAGCTGAACCGCGACTTCGTGGCGATCAAGGTGGACCGGGAGGAACGCCCGGACGTCGACGCGGTCTACATGACGGCCACCCAGGCGCTCACCGGGTCCGGCGGCTGGCCGATGACCTGCTTCCTCACGCCGGACCGGGAGCCCTTCTATGCGGGAACGTACTTCCCGCCGGAGCCGGCGCACCGGTTGCCGTCCTTCCGGCAGGTGCTGGCCGGGCTCACCGCGGCCTGGACGGACGACCGGTCCGGAGTCCTGCAAACGGCGGCGAAGATCCGGGCCTCACTGGCCGAGGTGGGGGTGGGCGCGGCGATGTCCACCGGGCAGGTGTCCGGGGCCGGGCCGCTGGACGGCGATGAGCTCACCCTGGCCGCCGAATCGCTGGTCGGACAGATGGACCAGGTCAACGGCGGGTTCCCGGGGGCGCCCAAGTTCCCGCCGTCGATGGTCTGCGAGTTCCTGCTGCGGCAGTACGAGCGGACCGGGGACGAACCGTCCCTGCGCAGCGCCGGTCGCACCCTGGAACAGATGGCCAGGGGCGGCATCTACGACCAGCTGGGCGGCGGCTTCGCCCGGTACAGCGTCGACTCCCGCTGGCACGTACCGCATTTCGAGAAGATGCTGGACGACAACGGGTTGCTTCTTTCGGTCTATGCCCACCACGCCCGGCTGACCGGCTCGACGCTCTCGACCGACGTCGTCGCGCGGACGGCCGAGTTCCTGCTCTCCGGTCTGCGGACCTCGACCGGTGCGTTCGCCGCTTCGCTCGACGCCGACACGGCCGGTGTCGAGGGCGCCACCTATCTGTGGACGCGGGCGCACTTCGACCAGGTGCTGGGCCAGGAGGACGGTGCCAGGGCCGCGGCCGTGTTCGGCCTCGACCGTGCGGATCACGACGAGGCCCTGGCCGGTGCCGTCCTCCGGTTGCCGGCCGATCCGGTGGACGGCGCGTGGTTCGACCGGATCCGGACGGCCCTGCTGGCGGCTCGGACGATCCGCCCGCAGCCCGGTCGGGACGACCTGATCGTGCTGCGCAGCAACGGCCTGGCCATCCGCGGCCTGGCCGAAGCCGGCGCTTCGGCCGGACGCGGGGACTGGATCGCCGCGGCGTCCGATGCGGCCCGGTACCTGCTGGCGGTGCATCGAGTCGACGGCCGGTGGCGTCGTTCGTCCCGCGACGGCGTGGTCGGCCCCGGGGCCGCTGTCCTGGTCGATCACGCGGACCTGGCCGGCGCGTTGCTGGCCCTGTACCAGGCCGACGGCGATCAACGGTGGCTGGACGAGGCATCGGCGGTGTTGGATCTGGTGGTGGCCCGGTTCGTCGCCCCGGACGGCGGATTCAACGACACCGCCGACGACGCGGAAACGTTGTTCCTGCGTCCGCGGGATCCGGGTGACGGGGCCGCCCCGTCCGGCGCCTCGTCCATCGCCGACGCACTCGTCACCGCCGGGGCACTGACCGGCCGGACCGACTACACGCGGATCGCCGAGCGCGCGATGGCTTCTGTCTCCACACTGATGCTGCGAGTGCCCCGGTCGGCCGGATGGCACCTGGCGGTCGCCGAAGCGCTGGTCGCCGGGCCGCTCCAGATCGCGGTGGCCGGCCACCCTGGTCCGGCCCGCGACGAGTTGGTCGCCCTGGTGCGCGCCCACGCGCCGGGCGGCGCAGTGGTCGTGGCCGGAGAGCCGGACTCCTCCGCTCTCCTGGCTGATCGCCACCTCCTCGACGGTCGTCCGGCCGTGTACGTGTGCCGCGGCTTTGTCTGCGACCGGCCCGTGACATCGGCGGCGGAGGTCCTCGCCCTGCTGTCTCGGCCTCGCTGACCACACGTTGTAATCATCGGACCGGATCGGGCACGACCGGGGCCCGTGCGGCCGGCCCGCGAACCGGACGCGCCGGAGCACACCGTCGCCGTCCTCTGCCTTGAGCGGGCCTGATCTGCCGATATCGCCTCCGTCGGGCTGACCGCCAAAGCCCGTTCGGGACGTCGGGGCCGACCCCGCACGTCCTCCGGCCGTGACTCTTCCTCCCGGAACAAATCGACCTTGTCGAGCCGTTGTAACGGCTGTAACGTTGTAATCAAATGCGGCCGCGAGCCAGCGGCGGCAGCGAGAAGAAGAGAGAAGCACCATGAAGACACATTTCAACTCTGCTCAAGGCCAGTTCGGTCGCCCGGGCGGGCCGGCCTTCGGACCCGAGTTCGGTGACGGACGCGGTCCGTTCGGCCCTGGTGGTCACGGTGGACGAGGTCACGGGCGTGGCCCGCGGTTCGGATTCGGGCCGGAAGGCCCCGGCCCGGAAGGTGAAGACGGCCCGCGCGGTCCGGGCGGCAAGGGCGGTCGGGGACGCGGTCCCGGCTTCGGCCCGGGCTTCGGCGGACGCGGCGGCTTCGGCCCCCGTGGTCGCGGACGCGGCCCGGCTCCGGAAGGTCCGGACGCTTCGGACGCGGCCGGCTGGTTTGCCGGTCGTCTGCCGAGCGACTGGTTCGTCGGGGCGCCGACCGTCACGGTCGATCGGGACGAGATCCTCATCGTCGGAGAGCTCCCGGCCGTGGAGAACACCGACCCGCAGGACGCGGCCGCGGTGGCCGCGGCCGAGGCCGGGCGCATTGCCCGGTTCCGTGAGGACACCCGCGAGGCCCGGATCGAGATCGCCCGTCAGGGGCAGTTCCGGTACGGGCGGGAGATCTCCTGGGGGGCCCGCCTCGGCGGCACCGAAGAGCTGTTCACGACCGCGTCGATCCCGGTGATGACCCGGCTGCGTCAGCCGGAGCGTCAGGTGCTGGACACCCTGGTCGATTCGGGAGTGGCCCGCAGCCGGTCCGATGCCCTGGTCTGGGCCATCCGGCTGGTCGGCGAGCATGCGGACGAATGGTTGGGCGACCTGCGCTCGGCCATGGAAGAGGTCAACCGCCTTCGGTCCGAAGGCCCGAACCTCGGCTGAGCCCTCGATCGGACGGCGAGCCGTCCGGGCCATGGTCCGGTCGGCCGCCGTCCGATCCTCCCGCTTAGCGTCTGTGACGACCCTGACCGGCGCATACGGAACTGCCGAAATAGGCGGATAACGCGCTTCGAACCGGCCGAACCGTATGCGGCGGGCCGGAATGTATGCGCGGAAAGTCAGCCGGGGTAGAGCACCAGGAAGATGGCGACGTAGTGACAGGCGGCAGCGAGGGTGACGCAGGCGTGGAACAACTCGTGATAGCCGAAGATGCCGGGCCACAGGTTGGGCTTGCGCAGTCCGTAGAACACGGCACCGACCGTGTAGAGCAGGCCACCGGCAATCACCAGCACGACGACCGCTACGCCACCCGCGTGCAGGATCTCCGGCATGGCGAAGATCGCGACCCAGCCGAGGCCGATGTAGAACGGAACCCCGACCCACCGTGGTGAGTGCGGCAGGAACATCTTCAGCGCGACGCCGCCGGCGGCTCCGGCCCAGACGATGATGAGCAGCACCTTGCCGAACGTGCCCGGGACGGCCAGCACGGCGAGCGGCGTGTAGGTGCCGGCGATGAACACGAAGATCATCGAGTGGTCGGCCCGCTTCATCCAGGTCCGCGCCCGCACGGAGACCCAGGTATGACGGTGGTAGGTGGCGCTGATGCCGAACAGGCCGACGATCGTCACGGCGTAGACGGAGCAGGCGACGGCCGCCTTGCTGCCGACGGTGGTCGCGGCCATCACGATCAGCAGAATGCCCAGCACCCCACCGACCAGCGCGGAGTACCAGTGGATCCATCCGCGGGCGCGTGGCCTCGCGATCGCTGGGGGCGGCGGCGTTGCGGGCATCATCAGCCCATGGTGCTCGACCGGGGCGAATCTTCCTAGCCGCCGGATCGGACGCCCGGGACGGCCGGGCTCATCATCTGCCAGTAAGGTCGCACACCGTGAGGCTTCCCACGCTGCTGTACCGGGTGTACGAGAACAGGTTGATCCACAACCTGGCCGGCGCCGAGAAGCCCCACCACGTCGGGGTCATCATCGACGGCAACCGACGGTGGGCGCGCAAGGAGGGGATGACCAACCCGAACGACGGTCACCGGGCCGGCGCCGCCCACATCTCCAACCTCCTCGAGTGGTGCCAGACCAGTGGCATCGGCATGGTCACGCTCTGGCTGCTGTCCACCGACAACCTGCGTCGGCCCGACGAGGAACTGCAACCCCTGCTGACCATCATCACCGAGGTGGTCGACGACCTGGCCGCGCCCGGCCAACCCTGGAAACTGCGGATCGTCGGGGCCATGGAGGTGCTGCCGCCGTGGATGGTCACCCGCCTGACGGCGGCCGAGATGCGGACGGCCGACCGCACCGGAGTGGAGGTCAACATCGCCGTCGGCTACGGCGGACGGCAGGAGATCGCCGATGCGGTGAAGTCGTTGCTGCAGAGTGGCGCCGACGCCGGACTCTCCGTCCCGGAAGTCATCGCCAAGCTCGATGTCGACGCGATCAGCGAGCATCTGTACACCTCCGGCCAGCCGGATCCGGACCTGGTGATCCGCACCTCGGGCGAGCAACGGTTGTCCGGGTTCCTTCTGTGGCAGAGCGCCCATTCGGAGTACTGGTTCTACGAGGCGGACTGGCCGGACTTTCGCCGGGTCGACTTCCTGCGGGCCCTTCGCGACTACGCCCACCGCCACCGCCGGTTCGGCGAATAGCGTCACGTCCGCGCGGTCGGCCCGGCTACCGTGACGGTCATGGATCTCGTCACCGAATACCTCAAGCTGGGGCTGCGCTTCGACCGGGTCGTCGACGGGTTCGTCGACGCATACATCGGCGACCCGCTGCTCAAGCAACAGGTGGCCGACGAACCGGCGCCGGATCCGGCCGAGTTGTCCCGCACCGCATCCAGGCTGTCGGTGCGGCTGGGCGACACCGACCTGCCGGCCGACCGGCGAGAGTTCCTCGCGGCCCATCTGGGCGCCTTGGCCGTGTCCGGACGCCGGTTGGCCGGCGAGGACATGTCGTTCATCGAAGAGGTGCACTCCTACTTCCAGGTGGAGATCAGCGAGATCGATGTCGAGGTCTACGCCGCCGCTCACCGGGAGATCGACGCCCTGCTGGACCAGGCCGGCGCCGCCCCGAATCCCGTCCTGGCCGAACGGCTGGCCGCCGTGCGGGCGCAGGAAGCGTGTCCGCCGGAACTGGTCGAGACCGCGGTGCGGGCGATCGCCGCGGCCCTGCGCGGTCCGGTCGTGGCCGCGACCGGCCTCCCCGAGCAGGAGACGATCGACTTCGACATCGAGCGAGACGTCGCCTGGAGCGGATTCAACTACTACCTGGGCGGCTTCTCCTCGCGGGTCGCGGTGAACGCGGACGTCGGGCACCGGATGAGCCAGTTCCCGGTCCTGGTCGCCCACGAGTGCTACCCCGGGCACCACACCGAGCACTGCCGGAAGGAGAAACTCCTGGTCGACGAGGGTGGTCAGGCCGAGCAGACGATCTTTCTGGTGAACACCCCGCAGTGCCTGATGGCCGAAGGACTGGGTGACCTCGCCCTCACCGCTGCCATCGGGCCCGGCTGGGGGCACTGGGCGGCCGACGTGCTCGACGGCATCGGGCCGCGCTTCGATCCCGAGCTGGCCGAGGCTCTCGAGATCGCCTCCCGCCCCCTGAACACGGTGCGGCAGAACGCCGCGATCATGCTGCATGACCGGGGGGCCGACCCCGACGACGTGCTGGCCTACCTGCGCCGCTGGGGCTTGGCCGACGAGAAGCGCGCTGGACAGATGCTTCGTTTCCTGTCCGATCCGCTCTGGCGGGCCTACACGTCGACCTATGTGGAGGGTGAGCGGTTGCTCCGGCCGTGGCTCGAGGCCCGGCCGGCTGGTCAGAGTGCCATGGACCGCTTCCGCCGGTTGCTGGACGAGCCCCTGACGCCGGCGGCGATCCAGGCGGAGCAGCGAGATCTCGGTCAGGGTGCAGGGGCCCGCACCGGCCGCTGAGGGGCAACCGAGGGCGGCTGGGGAGCCGGGCGATGGCCTAAACTCGGTGTCGGCCCGGCTCGACCCGGACGCCACGGCTTCACTCCGTGTGCCCGGACCCGACCGGATCAGCGGGATGACCAGGGGTGGACCCTGTCCGGCCGCCCGACTGGCAAGGAGCTGAACCAGACCATGGTGGATGGTGCGCGGGATTCGGCCGACCCCGATTCGGAGGTCGGCCCCCCGGCGCGTCGGAGCCTCGGGCAGCTGCTCAAGGTCGGTTTCCTGGTGCTGGTCCTGGCCTTCGCGGTGTATTACGTCTGGCGGCGGCACGACGAGATCGGCCGAGCCTGGAGTCAGGTCACCGTCTGGCCGGTCGTCGGCTCGTTCCTGGCCAGCGCCATCGCGGCCTGGAGCGGCGTCCCGGCCTGGCGGACTCTGCTGGCCGGCCTTGGTTCCCCGCTGCGCCTCAAGAACGCCCAACGGGTGTTCCTGACCGGCCAGCTGGGCAAGTACATCCCGGGCGGTGTCTGGACCGTTGTCGCGCAGGCCGGTCTGGCCAAGGAGCTGAACGTTCCGCGGGCGCGGAGCGGCACCGCCAGCCTGATGGCGATCCTCCTGGGGGTCGTCACCGCCTCCGGCCTCGGCGCGTTGTGCCTGGCCGTCGCCGGTCATCAGGTCATCGGCCACTACTGGTGGGTACTGCTGCTGGCCATTCCGCTGCTCGCCCTGCTGCATCCGGATGTGTTGGTGTGGTTCGGCGCCACGGTGAGCCGGCTGACCAAGCGCAATCTGCCCCTGGAACGCCTGACCGAGCGCAGCCTGCTCGGCGCGGCCGGATGGCTGGCGGGCGGCCAGGTGTTCAACGGCCTGGCGTTCTATTTCCTGGTCGATTCGATCAGTGGTCACCACACCAATCCGCTGCTGCCGATCGGCCTGTTCGCGCTGGCCTCGGTGGCCGGCATTCTGGTCGTCTTCGCCCCGGCCGGGGTCGGGCCCCGGGACGCGATCCTGCTGCTCGGCTTGTCGGTCGTCACCGATCTCGGTTCGGCGACCCTGATCGTGTTGTTGTCGCGGGTGGTGCTCACCGTGGTCGACATCGCCCTGGCGGCGGCCGCGGCCGGTCTCGGGCGTCGCGGTCGGGCCGAGGTCAGCGCGTGAGAGAGCCACGGGCCCGCCGCATCGTCGTCTTCGGCACCTACCAGGCCGACGCGCATCCGCGGGTCCGGGTCCTGATGGAAGGACTGCGGGCGGCCGGGAACAACGTGGTCGAGATCAACGAACCGCTTGGACTTTCCACGGCTCAGCGGGTGTCGATGTTGCAGAAGCCGTGGACGGCCCCCGTGCTGCCGGCGAAACTGCTGGTCCGCTGGGTCCGGTTGTGGCGCCGCGGACGCGCGGAACGACGGCGCAACCGGCCCGATGTCGTACTGGTGGGTTACATGGGGCACTTCGACGTGCATCTGGCCCGCTTGGTCTTCCGCGGTTCGGTCATCGCGCTCGACCACCTGATCTTCGCGTCCGGGACGGCACTCGACCGCGGCGCGCGACCGGGGCTGGTCACGCGGGCCCTGGCCCTGGTGGACACCCTCGCCATGAAGGCGGCCGACCTGATCGTGCTCGACACCATCGAGCACCGGTCCAGGGTGCCGGAGCGGCTCGCATCGCGCGCCGTGGTGGCCGCGGTCGGCGCTGATTCGTCCTGGTTCGGGGCGGGCGCGGCGGCAGCGGCCGATCCAGGCCAGGGCGAACCGGTGCGGGTGATCTTCTACGGCCTGTTCACCCCCCTTCAAGGGGCGGTCACGATCGGGCGGGCTTTGAAGGCGCTGGATGGAATGGGGTTGGGCCCCAAGGACATCTCGGTGACGATGGTCGGCTCCGGTCAGGATCTGGCGGAGTGCAAGGACGCGGCCGGCGCGGATGCCCCCGCGCGCTGGATCGACTGGGTGGCCTCCGATGATCTCCCGGCCGTCGTCGCCGCTCATCACATCGCGTTGGGCATTTTCGGTACCACGGCCAAGGCCGCTCAGGTGGTGCCCAACAAGGTCTATCAGGCCGCCGCGGCCGGCTGCGCGATCGTCACCTCGGACACCCCGCCCCAGCGCCGGGTGCTGCAGGATCACGCGGAGTTCGTTCCGCCCGGAGACCACGTCGCGCTGGCGTCGACGCTGGCCGCCCTGGTGGGCGACCGGGAGCGTCTGGGGCGCCGTCGCCGTCAGGCCCGGGAGTTGGCACGCGACGCGTTCTCCGGTGGCGCCGTGATCGGCGAGTTGGTGGCTAGACTGCCATCCGTGCCCACGAGTGAGAGTCGATGACCGATACGAGCTTTTCCGCGACCCCACGGGGCGCGAAGCAGGCCGCCGCGCCGTTGACCCCGCGGGGAGCCCTGCGATGGCCCCTCATCAAGCGGGCGATGAAGCTGGCCCGGCCAGAGACCACTCTGGAGATCGGCTGCGGGCAGGGGGCAATGGGCGCCCGCCTGGTCGGCCTGACCCCGTCGTTCCTGGCGGTGGAGCCGGACCCGACGTCCTTCGAGATCGCCCGGGCCCGGATCGAGCCGCGCGGCGGACAGGTGCGCAACGAGCTGACCACCGACCTGCCGCCCGGTACCACGTTCGACGCAGTGTGCGCATTCGAGGTGCTCGAACATCTCGAGGACGACGAGGCTGCGCTGGCCGAGTGGGCCCACCTGGTTCGTCCGGGCGGTCATCTGATTCTGTCGGTGCCGGCCTGGCAGCACATGTTCGGCACCTGGGACAAGGCGGTCGGTCACTACCGGAGGTACTCGCCGGCGGAGTTGAGTGACAAGCTGCGGGCGGCCGGATTCGAACCGGTCACCGTCCGCCTGTACGGCTGGCCGCTGGCGTTCGCACTGGAGGCCATCCGTAACCGCGTGGCCGACGGATCCCCGCAGTTGGAGGACTCCACCACCGACCAGACCGCGCACTCCGGGCGATGGTTGCAACCGTCCAAGCGGCTGTCATCGCTGATCATCACGGTCGGGATCGCGCCGTTCCAGTGGCTGCAGCGATTGGTACCGGGCAAGGGCAACGGGCTCGTCGCGCTGGCCCGCCGCGTGAGGTGATCTCGGTCCGCGCGGCGCGCCGGGGGGTGCTCGCATTCGCCGCGGTGGCCCTGGTCATCAAGCTGGTGCTGGCGGCGACCACCTACGGTACGAACGACATCGGCCATTGGGGTGACTTTCTGGCCGGCGTACGTCAGGCCGGCCCGGTCGGTATCTACGGCTTGACGTTCAGGTTGTCGTTCTACAACCATCCGCCTCTCGTCGGTTATCTGCTGCAGTTCGTGAATCTGATCTCGGGGACGGGCATTCCGTATCGGTTCACGATTCGAGCATTGGCCAGTCTGGCCGACGTGGGTTCGGCATTTCTGGTCTTCGAATTGCTTCGCCGCCGAATGCCGCTGCGTCGCGCGCAGTTCGGCGCGATCGGCGTCGCCGTCAGCCCGGTCCTGATATTGGTCTCGGGCTTCCACGGCAATACGGACCCCACCTTCGTCGCGTTCGTCCTGCTGTCGACCTACCTGCTGGCCGATCGCCGGATGCCGATCGCGGCCGGCGCGGCGATCGCGATCGCGATCGGCATCAAGATCGTGCCCATGGTCGTGATCCCCGCCCTGCTGGTCTTCGCCTTGCGCCGCGGCCGACGCGAGGTGCTGCGGTTCATCGCCGGTTTCCTCGTGACGTTCGGCGTCACCTGGGGGCCGGCCCTGCTCCTGGAGTTCACCCCGCTGCGAACCAACGTCATCGGTTACGCCGGGTTCTTCCGGTCGCCCTGGGGGATCGCTCAGATCGGGCACTGGCTGGGTGACCCGGGGTGGGTCGCCTGGTACGCCGGATCCGGCCGCATCCTGGTCGTCGTGATCTGCGCAGTCGTTCCCGCGGTAGCGGTGTGGCGGAGGCCGGAGGTGGTCGCCACGGCGATCGGCTGGTCCCTGGTGGCCTTCCTGGCCCTGGCCCCGACCTGGGCCGTGCAGTACATGGTGTGGCCGATGGCCGCGTCCTACCTGATCGGCATCGGGTGGGCCACGGTCTACAACGCCACGGCCGGGATCATCCTGTTCATGATCTACAACCGGTGGAGCGGTGGGCTCCCCTGGTACAAGGCCTCGGCCACCTTCGTCGTTCCGCAGTACGAGCTGATCGCCATGCTGGTGCCCTGGCTCGTATTGGTGGTCCTCGGTATCCGTGGCACGATCAGGTTGATCCCCCGGGCCCCGGCGGGACCCGGCGGCACTTCGGCCGAGGTGACTCCCCAGGGTAAACACGCCAGGCCACTCGAGAGGAAAGAACTGTGACCCAGCAGAAGACTGCGGCCCTACGCATAGGGATCGTCGTGGTCGCGTACAACGCGGAGACCACCCTGCACAAGACGCTCGATCGCATCCCGGCCGATTTTCGGCCGCGCATCGAGGAAGTGTTCATCTGCGACGACGCAAGTGGCGACCAGACGTTCGAACTCGGACAGGTGTGGGCTGCGCGTGAAGATACGCCGCGCACCACCGTGATTCGTCACACAAAGAATCTCGGTTATGGCGGAAATCAAAAGGCCGCCTATCGTCTCGCCATTGAAAGTGGTCTTGACCTGGTGGTGCTTCTGCATGCCGATGGCCAGTACGCGCCGGAGAGCCTGCCCGACATCGTCGCGCCGTTCTTCACCACCGACTGCGCGGCGGTCTTCGGCTCGCGGATGATGCACCCGGGCGCGGCCAAGGAGGGCGGCATGCCGCTCTACAAGCGGCTCGGCAACCGGGTGCTGACGACGTTCGAGAACAAGGTCCTCGGTACCGACCTGACGGAGTTCCACTCGGGGTATCGGGCGTACCGCACGGACGTGCTCCAGGCCATCCCGTTCGAAGCCAACAGCGACGGGTTCGACTTCGACACCCAGATCATCGCCCAGGTCCTGCACGCCGGCGGCAAGATCGTCGAGGTGCCGATCCCGACCTACTACGGCGACGAGATCTGCTACGTGGACGGGATGAAGTACGCCAAGGACGTCGTCCGGGACGTCCTGGAGTACCGGCTCGCAGTCCAGGGGTTCGGCACGTCCGAATGGGTCCCGACGCCCGACGAATACGACTTCAAGGAGGGGGACGGTTCGTCCCACTCCCTGATCCTGGAGATGATGGCCACGCTGCCGCCGGCACGTGTGCTCGACCTCGGTTGCTCGGCCGGCCTCCTGGCCGAGAAGATCCGCGCCGCTGGTCACACCGTCGTCGGGGTCGATGCGATCGAACTGCCGCACGTGCGCGAGCGCACCGACGCCTTTCACGTCGCCGATCTGGAGAAGCCGCTCGCCCCCGAGGTCGGCACCGGGTTCGACGTCGTCATCGCGGGCGACATCATCGAGCACCTGGCCCGCCCGGGCGATGCCCTCAGGGAGATGCGCCGGGTGCTGCGCCCGGGTGGTCAGCTGATCCTGTCCGTCCCCAACTTCGGGCACTGGTACCCGCGGTTCCGGGTCGCCTTCGGCCTGTTCGGGTACGACCGCCGTGGCGTCCTGGACAACACGCACCTGCGGTTCTTCACGCGTTCGACCCTGCGCCGGACCGTCCGTCGGGCTGGGTTCGACGTACTGCAGGAAGAAGCCACCGGACTGCCGCTGGGCACGATCGGCGCCTCGGGCGGATTCGGCGCCGTGTTGCGCCGGATCGACCAGTGGCTGGTCCGGGTGCGCCCGACCTTCTTCGGCTACCAGAACGTGCTGCGTCTGACTCCGCACGCCGAGGACGTGGTGAAGGCCTCGATCGAGGTGCACGAGCCGGACCCCCTGTCCAGCGCCATCGGCGCCTGACCGGGAAGGCCGAGCCATGTCGTCGATCGAGCCGGCCGCCGCGTCGCCGGAAGCCACCACGCCAGTCAGCAGAGGAGGACGTATGAATCTCGCCAGTTTCGGAATCCTGCTGGTGGCCGTGGCCCTGGCCGCGACCGGTCAGCTGATGCTGAAGAACGGGATGAACCTGGCCAAGACCAACTCCGCCGAGAGCGGCCGGTCGATGATCCTGGTCGCCGCCACCTCGCCGTGGATCCTCGGCGGCCTGGTGATCTTCGGTGTCTCGGCGGTGGCCTGGTTGGTCACCCTGTCCCGGGTACCGCTCAGCGTGGCCTACCCGTTCAACGCCGTCGGCTTCGTGGCCATCCTGGTGGCCAGCTCGATCATCCTGGGCGAGCGCACCAATCTCTGGACCTGGGCCGGCACGCTGTTGGTGGTCAGCGGTTTGATCGTGGTGGTGACCACGGCGCCGTCCCACTGACCGGGACGGGGTCGATCTCGACGCGAGCGCAAGCTCCCATCCGGTTCACAGGGGCACGGCAGGGTTTTTCCCGTTGGGCTGGGATGTTCTACTCATGGCGGCCACCGCAGGCACGTCCGCCCGCGGTGCTCGGACCGAGCCGTTGACCATTCGAGACGATGAAGAAGTGAGTACATGACGGGGCAGTCGAAGTTGCTGGTCGTGGATGACGAGCCGTCCCTGCAGGACATCGTGGCCACGTCGATGCGTTTCCTCGGGTACGACGTCAGCGTCGCCTCCAGCGGCCGCGAAGCCGTGCGGGTGGCCACCGACGTGCGGCCCGACCTGATCATCCTGGACATCATGCTCCCCGATTTCGACGGCCTGGAGGTGATGCGCCGGCTGCGCGCGGCCGGGATCGACGCCGGCGTGGTCTTCCTGTCGGCCCGGGACACCCCGGCCGACAAGATCGCCGGGCTGTCGGCCGGCGGCGACGACTACGTGACCAAGCCGTTCGGGCTGGAGGAGCTGGCCGCTCGGGTCAGCGCGGTCCTGCGCCGCGTCCGCCCGGACCTGGCCACCGACGGGGTGCTCAAGGTCGCCGACCTGGAACTGGACCCGGAGACCTACCAGGTGACGCGGGCCGGAGTGCCGATCGAACTGGCGCCCACCGAGTACAAGATGCTCCGCCACCTGATGATCAACGCCAACGTGGTGCTCTCCCGCCAGCAGTTGCTGGACGCGGTCTGGGGCACCGACTTCTACGGTGACGACTCGGTCGTGGCGACCTACATCTCGTACCTGCGGCGCAAGGTGGACGCCACCGGCGAGCCGCTGATCCACACCCACCGCGGCTTCGGTTACGTGCTGCGGGTCCCGAAGCGCTGATGGCGGGATCCTTCCGGATCGCCGGGACGTCCTGATGTCCGCGCCGGTTCCCGTTCGGGCCCGTTGGGGACTACGGGCCCGATTGATCCTCCTGGTCGTGGCCGTGTCGGCCATCGGCCTGGTCGCGGTGGACGTCGTACTGCCGTTGAGTGTCCGGGCCTCGTTGCTCACGGATCGGGACGCCACCCTGACCAGCGCCGTCAAGGCGATCGTGGTCAGCGGCCGAACGTCGACCAACGCCCTGACCCAGGCCGCCTCGTCGACCCCGCTCAGCGGCGAGGTCGGCTGGTCGATCGTGTCGGCCGGCGGAATCGCCAAGGTGATCCTGCCCCCGACACGGGACCGGACCGGCAATCCGGCGATCGGCAGCGAACCGCCGACGAACGAGCCGGCAACCGTCGGGGACGCCGACGGTGGGCCGACCCGCTACCGGATCTTCGCCGCCCAGGGCACCGACGGGTTGGGGAACACCGCCTACCTGGTGGCCTGGGTCGGCCTCGACGACGTGTCGGGAACGGTGCGCAGCCTGATCCTGCTGGAGCTGCTGGTGTCGATCGGCCTGCTGGTACTGCTGGGCTTCATCGCCAGCCTGATCATCCGCCGCGAGCTCAAGCCGCTGGAGATCATGGCCAACACGGCCGACGACATCGCCGACGGCGATCTTGACCGTCGCGTCACTCCGGGCGACCCGAGTACCGAGATCGGCCGGCTGGGGACGGCGTTCAACGGCATGCTGGACGGTATCGGGGGCCTGCTGGATGAGCAGCAACGCAACGAGGCACGTCTGCGGCAGTTCGTCGCCGACGCCTCGCACGAGTTGCGCACCCCGGTGGCCGCGGTGCGGGGCTACTCCGAGCTCTACAAGGCCGGGATGCTGCCCGACGAGGCCGCGGTGGCCAGGGCCATGGACCGAATGGGATTCGAGGCCCGGCGGATGGGCGGTCTGGTCGAAGATCTGCTCACGTTGATCAAGGCCGACGCCGAGCAGCCCCGCGAGCACGAGCCGGTCGACCTGGCGCAACTGCTGGTGGGTGTGGTCGACGACGCCGCCGTCATCGATTCCAGCCGCACCTGGCGGCTGGTCGGGGCGACCCGGCCCACCGTGGTGGTCGGTGACCGGTTGCGACTGCACCAGCTCTTCGCCAACCTGCTCTCCAACGTGCGGACTCACACCCCGCCCGGCACCACGGCCACGGTGTCGGTACTGCCGGGACACGACGAGGTGGCCGTGACCGTGACCGACGACGGACCAGGGGTGTCGCCCGAGGCGCTGCCCCGGTTGTTCGACCGGTTCTTCCGGGAGGACGAGTCGCGGTCGCGGGAGAACGGCGGCAGCGGGCTGGGTCTGTCGATCGTGGCGGCCATCGTCCGGTCCCACGGCGGCCGGATACTGGCCGCCAACGCGCCCGGTGGCGGCCTGACCATGACCGTGGTGCTGCCCAGGCCGGTCGGTACGGCGGCGGTGGCCGGGATGCCGGCCGACGCGCCGGTCGGCGTCACCACCGGCCCCATCGATCTGTCCCAGCTGAACCCGTCCAGGGCCGACGGGGCGGCTCCCGCTCACGAGCGTCCCGCGGCCGGCGACCACCACGGTGCGCCGGCTCCGCCGACGCCGGTGCCCACGGCTGAAACCTGATGTTCACGCCGTCGTTCGCGTTTCTGACGTGTCGGCGAGGGTCTCGGCGGTAGCGTCCCAGGAGTGCACCGCAGTTCTGCGGGTCACACGGGAGGCCCCGATTGGACAGTGCCGGAATATTCCAGCACCTCGATGACAGGGGGCCGGTACCGGGCCCCTCGGGGGGCCGGCCCAGCGCCGGATCCCCGTCGGGACCACCGGCCCACTCTGCCAGGCGCGCGTGCCCGCGTCGTCAAGGAGCTGTTCGTGGTCCCACGTCGTTCCGTCTCCCCGACCTCCACGCCGACGCCTGCCGAGCCGTCGGACGTAGCCGCCTCCGCCCCTGACGCCGCCGGCCAGGCCCGCCGGACCTACGTGATCGACACGTCGGTCCTGCTCTCCGATCCGTGGGCGCTCACGAAGTTCGCCGAACACGAGGTGGTACTGCCGCTGGTGGTGATCGGGGAACTCGAGGCCAAGCGGCACCACCCGGAGTTGGGGTACTTCGCCCGTCAGGCCCTGCGCATGCTCGACGACCTGCGCATCGAGCACGGCCGATTGGACGCGCCGATCCCGGTCGGTCAGGACGATTCCGGCGGCACGATGCACGTCGAGTTGAACCACACCGATCCGCGGTTGCTGCCGGCCGGCTTCCGCAACGAGAGCAACGACTCCCGCATCCTGGCCTGCGCCCTCAATCTGGCCGCCGAGGGCAAGAACGTCACCCTGGTGTCCAAGGACATGCCGTTGCGGGTGAAGGCGTCGGCGGTCGGTCTGACCGCGGACGAGTACCGGGCGCAGGACGTCGTATCGTCCGGGTGGACCGGGATGGCCGAGATCGAGGTCGGCACCGAGCAGGTCGACACCTTGTTCCACACCGGCCTGATCGACTCCGATGTGGCCCGGGATCTGCCCTGCCACACCGGCGTCAAGCTGATCACGCCGACCGGGTCGGCCCTGGGACGGGTCACCTCCGGCAAGCAGATCCGGTTGGTCCGCGGCGAGAAGGAGGCGTTCGGCCTCCGGGGAAGGTCGGCCGAACAGCGCATCGCCCTGGATCTGCTCATGGACGACGAGGTCGGCATCGTCTCGCTCGGCGGTCGGGCCGGCACCGGCAAGTCCGCGCTCGCCCTGTGCGCCGGACTCGACCTGGTGATGGAGCGTCGCGCGCACCGCAAAGTGGTCGTCTTCCGACCGCTCTACGCGGTCGGGGGCCAGGAGCTGGGCTACCTGCCGGGCAGCGAGAACGACAAGATGCAGCCGTGGGCCCAGGCTGTGTTCGACACCCTCTCGGCCATCGCCTCGCCGGCCGTGGTGGAGGAGGTGATCGCGCGGGGGATGCTGGAGGTGCTGCCGCTCACCCACATCCGGGGGCGGTCTTTGCACGACTCCTTCGTCATCGTCGACGAGGCCCAGTCGCTGGAGCGCAACGTGCTACTCACCGTGCTGTCCCGGCTCGGGTCCAACTCGCGGGTCGTGCTGACCCATGACGTCGCCCAGCGGGACAACCTTCTGGTCGGGCGACACGACGGAATCGCAGCCGTGATCGAGGCGCTGAAGGGACACCCGCTGTTCGCGCACGTCACGCTGACCAGATCCGAACGATCCCCTATTGCGGCGCTGGTCACGGAGCTGCTGGAGTTCCCGGAGCTTGCGTGAGAACGCTCCGGTCACCCCGTCGGGACGACGTGTGATGTGCCTCCCGGGGTCGGCAACGGCCAGGGACCAGGGCTCCGGTACGACAAAATGAACCGGTGACCCCCGCAGAACACGTCGCCACCTCGTTCCGACGCCGCTTCGCGGCGGCGTTGTCCGCCCGTGTCGCGGCCGCCCTGGCGGCGGTCGCGACACTGGCCGTAGGCCTGCTCATCGGACTGAACCCGAGCGCTCAGGCCGCCGCGAGTCCGACGGCGGCGGTCGCTGCGCCGTCCACCACTAGCAGTGGGTCGGCCACCCTGACGGTCGACCCGGCCAGCGGTCTGAGCGCCACCGGCGGCACGATCAAGGTCTCCGGCAAGGGGTTCAAGATCACCGACGGCCTGTACGTCGCGATCTGCCACGCGGACGGCAAGGCTCCGGCCAGCCTGGCCGACTGTGTCGGGGGTGCCATCCCGAACTCGAACACCAGCCTGTCCTGGGCCCACATCACCGTGGACGGCACCGGCGGCACCGCGGGTTCCGGCCCGGTGGTCGCCCAGTGGGCGCCCGGGGGCGTGTTCTCCGTCAGTCTGACCCTGCCCGCCTCGAACTCGGCCTCCGACGCGCTCGACTGTTCGCGGGTCGTCTGCGCGGTGTACACGGTGGTGGACAGCGGGAACGATGCCAGTCAGAGCCTCTCGGTCCCGCTGACCTACGCCGTCGCGTCCACGTCGACGTCCCCCACGTTGACGCCAACCACCGCGACCACGACCAGCACCACGACCACCCCCTCCACCACCTCTCAGCCGATCGTCACCAGCACTCTGGTCGGCGCGCCGACCACGGTGCAGCCGAAGACGATCAGGTCCACGTCGATCCGCGCCGGAGGCCAGCAGGAGGTGCTCTTCGCCGGATTCAAGAAGGATGAACCGGTCGCACTGAGCCTGGACTCGACGAAACTGCCTGCCGTGCGCGCCGATGCCGACGGCATCGTCGACGCCAAGTTCACCGTGCCGACCAGCACTGCCCCGGGTACGCACATCCTGCGGGCCATCGGGCAGAAGTCGAACGTCATCGGCATCGCCACCTTCGCGGTGACCGCGATCCCGACCAACAGCAAACCGGCCACCACGGCCATCGCCAGTTCCACGACGGCCGCGTCCAGTGCCCCGGCCAGCAGCGCGATCGTCGCCGTCCCCACGGTTTCCTCGGCGCCGGTTTCGTCGGCCCCGCAATCGACCGCCCCGGCCACCACATCCGCCGCCGCGGTCGTACCGGTGACGAACACGGGCAGCAGCAAGCCGGTCTGGCCCTGGTACGTGCTCGGCCTGGTGATCCTGCTGTGGATCGGCTTCGCGGTCTACATGCTGCGCCGCCGACGGTCCCGGCTGGCCGACGAAATGCGCGAGAAGGACCGGCTCCTGGCCGAGGGGGCGGCGGCCGAACAGAACCGCTCGGCCGGTGCCGTGGCGGCTGCGAACTCCGACGCTCCCACGGCCTACATCGGGCCGCCGCCGGCCGGTGAGCCCGGCGGCTACGGGGGATACAACCCGGGGGAGCACGGGCTGCTGGCCGGTCGGGACAACCCGGACAACCCGGGTCTGCTGTCCGGCCAGCGGTACCGCACGGACAGCACCGGTGACCTGCCGACGTCCAACCTCGGGCAGGGGGTGCCGCTCAATCCGGCCCCTGACCAGCCGGGTGGACCGCCGACCGGCGCCTGGACCCCGGACTTCACCTCGGGTCCGGCCGCTGCCGCTCCTGGTTCGACGCCGGCACCGGACGCGGAAGACGCCGACCCGGGTACGGCTCAATGGAGCCCGCCGTTCTTCGACAACCCAGAGGACGACGACTCCGGTGGTCGGCACAGCCGCTGAGCGGTGGCGCTGGTCGCTGAGCGGTGGCGCTGGTCGCTGAGCGGTGGTACGGCGGGTGAGCGGTCGGCCCAGTCGCCCGTCCCCGTCAGGCGCCCCCACACCACTTCGCCGCGGTCACACCGGCTCCCGACGGGAGAACCGGTGCGGCGGCGGCGAAGTGGTGTGGCCGGGATGACATGGTGCGGATGACCTGGCAGGGATGACGTGGTGCCGATGACGCGGTGCGGCGGCGGCCACGCGGGCCTGAACCCGAGCCACCGCCGCCGCGGCACACCGGGACCAGCCGGCGACGCCACCTCGCGTACTACGGGTGCGTCATCGAGAGGACGTCCAGAGCGGCGTCGAGCTGCTCGGCGGTCAGCTTGCCGTTCTCGACGTGCCCACGCTCGGTGACGACGGCCTTGATGGTCTTGCTCTCCTTGAGCGCCTGCTTGGCGACCGATGCCGCTTCCTCGTAGCCGATGTACTTGTTCAGCGGCGTCACGATCGACGGGGACGACTCGGCGTAGACGCGGCACCGCTCCTCATCGGCGACGATGCCGGAGATGCAGCGGTCGGCCAGCAGGCGGGTGACCGCGGCCAGCAGCCGGATGGACTCCAGCAGATTGCGGGCGATCACCGGAAGCATCACGTTGAGCTCGAACGACCCCGTGGTGCCGGCGAACGCGACCGTGGCATCGTTGCCGATCACCTGGGCGGCCACCATCGCGGCCGCTTCCGGCAGCACCGGGTTCACCTTGCCCGGCATGATCGAGCTGCCCGGCTGTAGGTCGGGCAGATGGATCTCGGCCAGACCGGCCCGCGGGCCAGAGCCCATCCAGCGGATGTCGTTGCAGATCTTGACCAGGGCCACCGCGACGCTCCGCAGCTGTCCGGACGTCTCGACCAGCCGGTCGCAGGCTCCCTGAGCCTCGAAGTGGTTGCGCGCCTCGGTGAACGGCAGCCCAGTGGCATCGGCCAGCTTGGCGATCACGGCGGGCGAGAAGCCGGGCGGGGTGTTGATGCCGGTACCGACGGCGGTGCCACCGAGCGGCAGTTCGGCCAGTCGCGGCAGGCTGGACTGCAGACGCGCGACGCCGCCGCGGATCTGAGCCGCGTACCCGCCGAACTCCTGGCCGAGGGTGACCGGGGTGGCGTCCATCAAGTGGGTCCGGCCCGATTTCACGACGGTGGCCCATTCCGCCGACTTGTCCTCCAGGGCGGCGGCCAGATGCTGCAGGGCCGGGACCAGGTCGACCACGACCCCTTCGGTGGCGGCCACGTGGATGGAGGTGGGGAAGACGTCGTTGGACGACTGGGAGGCGTTGACGTGGTCGTTGGGGTGGACCCGGCGGCCCAGCGACTCGGTGGCCAGGGTGGCCAGCACCTCGTTGGTGTTCATGTTCGAGCTGGTCCCGGAGCCGGTCTGGAAGACATCGATCGGGAAGTCGGCGTCGAATTCGCCGGACGCAACCCGCTCGGCGGCCGCTCCGATGGCGGCGGCGACCTCGGCGTCGACCACACCCAGTTCGGCGTTCACCGCAGCCGCCGCTGCCTTGATCAGGGCCAGGGCCCTGATCTGGCCGCGCTCCAGCCCGCGGCCGGAGATCGGAAAGTTCTCCACCGCTCGCTGGGTCTGCGCCTGGTAGCGCGCGGCTGCCGGAACCCGGACCTCACCCATGGTGTCGTGTTCGATCCGGAACGCGCCGTCGGTGGACGGGGCGGTCGGGCTGTCGGTGGGGGCGGTGCCGTTCGCACTGGGGAACGCGCCATTGTGTTCTGCCATGTCCGCCACGCTATCCGGGCCCGATCGGGCGCTGCTACCCGTGGCCCTCCGATCTGCGTCACAACCGAACCGGGCAACTTCGCCCCGACCGGCTCCTCGCGTCGGCTGTGACAGCATGGACGGGTGGCTGATCGCAGGAACAAGACCGTCCGGGACATGACCATCTCGATGGGCGTCATCGTGGTGGCGGTACTGGCGTTCGTCCTGCTGGAGGGCGGGTTCAGTTTCTCGCCGGGCAAGGCGACGGGCGGGCACATCATCGCCACCGACGTCGTCGGCGACTTCGGCACCGCCGGTCGGGTCGCTGGGTTCACCGTCACGGTTCCGAAGGGGATCCCGGCCACCTGGCAGGGCAGTTCGTTCTCGATCACCGATCCGCCCGGTACCCCGGAGGCGCCGCCCACCGTGCGCGGCGGGTGGCAGACCCCGAGCGGCTCGTACATCACGCTGATCGAATCCTCCGGCGAACCGACCGCGGTGCTGACGGCCGAGCTGCAGGGCGCCGATGGCTCGACCACAGGATCGGTGACGGCGGGCGGCGCGGTCTGGACGATCAGTCCCGGGGTTCGTCACGAGGTGGCCTGGTCGCGGACCGAGAAGTCGGTGACCTTCCTGATCACCGGCAGCGCGACCACGGCGGAGTTCCAGCAGCTGGCGGCGGCCGTCGCGGGTTGAGCTACTCGGTCTCGTCCGCGGCGGCGAGTGCTTTCTCGACCCGCTCCCGTGCACCGTCCAGGAACCGGTTGCAGACGGCGGCGAGATGTTCGCCTCGCTCCCAGAGGGTCAGGGACTCGTCCAGGCTGAGCCCGCCGGACTCGAGTTTCGCGACCACGGTGGCCAGTTCGTCCTTGGCCAGCTCGTAGGTCGCCGGGCTCATCGACGACTCCGGCGCCGCGGCCGGCTGATCGGCGGGGCGGGGGGCGTCGGGACCGGATGCGGCCTTCGGGCTCATGGTCGACTCGACTTTCTGCGGCTGGTTGGGGTGCGATCGGCGGCGACCTCGGCGTCGGGGGTCGGTTCTTCATTCTCCGGCCCCGAACTCCGGGCCCGCACCACGCCGTCAGCGACCCGGATCCGGAGCGCTGTACCGTCCGGCGCCTGGTGTACCGATCGCAGGACGTGGGCTCCGACCTGGACGACCGCGTACCCGCGGGCCAGGGTGGCCGCCGGGCCGAGCGCGAGCAGCTGGGCCCGGCGGTGGGCCAGATCACGTTCGATTCCGTCCAGGGTGCCGGCGATGACGGCTCGTCCGCGCTGCCGGGCCCGCGCCACCTGCTCGGCCCTGATCTCGATCGGGCCGAGCGGATCGGTGAGCACGGTGGCCGCGGTGAGGCGGGCCAGCCTTGCCGCCTCGGTCTGCACCCAGTTGGTCAGCGCCCGGCGGCCCCGCATCCGGAGCTGTTCGACGCCGCGCAGCTCGGCCGCGGCATCGGGCACGATGCGCTTGCCGGCGTCGGTCGGTGTCGAACACCGGACGTCGGCCACGTCGTCGACGATCGGGTGGTCAGGTTCGTGGCCGACGGCCGACACCACCGGGGTCCGGCAGTCGACCACCGCGCGGCACAGTGCCTCGTCGGAGAACGGCAGCAGATCCTCGACGCTGCCGCCGCCGCGGGCCAGCACGATCACGTCGACCTCGGGGTCCCGGTCCAGCCGCTGCAGGGCCTCGATCATCGAGGTGACCGCGGTGATGCCCTGCACCGGAGTGTTCTCGATGCGGAACCGGACGGCCGGCCAACGAGCCCTGGCGTTGGCCAGCACGTCGGACTCGGCGGCGCTGGCTCGCCCGGTGATCAACCCGACGGTGCGGGGCAGGAACGGCAGCGGCTTCTTGCGCTCCCGGGCGGTCAGGCCCTCGGCCGCGAGCAGCCGGCGCAGCCGCTCCAGGCGGGCCAGGAGTTCGCCGAGCCCGACCGGGTGCAGTTGGTCGACGCGGAAGCTCAGTGACCCGCGGGGTGCGTAGAACTCGAACTGGCCGTGCACCACCACCCGGGAACCCTCGGCCGGCGGCGCGGCCTGAGCGGCGAGCAGGTTCTTGGAGCAGGTGACGCTGATCGAGAGGTCGACCAGCGGATCGCGCAGGGTCAGGTACACGGTGGACGCCCGCACGCTCAGCTGCGCGATCTGGCCCTCGATCCAGGCGGCCGGGGCCTTGGAGACGTACTCGACCATCCGTTGCGAGAGGGCCCGCACCGGCCAGGGGTTCTCCCGGGACGTGTCGCCGGCCTTGAGCGGACGGGGGAGCGGGGCCGCCGGATCGGCGCCCGGAGGGGTTGGGCGGTTCACGACGACTGCGGTTGCCCGTTCTGCTGGCCGAGAGTGGTGAGCCGGTTCTCCAGGAGGGTCAGGTAGGCCGCCCGGCCAGGGCCGGACCGTTCCAGCACCAGCAACTCCTGGACGACCGTGATGTCCATGTCCTGCAACCGATCCTTGAGCTCGGCCAGGCTGAACAGGTGATCGCCCCGGATGGGCGTCGGTGAGGGCGTCGGCGGCTGGTCAGGATCAGCGGTCGCGGTCGGGCGCCGGGCCGGCCGCGGCTTCCGCGGGCCAGGGGCGGACGCGGGCGAGCCGGCGGCGGGGTTCGCGGTCGGGGCGTCGGGTCCGGGGGTCGCCTCCTCCTCGTCGTCGAAGGTGGCCCACGCCGGGTGCTCCTCGGGTCGGCCGGTGATGCCGGAGAGCAGTTCGTCCCCGCGGGTGGCCAGTTCGGCCAGCTCCTGCTGGACACGCAGCGAGGTCCGGACGGCCTGGCCGGCCAGGGAGACGCCGATGGCGGGGAGTTCTCTGGGCAGGGTGACGAGACGGTCGACGGCGGCGCCGAGGACGCCGACGGCGACGCGGACACCGAAGGGCAACGTGATGGCCATGGCATCTACAGTGCCTCATCGTCGGCGCCGGTGGTTGTCCGGGTTCGCTCCGGCTCGGTCCGCGGTGATCCGGCCCGCGGGCCCGACCCGCCTACGATGGGTCCCATGAGCCCCACCAAACGAGTCCTGCTGGCCCGCCCGCGTGGATACTGCGCCGGTGTCGACCGAGCGGTCGTGACGGTGGAGAAAGCGCTCGAGCAGTACGGCGCCCCGGTCTACGTGCGCAAGCAGATCGTCCACAACAAGCACGTCGTGGCGACGCTGGAATCGCGGGGGGCGATCTTCGTCGAGGAAACCGACGAGGTCCCGGAGGGGGCCCTGGTCGTGTTCTCCGCCCACGGGGTCTCACCGGCCGTCCACGAAGAAGCGGCCAAGCGTGAGCTTCGCGTGATCGACGCCACCTGCCCGCTGGTGACCAAGGTGCACAAGGAAGCCCGGAAGTTCGCCTCCGAGGGTTACGACATCCTGCTGATCGGCCATCGCGGCCATGAGGAGGTCGAAGGCACCCAGGGCGAGGCTCCGGACGTCATCCAGCTGGTGCACGACGCGTCCGATGTGGACCGGGTCGACGTCCGTGATCCGGAGAAGGTGATCTGGCTGTCCCAGACCACGCTCTCGGTGGACGAGACGCTCGAGACGGTCGACCTGCTGCGGCGCCGTTTCCCGCTGATGAGTGCGCCGCCCAGCGACGACATCTGCTACGCCACGCAGAACCGTCAGGAGGTGGTGAAGCAGATCGCCGCCGACTGCGACCTGGTCATCGTCGTCGGCTCGCAGAACTCGTCGAACTCGGTGCGGCTGGTGGAGGTCGCCCTGGATGCCGGCGCCCGGACGTCCTACCTGGTCGACTTCGCCCACGAGATCGACGAGGCGTGGCTCGCCGACGTCAACACCGTGGGCGTCACCTCGGGCGCCTCGGTGCCGGAGGACCTGGTCGAAGGGGTCCTGGACTGGCTGGCCCAGCGTGGCTACGCCGACGTCCAGGAGTTCACCGCGGCGACCGAGACGCTGACCTTCTCGCTGCCCAAGGAATTGCGCAAGGATCTGCGGCCGGCCGGTTCACCGCAGGTGTGACGCCGAGGTTCCTGGGCGACTCGTCGGTCCTGAGATCGATCAGGCGTCGTGAGATCGATCAGGCGTGCGAAGGGTGCGCCATCGGTGTCTTGCGCGAATTCCGGAGCGGCTGCGCGAAGATCCGGACCACGCACAGCAGCACGGCCAGCACGGTGCCGATCAACATGGTCGGGAACGCGTCCACGACCTGAATCAGGGTGATGGTCGTCCGGGTGTTGGGCGAGGCGATCAGGCGCAGCGCGATGAAGATGATGACGACCATCACCAGAGGCGGCTGCACCATGGCCGTGAAGATCGATCCGCGCCGGACCAGGACGGCGGCCAGGCAGACCCCGAGCACGAATCCGATCTTGAAGCCCCAGGTGACGACGCCGTTGACCAGACCGTCGAAAGTGGCTCCGGCGGCCGTCAGCACGACCGCGACCAGAACCGCACCCCAGGCCCGCAGACCGGTGATGGTGGGCACCGCGGACGCGTTGACCACGGTCGGCCGGGAGGTCGCCGGGCGCGGCGCAGGCATGTTCACCCCTCCACGGTAACGGGCCGACGTCAATTCTCGGTGATTGGCGCCGCCGGAGAGCCCGTTCGGGTCATGCCGGGCGGGGCTCCGTGCGCAGGTCCGTCGTGCCCAGGCCGGTCAGCCGGCCGCCTCGTCCTCGGCCTGGGGGCCCGATCGCAGCACGCCGGACGCCACGTCCTCCAGGGTGGGCCGCCTCCGCGACGGCTCCTCGATCCATTCGGCCGCCTGCACCCGCCGCGCCGCGGTCTGCACCGGCTCCGGGCCGGGCAGATCACCGGTCGTCACCCCGAGGTCGTTGAACTTGCGGGCGGTGACGAAGACGCGGCTCTCCACCGAGCCCACCGCGGCGTTGTACGACTCGACCGCCCGGTCCAGGTTCGACCCGAGGCGACCCAGATGTCCGCCCAGGGTGGCCAGGCGGGTGTGCAGTTCCCGCCCCAGGGCCAGGATCGACGCGGCCGAGGCGGAGAGCTTGTCCTGGCGCCAGGTGAAGGCGATTGTCCGCAGCAGCGCGATCAGGGTGGTCGGCGTGGCGATCACCACGTGCCGGGCGAAGGCGTATTCCGTCAGGCCGGGGTCGATCGTCATCGCCGCGTCCAGCAACGGCTCACCCGGGACGAACATCACCACGAACTCCGGAGCCGGCTGGAAGTGCTGCCAGTAGGCCTTCGATGCCAGGGCGTCGACGTGGGCCCGCATGGCCCGGGCGTGCATCGTCATCAACTGGACCCGCCGGTTCTCGTCGACCCCCTCGCGGGACTGCAGCCAGGCATCGAACGGGACCTTGGCGTCGACCGGGATGTGTCGGCCTCCGGCCAGCCGCACGATCATGTCGGGCCGCACTCCGGCCGCGTCGGCCACGGCCGCGCTGACCTGTGTGTCGAAGTCGCAGTGCTCGACCATGCCGGCCAACTCGACGATGCGCTGCAGTTGCACCTCGCCCCACCGACCGCGGACCTGCGGGGCGCGGAGAGCGTTGACCAACGAGCGGGTCTGCTGGCCGAGGTCGGCCGATGTGCGGTGCAACGCAGCGACCTGTTCGTAGAGCCCGGCGTAGGCGCCGGTCCGATCGCGTTCGACCTCGCGGAGCCGTTGCTCGACCCGCACCAGGGCATCGGACGCCGGGGCCAACAACGCCGCCACCTCGAGCGTCGGATTGCCGCGCCCGGCATGGGGGCGCCACCAGCCGGCGGCCAGGGCGATGCCGATGCCGATGCCGACCACCAGCAGCAGGGCGCCGATCAGAAGTCCGGTCGCGTTCATGACACGCAGCATGCCCGGGGGGACCGACAGTGGCGCCGGAGGCGCTCCGGGCTGGCTCCGCCTCCCGATCTCTCCCACGGACTGAACGAGCATCCCAACCAGTGAAACGAGGCATGGGGTCGAATCGGCCCGGGGACGGTATGCTGCCAGACATGTCCGTTCAGGGAGTGCCTCTGGTGTGCCGGCGCGAGGTTGACCTCGTGCGCGTCGCCAGCTCTGCCTGTCGCGCCATTCGCTGAATCCCGCCGCTCATCGAGCCGTCGGGTGTTCCTCGATGGCGCCGGATCGCCGATTCCGGACTGACTTGTATCTGTCGAGGCACGCCCAGGCCAATTCCGCAAGGACTGCCCCGTGCCTGCTGCTTCACTCCGGACCATCGCGTCCGATCACGCCACCGCACCCGCCGTCGGGAACGACGGCGCGGCCGCGCGCCCGGCGGGCGCGCCGCGTCCGGCCCGCAAACGTCCTGACGCGGGCCGCGGCCAGGGTCAATGGGCGCTCGGTCACCGGGAGCCGCTGAACCCCAACGAGCGGATGAAGAAGGACGATGACGGGCTGCACTGCCGGTCGCGGATCGAGAACATCTACCGGTACACCGGTTTCGACGGCATCGACCCGGGCGACCTCCGGGGCCGCTTCCGCTGGTGGGGTCTGTACACCCAGCGCGCGCCGGGCATCGACGGCGGCCGCACGGCCGTCCTGGAACCGCACGAGCTCGAGGATCCGTTCTTCATGCTGCGGGTCCGTGTCGACGGTGGGCTGCTGACCACGGACGCGCTGCGCACCATCGGCCAGGTGTCCACCCGGTACGCCCGGGACACGGCCGATCTGACCGACCGGCAGAACATCCAGCTGCACTGGGTCCGCATCGAGGACGTTCCGGACATCTGGGAGGCCCTGGAAGGGGTCGGGCTCAGCACCGCCGAGGCCTGTGGCGACGTCCCGCGGGTGGTGCTCGGATCTCCGCTGGCCGGCATCGCGGCCGACGAGATCATCGACGGTACCCCGGCCATGCAGGCCATCCTGGAGAAGTTCATCGGGACCGACGAGTTCTCGAACCTGCCCCGCAAGTTCAAGACCGCCATCTCCGGGTCGCCCCGTCAGGACGTCGCCCACGAGATCAACGACATCTCCTTCATCGGCACCGTACATCCGGAACTCGGCCCCGGGTTCGACGTCTGGGTGGGCGGCGGGCTGTCGACCAACCCGATGCTGGCCCAGCGCCTCGGTGTGTTCGCCACCCTGGAGGAGATCCCGGAGATCTGGAAGGGTGTCATCTCGATCTTCCGTGACTACGGGTATCGCCGGCTGCGCAACCGCGCGCGGCTGAAATTCCTGGTCGGCGACTGGGGTATCGCCAAGTTCCGTGAGGTGCTGGAAACCGAGTACCTGCACCGGACACTGACCGACGGCGACGCCCCGCCGGTGTACGACGGGCCGCGGGACCACGTCGGCGTGCACCTCCAGAACGACGGCCGCTTCTACGTGGGCATCGCGCCGACCGTCGGCCGGGTGAGCGGGAAGCTGCTCACCGACCTGGCCGACCTGGTCGAGGCCCACGGGTCCTCCCGTCTGCGGGCCACCACCGAGCAGTCGCTGGTGATCCTGGACATCGAGGCCGACCGGTTGGACTCGCTGCAGGCCGGACTGGCCGAGTTGGGACTCTCGACCACCCCCAGCACCTTCCGTCGGAACATGATGGCCTGCACCGGCTTGGAGTTCTGCAAGCTGGCCATCGTGGAGACCAAGGCCCGCGGTATCGCCCTGGTCGACGAATTGGAGCGGCGCCTGGGAGACCTCGACGTGCCGCTCACGATCAACATCAACGGCTGCCCGAATGCCTGCGCGCGCACGCAGATCGCCGACATCGGGCTCAAGGGAATGATCGTCACCGATGCCGACGGCGAGCAGGTGGAGGGTTTCCAGGTGCACCTGGGCGGCGGTCTCGGGTTGGACGCCGGATTCGGCCGCAAGGTCCGCGGCCACAAGATCACCGGCGACGAGCTGCCCGACTACGTGGAACGGATCGTCAACTCCTACACCGCATCTCGTGAACCGGGCGAACGGTTCGCCAGCTGGGTCGCGCGATCGGACGAGGACGCTCTCCGATGAGGCGACGGCCCGGCCGCCGTCAGGATCCGGCATGAGCGAGAACCGGGCTCCGGCGCAGTACTGCCCCTACTGCGGTGAGACGAACCTGTGGCCGCACGAGGAGTCCCACGGCGCGTGGAGCTGCCGCGACTGCCGGCGCGTGTTCGCCGTCCGATTCATCGGTCTGGCCGGCGCGGGCGGGCCCGATTCCGGACGCCCCGCCGGAGATTCCGCCGGCGCGGGTGCCCCCAGCGATACCTCGGCTCTGGAAGGAGCATCCGAATGATCACCACGGTGCGTTCGCCGGAGGACCTGGCGGCCGTGGCTGCCCGGGGCGCGACCGACCTCGAAGGGGCCACCGCCCGGGAGATCCTCGGCTGGGCGGCGGAGGAATTCGGCGACGGGCTGGCCGTGACGGCGTCCATGCAGGACACGGTGCTCGCGCACCTCGCGGCCCAGGTCAAACCGGGTATCGACGTGCTGTTCCTGGAAACCGGCTACCACTTCATCGAAACGATCGGCACCGCCGACGCCGTCGAAGCGGTTTACGACATCACGCTGCGGCGGCTGCTGCCGTTGCAGACGGTGGCCGAACAGGACGCGCAGTACGGGCCGGACCTGTTCTCCCGCAACCCCGATCTGTGCTGCGCGTTGCGGAAGGTGGCTCCGCTGAATGCGGCCATGAGCGGGTACGACGCCTGGGCCACCGGGCTGCGACGGGCCGAGTCGGCTGCGCGGGCCGACACCCCCGTCGTCTCGTTCGACGTCAAGCGGGGGCGGGTCAAGATCGCTCCGCTGGCCGCATGGTCCGACGAGGACGTCGACCGCTACATCGTGGAGAACAACGTTCTGGTGAACCCGTTGCTGTCGAACGAGTACCCGTCGATCGGGTGCGAGCCCTGCACCCGCCGGGTTGCCCCCGGCGAAGACGCCAGAGCCGGTCGCTGGGCCGGCCTGACCAAGACCGAATGTGGGTTGCACACATGACGAGCACGCAGACCGCCGAGGCGAAGACGTTGGCGCCCAGCGCCGACGGCCTGACCCTCTGGCTGACCGGACTGCCGAGTGCCGGCAAGACGACCTTGGCTTTCGCGGTGGCCGAGAAGCTCCGCGGGGCCGGGGTCGATGTCGAGATCCTCGACGGTGACGAGGTCCGGACGCATCTGTCGGCCGGCCTCGGGTTCACCCGGGCCGACCGGGACACTCACGTCGACCGGATCGGGTTCGTCGCGGAACTGCTGGCCCGGCACGGGGTGGTCGTCATCGTCCCGGTGATCGCGCCCTACGCCGCGGCGCGGGACAAGGTGCGGGCGCACCACGCCGCCCACGGGACCGCCTTCGCCCTGGTGCACGTCTCGACCCCGGTCGAGGTCTGCGCCGAGAGGGACGTCAAGGGGCTGTACGCCAAAGCGTTCCGCGGCGAGATCACTTCGATGACCGGGGTCGACGACCCCTACGAGATCCCGGAGAACCCGGAACTGCGGATCGACACCGCCGTGGTCGACCAGGCCGGTGCGGTCGATCGGCTGCTGGGCCTGCTGGCCCGGGAAGGAGTACAACGGTGACACTCGAGGCCATTGCCGGGCTGTCCGCGGCCGGCCACGCCCGGGGCCACCTGCGTGCGCTGGAATCGGAGGCCATCCACATCCTCCGGGAGGTGGCCGGCGAGTTCGAGCGGCCGGTGATCCTGTTCTCCGGCGGCAAGGACTCGATCCTGGTGTTGCACCTGGCGCGCAAGGCCTTCCATCCGGCGCCCATCCCGTTCTCGTTGCTGCACGTGGACACCGGGCACAACTTTCCCGAGGTCATCGCCTACCGCGATGCCGTGGTCGCCGACGGCGACTTCCGGCTGAAGGTCGCCCATGTCCAGGACTGGATCGATGACGGGCGGCTGACCGAACGTCCGGACGGAACCCGCAACCCACTGCAGACCGTCCCGTTGGTCGACACCATCGCCGACGAGCGATTCGACGCCGTCATCGGTGGTGCCCGCCGCGACGAGGAACGCTCGCGGGCCAAGGAGCGGATCTTCTCGCTGCGAGACGCGTTCGGCGGCTGGGATCCCCGTCGTCAGCGACCGGAGCTGTGGGATCTGTACAACGGCCGGCACGCGCCGGGCGAGCACGTCCGGGTGTTCCCGATCTCGAATTGGACCGAGCTGGATGTCTGGAACTACATCGAAGCGGAACAGATCGTGCTGCCGGACATCTACTACGCCCACCAGCGCGAAGTGTTCCTGCGCAACGGTATGTGGCTGGCGCCGGGACAGTGGGGTGGCCCGGTCGGTTCCGAAGTGCTGGAGTATCGACAGGTCCGGTACCGCACGGTCGGGGACATGTCGTGCACCGGCGCGGTGGAGTCGTCGGCATCCGACGTCGGGTCGGTGATCGAGGAGATCATCGCGACCCGGATCACCGAGCGTGGCGCGACCCGTGCCGACGACAAGCTCAGCGAGGCGGCCATGGAAGACCGCAAGAAGGAAGGCTACTTCTAATGGTCGAAATGACGGGCGAGATCCTCATGACCGAACCGAAACTCCCAGCCTCCGACCGTGATCGCGCGTCGTCGTCCCCGCCCCGGGGGTTGCTGCGGTTCGCGACCGCCGGTTCAGTCGACGACGGCAAGTCCACCCTGGTCGGCCGGTTGCTGCACGACTCCAAGTCCGTGCTCTCGGACCAGCTCGACGCGGTGGAACGAACCTCGGCAGCGAGAGGGCTGGACAGTCCCGACCTCTCGCTCCTGGTCGACGGACTGCGGGCCGAACGCGAACAGGGCATCACCATCGACGTGGCCTACCGGTACTTCGCCACCGGGGTCCGCAGTTTCATCCTGGCCGACACCCCCGGACACGTGCAGTACACCCGGAACACCGTCACCGGTGCCTCCACCGCCGACCTGGTCATCATCCTGGTGGATGCCCGCACCGGTGTGGTCGCCCAGACCCGTCGGCACGCCGCGGTGGCCGCCCTGCTGGGCGTCCCGCACCTGCTGCTGGCGGTCAACAAGATCGACCTGGTCGACTTCGACGAGCAGGTGTTCGACACCATCGCCGCCGAGTTCGACCGGTACGCGGTTGATCTCGGGATCGGCGAGATCACCGCGATCCCGATCTCGGCGCTGCACGGCGACAACGTGGTGACCCGGTCGGAGCGGATCGACTGGTACACCGGCCCGAGCATCCTGGAACACCTCGAGCAGGTCGAACTGACCGACACGGCCAGTGCCGGGGCCCTGCGCTTCCCGGTGCAGTACGTCATCCGGCCCCGGTCGGAGGCCTACCCGGACTACCGCGGGTACGCCGGCCGGGTCACCGCCGGGAGCGTGCGGCCCGGTGACGAGATCGTGGTGCTGCCGTCCGGGCGGCGCAGCGTCGTCTCGGCCATCGACACCGCCGACGGGGTTGTGGATGTCGCCGTCGCCGGGGACTCGGTCACCCTGCTGCTGGCCGACGACGTCGACCTGTCGCGCGGAGATCTGATCTCGGGTGTAGCCGATGCGCCGGAGGTCGTCACCGAGTTCTCGGTGACGGTGACGCAGTTGGCCGACAAAGGTCTGCGGCCCGGCCTGCGCGCTCTGCTGCGGTACGGGACGGCGACCTACCGGGTCATCGTCGGATCCGTCGACCACCGGCTGGACATCGACACCCTGGCCGAGGTCGAGGCGCCGAACGTGTTGTCCCTCAACGACATCGCCCAGGTCACGCTGCGCACGGTCGAACCCGTCCCGGTGGAGCCGTTCCGGCCCGGGGGTGCGGTCGGCTCGCTGCTGATCATCGACCCGGCGGACGGCACCACCCTGGCCGCCGGGATGGTCGGCGACCGCCGCGGGGCCCTGCGCCGGGCGCCGGCCTCCACCACCGACGACGTGCGATGTCGTCCCGACACCGATCTCCTTCCCCCGGGTACCGCGTCCGCGCCTCGTGAGGTGGCCGTCCCGTCCAACAGCTTCCCGACTCCCGGTCCGTAACCGACGGGCTGTGAAAGGTTCTGCCATGTCCCGCATCTCCATCTCGCACCGCACTCGTCACCGATTCCTCACCGCGCCCCTGCTGGCCGGCCTGGTCGTGCTGGCCACCGCCTGCGGGTCCAGTTCGGCCAGCACCCCGTCGTCCTCCGGCGCGACCGGGACGCCGACCGGCGCCGCCGGCACGCTGCGCCTCGGCTACTTCGCCAACGTGACCCACGCGGCCGCCGTGCTCGGCGTGGCCGACGGGTCCTTCACCAAGGCCTTGGGAAGCACCAAGCTGGAGACCCAGGTGTTCAACGCCGGACCGGCGGCCATCGAAGCGCTCAACGCGGATGCCATCGACGCCGCGTTCCTCGGGCCCAGCCCGGCCATCAATTCCTACGTGAAGTCCGGCGGCGACTCTCTGCGGATCGTGGCCGGTGCCACCGACAACGGGGCGTCACTGGTGGTCAAGCCGGGTATCAATTCCGCCGCGGACCTGAAGGGAAAGACGATCGCGACGCCGCAATTGGGTGGTACGCAAGATGTCTCCCTGCGTGAGTACCTGTTCAAGGCCGGCTTGAAGGTGCAGACGAACGGCGGCAGCGACGTCGACGTGGTGAACCAGGACAACGCGCAGACCCTGGGCCTGTTCCGGACCGGCCAGGTGGACGGCGCCTGGCTGCCCGAGCCCTGGGCGTCCCGGCTGGTCGAAGCCGGCGGCAAGACGCTGGTCGACGAGAGCACGCTGTGGCCGAACAAGGAGTTCCCCACCACCATTCTGGTCGTCGGGAAGAAATTCCTGGACGAGCACCCGGACACCGTGCGGGCGTTGATCTCCGGTGAGATCACGGCGGCCGGCGAGATCGCCGCCGATCCGGCCAAGTCCTCGGCCGCGATCAACGATGCGATCGGGAAGCTCACCGGCAAGAAGCTGTCGGACTCGGTGATGGCCAGTGCGTTCAAGAACATCAAGGTCACCGTGGACCCGCTGGCCGCAACGTACAACGTGTCGAGCCAGCACGCGGTCGACGGTGGGCTGCTGAAGTCGGTCCCGGATATCAACGGCCTTTTCGATCTGCGCATTTTGAACAAGCTGCTCAAGGCGTCCGGCAAGAGCCCGGTCAGCGCTGACGGTCTCGGACAGGAGTGAGTCGATGACGACCCTTGCTGAAGTATCGGCGGATCTGGACGATCTGGAGTTCAACCACGACGATCCTCGGGTGGTGCCCCTGGCCCCGGAGCCGGCGCCGGAGGTGACGCCCGGTGTGCTGATCGACGGGGTCAGCAAGGTGTTCCGGGGCCCGGGGGGTGCGGTCGCGGCCTTGGACAACATCAATCTGTCGGTGGCCCCGGGCGAGTTCGTCTGCCTGCTCGGCGCCTCCGGTTGCGGCAAGTCGACCCTGCTCAACCTCATCGCCGGCCTTGACCAGCCGACCGTCGGCTCGGTGGCCACCGCTGGGCGCCCGGCGCTGATGTTCCAGGAGGCGGCCCTGTTCCCGTGGCTGACCGCGGGGGCCAACGTCGCCCTGGCCTTGAAGCTGGCCGGCGTGCCGCGGCCGGCCCGCTCGGCGCGGGTCGACGAACTGTTGGAGCTGGTTCGGCTCGGGGGAACGGCCAAGCGCCGTATCCACGAGTTGTCGGGCGGCCAGCGGCAGCGGGTCGCATTGGCCCGGGCGCTGGCCCAGAGCGGCCAGGTGCTGCTGATGGACGAGCCGTTCGCCGCGTTGGACGCCATCACGCGTGACGTCCTGCACGACGAGCTGACCCGGGTCTGGAAGCAGACCGGCAACAGTGTCGTCTTCGTGACCCACAACGTCCGCGAGGCGGTGCGGCTTGGCCAACGGGTCGTTCTGCTGTCCTCCCGGCCGGGCCGGGTCGTCGGGGAGTGGCGGGTCGACATCAAGGGCCCCCGCACCATCGAACATCCCGAGGTCTCGGCCCTGGCTGCGCAGATCACGCTCCGGCTGCGGGAGGAGATCGCCAGTCATGCCCACGCTTGATCTGAACAAGCCCGGCGCGGCCGTCGACGTCGAGGAGCCGGTCGAACGCGAGGACACGGCGGCGGTCGGGGCGGGCCTGGATGCGCTGGAGTCACACGTCGTCGCCCACTCACCGGTATGGAAGCGATTCCTGTCCGGGGCCTACCCGCCGCTGATCGCTCTCATCGCGTTGCTGGGCCTGTGGCAGTTCGCGTACGCGCAGAAGTGGAAGCCGGACTACGTCCTGCCGTCGCCGTCGAGCGTCTGGACGTCCTTCGCGGCGATGGTGTCGGACGGGTCGGCGTTCACCGTCATCTGGACCAGCATCAGCCGGGGCCTGATCGGGTTCGCCGCCTCCATCGTGCTCGGATCGCTGATCGGGGTCGCGCTGTTCCGCTTCCGGTGGCTCCGGTCCTCGGTCGGGCCGCTGCTGACCGGGCTGCAGTCATTGCCGTCGGTGTCCTGGGTACCGATGGCCGTGCTGTGGTTCGGCCTGACCAACTCCGCCATCTACGCGGTGGTGTTGCTCGGCGCGGTGCCATCCATCGCCAACGGGCTCCTCTCCGGCATGGATCAGGTGCCGCCCTTGCTCACTCGGGTCGGCAAGGTGCTGGGGCTCGGCCCGGTCGGATTGATGAAGGACGTGCTGATCCCGGCCTCGCTGCCCGGATATCTGTCCGGATTGCGCCAGGGCTGGGCCTTTTCCTGGCGGTCGCTGATGGCGGCCGAGCTGATCGCCACCTCCAGCAAGTTGGGCCTCGGATTGGGGCAACTACTGGACCAGGGTCGCGATCTGGGGGACGCTCCGACCATGTACACCGCGCTCATCCTGATCTTCTTCGTCGGCATCGGCGTCGAGTTGATCTTCTTCCGACCGGTGGAGCGCGCCATCCTGGTCGCCCGCGGGCTGACCCCCGGAGCCCGATGACCCAGGGGTCCGGGCGGGACGGGACCCGGCCGCTGGTGGGGTTGGCCCACGGCAGCCGGGACCCACGGGCGGCAGTCGCCATTGACGAGCTGATGGCGGCCGTCGCGGCGTTGCGTCCGGGTTTGCCGGTCGCCTCGGCGTTTCTCGATCTCTCGGAGCCGGACCTGAGCACGGCGGTGGCCCGACTGGACGTGCCGGAGGCGGTGGTCGTCCCGCTGCTGTTCGCCCAGGCCTTCCACGCCAGGATCGACGTGCCGCAGGCGGTGGTGGCCGCCTCGGCCCGTACCGGCACCGAGCTGGTCACCAGCGAGATCATCGGCCTGGGCCCTGATGTGCTGGGGGCCCTGCAGGATCAGGCCCGTCAGGCCGGGATCACGGCGGACCAGGAGATCTTGCTGCTGGCCGTGGGGACCTCGGACGCGGCGGCCAACGCGGCGATCGACGACCTCGCGCAGCTCTGGTCATCGGGCCGGCGAGGTCCGGTGCGGGCGGTCTTCGCCACCACCGCCCCTCGCGCCACGGACGCGCTGGCCGAATCGTGGACTACCGTCCCCGGCGTCGTCTCGCTGTTCCTGGCTCCGGGTCTGCTGCTCGACCAGGTCCGGGCGGTGGCGGAACCGCGAGGTGTGGTGGTGACCCCACCCCTGGGGACGGCCATGGCCCGCAGCGTGCTCGACCGGTACGACGCGGCCGTGCTCGCCGCCCGTTCGGCCGGTACGGTTCCGCGGTAGCCACGGCCCCGATCCGGCCGCGCTCCGGTCCGATGCACCGGTCGCGCGCTGCTCGGACTGCGTGCCACTCGGGCTGCGCAGTGCTCGGATTGCCCGGTGCTGGGATTGCTGCGTGCTCGGACTGACTCCGAGGTCCGGGTCCGTCGGGTCATCCGTCGGGGTCATCCGTCGCGGTCACTCCTCTCGCTCGTGGTCGAGCAGCCACTGCTTGGCCGGCAGCCCCCAGCGGAATCCGCGGAGCGTGCCGTCCGAGCCGAGAACGCGATGGCAGGGTACGAACAACGCGGTCGCGTTGCGGGCGCAGGCCGCCGCGGCGCCGCGGATGGCGGTCGGTCGACCGCACAGTTCGGCGAACGCGGTGTAGGTGACCGGACGGCCCGGCTTCACATGACGTAGGACGGCCCACGCGTGGGTCAGGAACGGTCCCGAATTCTGTTGTACGGCAACATCATCGATTGCGGTCAGGTCACCCTCGTGGTACCGGACGACGGCGTCGGTGATCCCGTCGATGGACGTCGCCCGCGTGGTGGACAGGGGGCGCAGGGCGGGCGAGATCACCGGGAGCAGATCTCCGATGTCGCCCGTCCAGCCGGAGGCCAGGACGGCCGGACGCTCGTCGTCGGTGGTGACGACGGTGAACGGACCGATCGGTGTGCTGACGGTGGAGGTGAGTGCGTTGGTCATGCCGGACCTTTCGTCGGGAGAGCCATGGGATTCGATGTTCGGGTGCCGGCGATGCGCCACAGGTGCAGACCGGCGTAGGACCGGAAGGGACTCCAGATCCGTGCGTATTCCTCAAGTGCGGTCGGGCCTGTCGGGAGCCCGGCCTGGCCGGCGCCTTGGCGCAGCACCAGATCGCCCGTCATCAGCACGTCCGGATCGCCGAGGACCCGCAGACTGACGTACTGCGCGGTCCACGGCCCGATCCCGGGAAGGGCGACCAGTTCGGCCGCCAGGTCGGTGCTGCGTCGGCCGGCGTCGATGCGCAGTGCGCCGGTCGCGATCGACGTGCTGGCCGCGACGACGGCCGCCGCGCGGCGGCGGGGCCCGGGAATGCGGGCGGGATCCAGCTCGGCCAGATCGGCCGGGTTCGGGAACAGATGGGTCAGGCGCGGGTCGGGTTCCGGCCCGAACGCGGCCAGGTCCAGCGGCCGACCGACGTCGGCGGTCAGTCGACCCAGTGTGGTGCGGGCGGCCGCCACCGACACCTGCTGGCCGAACATGGCCCGCAGGAGAATCTCCGGCCCGTCGACCGCGCCCGGAACGCGCAGCCCGGGACAGGCCAGCACCGAGTCGGCCAGGTGCGGGTCCGCGGCCAGTTGTTCGTCCACCCGGATCGGATCGGCATCGGCGTCGAGCAGTCGGCGGCAGCGGTCGACCGCGGGCACCAGATCGGACAGGTGCTCCAGCCGGAGGGTCGCCGTCACTACGGCCGCCGCCCCCGGTCCAGGGAAGTCCAGCACCACGGTTCCAACTCCGGCCGGCAGGGCCAGCGTGCGGGCATACCGTCGCCCGTCGACGTATTCGACTCCCGCAATCGCCCGGGAGGCCAGGAAGTCCAGCAGGGCATCGCCGGCGAAAGGCTCGCGGACGGCTAGCCGCAGAGTCAATGCCCCGGGGGCGACGCTGCGTCCGGAGTGGTGCGACCGCAGGGCGCTGGGATCGGTGGCGTAGATCTGCTGGATGGTGTCGTTGAACTGCCGGATGCTGGAAAAGCCGGCCGCGAAGGCGATGTCGCCGATGGGCAGGTCGGATGTGGTCAGCAGCACCCGTGCCGTGTGGGCCCGGCGGGCACGGGCCAACGCCAGCGGACCGGCCCCGACCTCGGCGGTCAGCATCCGCCCGAGGTGACGAGGGGTGTAACCCAGGCGGGAGGCCAGACCCGGCACGCCTTCCCGGTCGACCAGACCGTCCCCGATCAACCGCATCGCCGCACCGACGGTGTCCGCTCGGAGATTCCATTCCGGCGAGCCCGGTGTGGCGTCGGGCAGACAGCGGCGGCAGGCGCGGAATCCGGCCGCCTGGGCCGCGGCGGAGGTGGGGTAGAACTCGACATTGCGCCGCAGCGGGGTTCGGGCCGGGCAGGCCGGACGGCAGTAGATGCCGGTCGTCGTCACGGCGGTGAAGAACTGCCCGTCGAACCGGGCATCGCGGGTTTGCACGGCCCGGTAGGCGGCGTCCAGATCGTTGATCACACCGACCACTATGCCCGCGTCGAGGACACTCGGCTGGCGGTTTTCGGACACCGCACCAGCGCGGTCCGCGAACGTCATGGCGTCTGGTGTTCGCACTGGCGGTCGGCGAGTTCGGCATGGCCAGGAAGCTAGGACGGGGCACCGACAATCGGCGCACGATCGCGCTGACGACGCCGAAATGCCCCTCATTTCAACGGGTTCCGGCTCATTCGGGCGTGGATCAACATCGCAGGCGGGGATGAACTTGTTCACTCCTGACCCACCAGTCCCAGAACGTGCAAGTTCACCCCTGCCTGCGAAGTTGATCCACGCCGCACCCGGAAGTTGATCCACACCGCACCAGGGGGAAAGTCGATCCGTGCCGCACGCGAGGCCCGGCACGGCGAGCGGAAGGGTTCGACACCGACGACTCGACGTCGGCGGACGTGCCAGAGTGGGACCCATGCCCGACGAACACCCGCCGCCCGCGACCGACACCGAGGCTCCGGCCACCCTCTGGGAACAACAGGTGGTGGGGGAGCGCTGGACGTTCTACGCCGAGCGCTTCGACAAGCTGTTCGCCGAGGGCAGCGACGTCGAGGGCGAGGCGCGGTTCGTCGACGCGATGCTTCCGCGCGGGGCGGCCGTGCTGGACGCCGGCTGCGGCACCGGCCGCATCGCCAACGCGCTGCACCGGATGGGTCACCACAGCGTGGGCGTCGACAAGGACGCGGGTCTGATCGCCATCGCCCAGCAGCGGTATCCGGGCGTTCCCTACCTGGCCTGCGACCTGTACCAACTGCGGCCCGATCAGCTCGCGGCGGTCGGCGCACCGACGCAGTTCGACGTCATCGTGCTGCCGGGCAACGTGATGGTCTACATGGCCCCGGGCAGCCAGCGACGGGTGCTGGCCGGTCTGGCCACGATTCTGAAACCGGCCGGCCGGTTGGTCGCCGGATTCGCCACCGATCGGGACTACCGTCCGTCCGACTTCCGCGCCGATGCGGCCGCGATCGGTTTGAGCGTCGAGCTGCGGTTCTCCACCTGGCAGATGGACCCGCTCGACGATGGTTCCGGCTGGGCGGTCATCGTGCTGCGCGCGCCGGGAGCGTCCGCGGCTGCGGGCCGCGACGCCAACTGGGCGCCCGCGTCGGCCTGGGCGCAAGGCGCCGGAGCGCCGCCGCCGTCCCCGTAGACTGACCTCTCGTGAGTCTCACCCTCGGCATCGTCGGCCTGCCCAACGTCGGCAAGTCCACCTTGTTCAACGCCCTGACCCGTTCCGACGTGCTGGCCGCGAACTATCCGTTCGCCACCATCGAGCCCAACATCGGCATCGTGCCGCTGCCCGACCCGCGGCTTGATCAACTGGCGAAGGTGTTCTCCTCCGTCCGGACCGTGCCGGCCACCGTCTCGTTCGTGGACATCGCCGGGATCGTCAAGGGGGCCAGCGAGGGTGCCGGCCTGGGCAACAAGTTCCTGGCCACCATCCGCGAGGCAGATGCGATCTGCCAGGTGGTTCGGGTGTTCGACGACGGCGACGTCATCCATGTCGACGGCAAGGTCGACCCGCTGGCCGACGTCGAGACGGTCAACACCGAGCTGATCCTGGCCGACATGCAAACCATCGAGAAGGCGTTGCCGCGCCTGGAGAAGGAAGCCCGCACGGCCAAGGACCGCAAGCCGGTGCTGGAGGCCGCCCAGGCTGCCGCCGCGGTGCTGGACTCCGGCCGCACCCTCTTCTCGGCCCGCGACAAGATCGACCTCGGGCTCATCCGCGAGCTCACGCTGCTCACCGCCAAGCCGTTCCTGTACGTCTTCAACTCCGACGAGGGCATCCTCACCGACCCGGAGAAGCGGGCCGAGCTGGCCGCCGCGGTGGCCCCGGCCGACTCGGTGTTCCTGGACGCCAAGGTCGAGTCCGAACTGCTCGAACTGGACGAGGAGTCCGCGCTCGAGTTGTTGGAATCGGTCGGGCAGGATGAGCCGGGTCTGCACGCCCTGGCTCGCGCCGGCTTCCACACCCTGGGCCTGCAGACGTACCTGACGGCCGGCCCCAAGGAGTCGCGGGCCTGGACGATCAAGCAGGGTGCGACCGCGCCACAGGCGGCCGGGGTCATCCACTCCGATTTCGAACGTGGCTTCATCAAGGCCGAGGTCGTGTCCTTCGCCGATCTGATTGCTGCCGGGTCCATGGCCGCGGCCAAAGCGGCGGGCCGGGTCCGGATCGAGGGCAAGGACTACGTCATGGTCGACGGCGACGTGGTGGAGTTCCGCTTCAACGTCTGATCAAACGCCCGGCGCACCTTTCTGCGCTGAGCCGTCGAGCGGCCGAGCCGCGGCCAGCAGCCGCTCGCCCAGGGCATGAACGGTGGAGCGCAGTTCGGGGCCGCCGATCACCCGGAACGCCGCCGGGATGACGGTCAGTTGTTCGGCGTACCAATAGGGATTGCCGGTACTGCCGGTCAATCGGGTCCGCCGGGCGTCGATCGCCTCCAGCCGCCCCAGAGCCCGCGGCACGCACCGCCCGACCGCGGTCAGCGGCGCGTCGATCTCGACCTCGGCCGCGTACTCCCAACCGGACGCCAGATGATCCTCGAGCATCCCCACCGCATCCAGATCGGTTGGTGGAGTGAAGGTCTCCTCCAACAGCGCGACCCGCCCGACCCGATCGATCCGGAACGCCCGCACCACATCGCGCGGCGGTGTCAGCCGGCACAGCAGGTACCAGCGTCCGTGCCGGACGACGACGGCCCACGGATCGACCTCGGCCTCCCACTGCGTCCCGCCTTCGGACCGATACGACAACCGGGTCCGTCGGTGCTGCGCGCAGGCCTGGACCAGTTCGCTGGTGATGCCCGGGTCGGGCCGGGCGGCGCCCCGGTCGGGGGCGGACGCGGTGGTCCGCCGCACCACCTCGGCCGTGGCGGCCGCGGGTTCGGGCAGCGCCCGGACGATCTTGGCCAGGGCCCGGCCGACCGGATCCTCCGGGTCGCCGGCGGCGTGACTGCCGTCGAGCACAGCCATCACCAGGCCCAGTGCCTCGGTCGAGCTGAACACCAACGGCGGCAGGCGAATTCCGCGACCGACGCGGTACCCGCCGTACGGGCCGCGCACCGATTCGATGGGGATCTCGGACTCCCGCAGAATGGCCACGTAACGGCGGGCCGCGCGTTCGGAAATGCCGAGTCGGTCCGAGAGCCGGTCGGCGGTGATACCCGGATTGCTCTGGATGATCTCCAGCGTGAGCAGCGCGCGGGAGGTGGGGCTGGTGTCGACCACGGCATCCTCCTCGATCCGGAAGGGCAACGTCCGCAGGAGCACCGTAACGCGTCGGTCAGGTGTCCCACCGGGCGCGGACGGAAGCCGGCTTGCGGAAGACCAGGCCGGTCGGGGCGCAGGTGCCGGAGCGGTCGAGACGAACCTTCGGCAGGCCGAGGACCGCGGTGGCGGCGCTGCGGGCCTGCAGCCGGGCGACGTGCAGACCGATGCAGACGTGCGGACCCTGGGCGAACGCCAGCTGGCGTCGCAGGTTGTCCCGACGCGGATCGAACCGGTCCGGCTCGGGGAAGACGGCCGGGTCGCGATTGGCCCCGGCCAGTGACACCACCACCAGATCACCCCGGCGAATCACCACGTCGTCGATCCGGACATCCTCCGTGGCATAACGATCCACCACAGCGGCGGCCGGCTCCAGCCGCAACGACTCCTCGATCGCTGCGTCCAGCAGGCCGGGTTCGGAGCGCACCTGGTCGACCAGCGACGGATCGGCGAGAAGATGCAGCAGCAGATTCGCGATCATGCCCTCGGTGGTCTCGATCCCTCCGAAGAGCAGCACCGCGGTGTTGGCGAGCATCTCCGCCGTGGTCAAGGCGCCGGCCGCGTCGGCCACCTCACGGAGGAACCCGTGTCCGGTCCGCGTGGCCTCCAGTACGGCGCCGCTCAACGATGCGTAGGCCGTCCGTCCGGAGTCGGGGAGCGGCGCCCCGGCGGTGATGTCGGCGACGGCCGACACGATGTCGCCGTACCAGGAGAGCAGTTCGGTGACCGGGATCTGTTCGAGCCCGAGTGCCATCTGCATGCAGGCCGTAGCCAGGGGGGCGGCCAGTTCGGTGCGCAGTTCGGCGGTACCGGTGCCGGCCAGCCCGCCGACCAATCGCGCCGATTCCCGCGCCACGAACTCGGCGAAGTGGGCTCGGGACGCCCGGGGCGAGAACGGGGACACGAACGGCTGCCGGTGGCGGGTGTGATCGGCGCCGTCGGTCGACAACATGCTCGCGCCCACGACCCGGCTGGTGGTGAATCGCGGATCGTCGACGGTGAACCGCTCCGGGTCACGCATCACGGCCGTGGCCAGGCCGTGACCCACGACCATCCAGCCACCGATCGACTCCACCCAGGCGATCGGGCCGTCGCGGCGGAGCGTGGCCAGGGCCGGATGCGGATCGGTCGTCAACTGCTCGACGGTGGGAGCCGTCATCGCACGACCCGGCAGAGGAAGACATCGCTGACCCGCTCCGGGGTACACCCGGCGATCTCCGGCAACACGGCCAGCACCGACTCTTGGTGGCTGACCTGATCGGTGACGATGACGTAGTCGCCGACGCCGTCCAGCAGGCTCTGACGGGCGGCGGCGATGTCCGCCGGCGTCGGCGCCACCCCGGAGTTCCCGACTGCCTCCAGCGTGGTGGCGTAGGCCGGTACCTGCGCGTCGTAGTGCGGTGTCCCATCCCGGCTGAAGAAGCTGTAGCCGCCGATGATGGAGAACCGCAGATCGGCGTCGATCTGCCACTTCATCACCGCGGCGGCGCCGTTCGCCGAGGACGACTGCGGCAGTGCGAGCACCACGGCGCCGGGGGTGACGGTGTCGACCGCCCGGCTGGCGAAGAAGGCCGGCGTGGCGACGACGACCTGATCCTTGCTGCCCGGGGCCGGCCAGCAAGCGGCCAGTGCGACGACCACCAGCACGGCACCGCCGAATCGCACCCGGTGGCCACGCGGACCGAGGTCGGCCCGGGCCACGGTGGCGACGGCGAAGGCCAGCAGCGCGGACACGAACAGGATCGTGGCCACGCTGAACCGGGCCGGGACCAGCGTGTCGACCACCGGCAGTCGACAGAAGATCAGCCAGGGCATGGGTATCCACGTCTGCGTTCCGTTGACCCGCACCGTGGTGCCAAGGCTGAGCGCGAGGGCCAGGGCAGCTGAGGAACCCAACCAGAAGGCCACCCGGCGGCGACCGGCCCGGACCAGTACCACGACCGCGATCACGGCGACCAGGATCAGCAGGATGCCGAGGTATCCGGTGTTCTCCACCCCGCCGGTGACGAACCGCCGGTTGGCCGCGATATCGGCGCTGGTGGAGAAGAGCATGGACGCGCTGGGCCGAACCGTGGACAGCAGATCCAGCGAGAGACTGGAGTGGATGCCCTCGGTCATCACCAGCGGCCCCAGGAACTGGTAGGCCAGCGCCGGGCCGCAGATGCACACCGCCACCCCAGCCGCCCAGCCCACGCACCTGGCCACGAACGGGAGCCGCGCGCGGACCTCACGGCGGTAGCGCAGAGCCAGGGCGACGATCGACACCAACGCGACCAGACCCGCGATGGCCACGATCTCTTCCGAGATCAGCATCGTCACGCCGACCACGACCCCGAGACGCCAGCCGACCTGCCGCCAACTCCGCGTTTCCGGATTCACCAACTGGTAGCCGAAGTACAGGATCAGCGGCAGCAGCGCGGCCCCGAGGGTGAGGTGAACGTGTCCCTGTTGGCCGTTGTAGAACGGACCGAACCCGTACAGGGTAGCCCCAACCGCGGAGCCGCCCAGATGACCGGTGAGCTTGTACAACACCCAGTAGCAGATGCCGGCCGCGGCGAGCGGGGCCGTGATCATCAGCAGACCGACCGACGTGGTGGCGCCGAACGCGGCCGTGATCGGCGTCATGAGGAACGCCGGCAGGATGATGGCCGTGTTCCACATGATGTTCAAGCCGGTGGGCGCGTTCATCGCGGTGGTGAAGAACGGGTTGTGGCCGTTCCAGAGCGAGACCTGGATCTCCTTGAAGTACCACGAGTAGAGGATCGAGTCGGCCCCGCCCGGCAGCGGACCACTCAGATTGCGGAGCAGCGGCGCGAAGAGGATGTAGGTCAACAGCAGCCACAGCGGTACCGGAATCGCGGCGAGCAGAGAGCGCCGGAGCCGGACCACCGTCACCGGGCGGCCTTCCCGGACGGGCCGGGGCCGGGCGGGGCGGTTGCGGAGCACATCACCGATGTCCTTGTCGACGTCTCAGGGGCGGTCCGCGCCCGAGTCCTGGTGGCTTGCCGGCCGGGCACCGAGTGTCACGGACACTGTGGAAGGACCATGTTAACGCGGCCACCACCGGGCTCCGGGGGATGACGAGCCGGGGGAGGCGCCCGGTTCCCCGTACGATCGGCGCGTCATCCCGCATCCGGCTCATCGGACCGAAGACCTTCGAAAGGCTCGCCCTCGTGCTCGTCGCCCTGCCCGCCCGGCTGGTGGCGTCCCGCTGGGCGCCGTGGATGTTGCTGGTGCTGAGCGTGGGGTCGCGGGTGGTGATCACCCTGGCGGGGACCAGCCCGTACAACATGATCGACCTCAAGGTCTACGTCGAAGGCGCCCGGCACCTGACCGGCGGGTCGCTGTACGACTTCGTCTCCGGTGCGTCCCAGTTGCCGTTCACCTACCCGCCGTTCTCGGCCCTGGTCTTCACACCGTTGGCCTGGTTGCCGTGGACGGTGGTGCGGGTGCTGTGGCAACTGGCCATGCTGGCCTCGCTGCCCGCGATCGTCTACCTGACGTTGCGGCTGTTGGGCAGAGCCGGCCCCGGGGCCACCGACCCCGTGCGACCTCTGCGCGGGTTCCTGGTCGTCGCGACGGCATTGGCCTTCTGGCTGGAGCCGGTCACCACCACCGTGGGGTACGGGCAGATCAACCTGTTCCTGGTGCTGATGGTGCTCGGGGCGGCGGTGACGGCCAAGGACTTGCTGGCCGGGGCGGGCGTCGGCCTGGCCGCCGGGATCAAGCTGATCCCGGCCGTCACCGGGCTGTACTGGCTGGTCCAGCGGCGGATCCGGGCGTTGATCCTCTCGGTGGTCTTCTTCCTGGCCACCGTCGCCGTCATGTTCGCGATGATCCCGGCCGAGACCAGGCGCTATTTCACCAAGTTGATCTTCGACCCGTCCCGGACCGGACCGGTCTTCTCGGCCATCAACCAGTCCTGGAGGGGGGCGTTGTCCCGCCTGGCCGGCCACGACGTCAGCGCCGGCTGGGTGGTGGCCTGCGTGGTCACCGTCGTCCTCGGCGTGTGGGCGGCGGTGGTGGCCGCCGGGGTGGGCGATCGGGCGGCCGCGTTACTGGCCGCGCAATTCCTGGGCCTGCTGGTCTCGCCGATCTCGTGGTCCCACCACTGGGTGTGGGTGATCCCCCTGCTGATCTGGGGTTTCTTCGGGCCGCAGCGGCAGAGCCGCGCCGTACGCGGCTTGATGATCGGGTGGCTGATCGCGCTGTACAGCTACCTGATTCCGTTCCTGGTGGCGCTGCAGGGCAAGGTCCCGTCCAACAGCCGACCCGGGTGGCAGTCATGGCTGGGCACCGCCTACGTGGTGCTCGGCGTGGCCACGTTGATCGTGATCGGTGTGGTCGGTCGCTCGTCGGCCGCTCCGGTCGAGGCTCCGGGCCGAGGGTCCGGTCCGCGCCGGGGAGTCGGCCCGGAGGCGGGAAACCTCGATGGTTAGGTTGGGGACGGTGAGGAATCGACTGCACGTGCCGATCCGCTGCGCGGCCTTGATCGATGCACCGGAAGCGGCCGTGCGCCGGGCCCTGTTCTCCCGGCAGGTGTGGATCCGGACGGCGGTGGCGCTCGGGGGGACGGCGGAGTTCGCGGCCGCCGGTTCGCGGATTGTCGCGGGTGATCTGGCCCGGTTCACCGCCCGGCCCGGTGGCCGGCCGTGGCTGCTGCGCGTGGGGGAGGTGAATGGGCGGCCGACGCTGGACAGCGTGACTTCCACCGGACGATCGACGGTGAGCGTACGGTTCGACACCTCGTCGAGCGGTGCTGGCTGCCTGGTGACCGTCGAATTCACGGTGTCATCCAGAGTGGCTTTCCTGAATGCGTGTTATCGGCCGATCTTGATCCGATACGGCGAGATGCTGCTGGGAATGACGACTCTCGTCGCGCGCGAACCGGTTCGAGTGGTGGCCGGCGCCTGGATCGCGGAAGGAAAGGTGCTCGTCACCCGTCGACGGGACCCGACCGGCCGGTGGGAGTTGCCCGGCGGCAAGGCGGAACCGGGTGAATCGGACGAGGAGGCCCTGATGCGCGAGCTCCAGGAGGAACTCGCCATACGCAGCAAGGTGTTTCGTCGCATCGGCCCGGTGGTCGCCGTGGCTCCGGGGGTCGAGATGGTTTGTTACCGGGTGGCCGCGACCCACGACGACCCCATCCAGCTGACCGACCACGACGCCTACCGATGGGTCGAAGCCGCCGGTCTGTCGACGGTCGACTTCCTCGATTCCGATCGTGAGTTGCTCGATTCGTTGCGCATTGCGCTACAAATGCCCGCCTAGTGTCGCGATTCGACCGTCAATCGAGCGCCTGACCCATTTCGTCATCCAATCGACATATCCGGCGTGGCAGGATGCCACGAACGCGCAACCTTCCTCCCCCGCTCCGGGGGAGGAAGTCCCTCTGCATTCTCTTGGGAGAAAACGTGGCATCGATTCACTCTCGCTCAACCCGGGCAGCGCTGCTGGCAGTGATCGCCGCGAGTGCCCTCGTGGTGTCCGCCTGTGGTTCCAGCTCGTCCAGCTCGTCCTCCAGTTCGTCCGCCGCGGCCACGTCGAGTGCGGCTGCCGGTCCGGCCTCGTCTGGTGGCGCGCCTGCGTCCTCGGGCGCCTCAGCGTCGTCCGGTGCGAGCAGCTCCGCCTTCGTTCCGCCGAGCACCGCTGCTCCGACGGCCCTGACGCCGGCCATGATCTCGGCGGCCAAGGCGACGCTGACCGACCCGTCCGCGCTCACGGTCTGCACGTCGTTGCCGTACGCGCCGTTCGAGGTCGATGACGGCAGCGGCAAGATCGTCGGGTTCGATATCGATTTCATGGACTGGATGGCCAAGGATCTGGGTGTCACCACCAAGATCTCCGTTCAGCAGTTCGTGGCTATCAAGTCGGGTACCGCCACCAAGACGAAGAAGTGCGACATCTCGGCCGCCGCGATGACGATCACGGCCGAGCGCATGGCCTCCATCACCTTCTCCAACCCGTACTACGACGCCTCGCAGGCACTGATGGTGCTCTCGTCCAGCTCGGCCAAGAGCCTGGCCGACCTCAAGGGCAAGAAGCTCGGCGCCCAGACCGGCACCACCGGTCTTGCCTACGCGCAGAAGTACGCCGAGCAGTACGGCTACACGGTCCTGGAATACGCCCAGATCTCGGACGAAGAAGTCGCCCTCCAGGCCAGCAAGATCGATGCTGCCATTCATGACCAGCCTGCACTCAACGAGTACAGCAAGCAGCAGGCCGGCAAGGTCAAGATCGTCGACAACTTCAACACCGGCGAGGAATACGGCTTCGGCGTGGCACTGGGCAACACCGCCCTGGCCACCGTCGCCAACTATGTCATCGCGAAGTCGAAGGCCGACGGCACCTACCTGGCCAGCTACAAGAAGTGGATCGGCGGCACTCCGCCCACGAAGTAATCGCATCCCGGACGGGGCCCCGAGCGCGACGCGCGTCGGGGTCCCGTCCGATTCGGTTCACCCCACCAGCAGACCTCGGACAGGAGATGGCCCGTGACAGCACCTGCCACCGCGCAGCGGGGCATGACCAGGAAGCAACGCACCACCATCATCCGCACGGCGCAGTACGCGGTGATCGTTCTCATCGTCGTCGTCATGGCCCTGGTCGGACACTGGCACGACTTCAAGGTTCAGTTCCTGGACTGGCACGTCATGGGACAGATCCTGCCGCGCATCATCAAGACCGGCTTCGTCAACACGCTCATCTACACGGCCAGCGCATTCGTCTTCGGCCTCATCGTTGGCCTGATCATCGCGCTGATGCGCATGTCCGAGGTGCGGCTGTACCGGTGGATCGCCACCGTGTACGTCGAACTACTCCGCGGCCTGCCGACCCTGCTCGTGCTGTACCTGTTGACCTACGGCATCCCGATCGTCTTCGGCAACAACAACAAGTTCTTCGGCAACTTCTACGTGCTGGTCACGTTGGGTCTGGGCTCGGTGGCCGCGGCCTACATGTCGGAGACCATCCGGGCCGGCGTGCAGGCCGTGCCGAAGGGCCAGATGGAGGCGGCCCGCACGCTCGGTATGTCCCGCGGGAGCGCCATGCGCCTGGTCATTCTGCCGCAGGCGTTCCGGATCATCATTCCGCCGCTGACCAACGAGGTCATCCTGTTGATCAAGGACTCCTCGCTCGTCTTCGCCGTCGGTCTAGCATCGAGTCAGTACGAGCTCACGTTCCTGGCCAACACGGCGGCCAGCGGTGGCATCACTGGCATCGATTCCAGTTCGTCACCGCTGATCCTTGCCGGGCTGGCCTACCTCGTGATTACCCTGCCGTTGTCCCAGGCGGTACGCGCCCTGGAACGCAACCAAGCGAAGAGGCGATGACCATGACTCAGACTGCCGATTTCCAGGGCCAGGGCGCTATCTCGGTCAAGGGACTGGTCAAGCGCTTCGGCGCGGTCGAGGTGCTGAAGAACATCGACGTCGAGATCAAGAAGGGCGAGGTCGTCTGCGTGATCGGGCCTTCGGGCTCCGGGAAGACGACCATGCTGCGTTGCGTCAACCTGCTCGAGCAGCCAACCGCGGGCAAGATCATCGTCAATGGGTTCGAGGTCACCGACAGCGAGTGCGACATCGACGCCATGCGGCGCAGCATCGGCATGGTGTTCCAGCAGTTCAACCTCTTCCCGCACCTGACTGTCCTGCAGAACCTGACGATCGCTCAGATGAAGATCTTGAAGCGGTCCAAGGACGAGGCCGAGAAGACCGCGCGGCACAACCTCGAGCGCGTCGGGATGGCGCACAAAGAGGCGGCCTACCCGCCGCAGCTCTCGGGCGGTCAGCAGCAGCGCATCGCCATCGCGCGCTCGCTGTCGATGAACCCGGATCTGATGTTGTTCGACGAGCCGACCTCGGCGCTCGACCCGGAGCTGGTGGGTGAGGTGCTGGCCGTCATGAAGGGGTTGGCCAAGGAAGGCATGACGATGATGGTCGTCACCCACGAGATGGCCTTCGCCCGCGACGTCGCCGATCGCGTGATCTTCATGGACGGCGGATATGTCGTCGAAGAGGGTTCGGCCGAGCAGGTCATCGGCAACCCGCAGCACGAGCGCACCAAGTCGTTCATGTTCCGCGTGCTGCACCCGACCCAGGTCGAGGAGGGCGATGAGTTCCCGGCGCCGTCAGCGGCCGCTGGTCTTCCGAGCACTCCGGGTCTGACCCGCGCTCTGGACACCAATATCAACAGCGGAATGTAGATCCTCGCGACTTGATCACGAAGGGCACCCCAAGCTCCACGGGGTGCCCTTCGTCATGCCGGTACCGGCAGTGACGACACGAGGACGGTCAGTACCCCGGGAAGATCTGCCGCAGTTTCTCGAGGGTGATGTCGCCGTTCACCGTCACGCCGGCTGGGGTGTGGGTCGGTTGCAGGCGACCGGTGGCCAGCCGGAGCCAGCTCTCGGCAGGCAGGACGAGTTCGGCGTCGGCGTCGTCGGGGGAGTCGACCAGCCCGACCTTGTCGGTGATCTCCAGGCCGAAATCGCGGGTCGGGTCGCTGGTTCGGACGGTGACGGCGACGCCGTGCCCGCCGAGTACGTCCGCCGGCTTGCCGATCCAGCCGATCAGCAGCGGCACGGTGGTCAGGAGCGGCTCGACGGCCTCAGGCGCCAGAGTCGCGTCCGGATCGAAAGTGACGGCCACGTCCCAGCTGTGCAGCGCGAACTCGGTCAGCCGGAAGCTCGCGGCGGTCGCCACGTCGACCGGAGCCGGGAGGAACCCCAGATCGACGGTCCCGTTGGTGCGGGTGGCGTCGTCGAGCTTCTCGTAGGCCCGGACCAGCTTCTCGTTGGACATCATGAAGTGGTGGGCCTGGTCCGGGGGCGTCATCGCATCCCAGCGGTCCCAGACGCTGCGGTTGAAGCCTTCGGCCGGCTTCTCGGCGCCGTGGAGCGAGGCGTTCAGCGCGGCCAGGCCGATCTCGGCGCCGCTACCGAGATGACTCAGCACCTGGGCCACGGACCACTCGGCGGCGCCGGACCTACCGGCGATTTGCTCGGGCGACAGCGTGTGCACGAGGGCGACCAGCGAGTCGTGCCCGGAGCGCAGCGCGGCGATCGGCTGGTCAGCGGTGTTCGTCATGGATCTTCCTCACGGTTGGCGGTGATCGGGTGCGGCGGGTGGTCGGGTGCGGCGGGTGGTCGGGCCCAGCGGTGGTGAGGTGCGGTGGTGGGTCGGGCGGGGTGGTTCCTCGGCCGCGTGGTTGGTCGAGCGCGCACGGTTGGCGGTCGCAAGTGCGCCGACCTGCGCGACTGACATCATGCCCGGCTGGCAATGGACGCGCACGGCCCGGTACCGCAACGGATCGGCGTCCGACCGACGGGCCGTTCGCGGTACGAGGCGCCAAGGCGCGGCGCGGACAGACAAGCCATCGACGCGGGGTGCGCAGGGCCACGGCACCGACTCGTCATGCCGAGTGTCGCTCGTCGCGCCGTGGGTGGCCTGACCAGTGCACACGCGGCATGACAAGTGCTCCGGTACGAGGATCCGGGACGAGGCACAAGCTCGTCGACGCACGAGTCGTTGTGGACCAGCTTCGGTGCGAGTGACGCCTGGGGCGAGCAGTGCGAAACGAGAGAAGGCCAAGGCCGGCGGCGGGTTGTCCACACACCTCGGGATTCTCCACAAACATGACTCTGGTCTGATCCGCGATTGATTTCCGAGGTCGACTGGGAGGCATGACATCGCCTCGCCCGTGGACCAGCCGTTCGTCGCTGTTGGCCGGTGACCTGACCGATCGGGACATTCGACAGGCCCAGCGTCGCGGAGAACTCCATCGCTTCCGCCCCGGCCGCTACGCCGACGGTGACCGGTGGGACCGTGCGGACGGTGCTGCCCGGCACCGGATTCGTGCCCTCGAGATCGGAGACTGGCTCGGCGAACGCGCGGTGATCAGCCATACGTCCGCGGCCACGGTGCTCGGCATCTCACTGCCGCGCGTGGAGTTCGGCCGTGTTCATGCGACCTGGCCGTCGGCGGCCGGGCGTGGCCGGACGACGAACATCAACCCGCATCGCAGCCGTCTACGCGACGTGGACATCGCGGTGGTGGACGGAGTGCTGACGACCAGTCCCGCCCGCACCGTGTTCGACATCGCCCGATCGTTGCCGTGGGAGTACGGGATCGCCGCGGCGGACAGTGTTCTTCACCTGGGGATGTGCACCTCCGACGATCTGTTCGACGCGCTCGAAGCGGCGGCGCGCACTCCGGGCGCCGGGCGGGCCGCCCGGATCATCGAATTCGCGGACGCCGGATCGGAGAGCGTGGGCGAGTCGATCTGCCGCCTCCGGTTCGCCCAGGTCGGATTGCCCGCACCTCGGCTGCAGGCCGCCATCGGACTGGCCGATGGAACGCACGCTCGCGTCGATTTCGATTTCGACGGCTACGCGACTGTGGGCGAGTTCGACGGCCAGGTGAAATACGGACGTCTACTCAAACCGGGACAGGACCCGGGGGACGTCGTCTTTGCCGAGAAGGTTCGCGAAGACCGGATCAGGGACACGGACCGGCAGTGCGTTCGGTTCATCTGGCGGGACTTCGGCCATCGTGCGTCGATCCTGTCCCGAACCGCGTCGGCGTTCGCGCGTGCGGGACACAAGGAATGGACGCGCGAGCCACCGCGATTCATGGAACCTGGGCGGCTCCTCCGGGTCTGACCTCGACCTAGGCCTCTCCGCCGGTGCGACGGGTGGGCTCGACGACGGAACCCGGATTCACCGTGCTCGTCAGGACGAGCGATCAGTGCTGGTCAGGGGCCGATCGGGAGACGTCGGCGACTTCTTCCTCCGGACGTGGCGCGATGTCCTCGTCGAACTCCAGCATCTCGATCGGTGGCTCGAATCCGGGTTCGCCGGGGGCCGGATGCTCTGGTTTCGGCTCGTTGCTCATGTCGCCTGCTCTCATGGTCGCCCGTTGGATCTCGACTCTAGGCCGCCTTAGGAGGGCCCGGGCGTTCGAACTCACCGCTTCGCGCCGCGCACTGCGCGGCGAGGGTGCGGCGAGGGTTCTGCAGCGACGTTGGTACTCGTAACGCCTGAGACGCACTCGTACGGCCGCCGGTGGGATGGCATGTTCAGGCCGGCATTACGAGTGGTCCCGGCCCGGCCCGGCGTGGCCCGGCCCGGCGTGGCCCCGGCCCCGTCCCCCCGGGCCCGTCCCGTCCGGCCGGCGGGAGCGGCCGTCCGGCCCCGGGCCGGGTGGCGTCCGGCACGCGGGAACTGCCGCGCGTGGGCGCCTGTGACGCAGTCGGGAGAGCAGGGGACCAGGAGTGCACCCCGCCCCCGGTAGACTCGATGACGCTGCACTGTGTCAAATTCGACTCGGGTGGCCGCCGTGGCCCACGTGCCGCGGCTTTTGTCATGCGCCCGGTGAGCTTCAGATCCGGGTGCCCCGGAGTCAAGAGGAGCATTCCCGCTGTGGCTGTTAGGTCAGATCTACGAAATGTCGCCATCGTCGCGCACGTCGACCATGGCAAGACCACCCTGGTCGACGCGATGTTGTGGCAGTCGGGCGCGTTCCGCGCCGGGAGCGCCCACACCGACCGGGTGATGGACTCCAACGACCTGGAACGCGAGAAGGGCATCACCATTCTCGCGAAGAACACCGCCGTGCATCGCGGCGACATGATCATCAACATCGTCGACACCCCTGGCCACGCCGACTTCGGCGGCGAGGTGGAACGCGCGTTGATGATGGTCGACGGTGTCGTCCTGCTGGTCGACGCCTCGGAAGGCCCGCTGCCGCAGACCCGCTTCGTGCTGCGCAAGGCCCTCGAGGCCCGCCTGCCGGTCGTCCTGGTGGTCAACAAGACCGACCGCCCGGACGCCCGGATCGACGAGGTCGTCGACGAGACGTACGCCCTGTTCCTGGACCTGGACGCCGACGACGAGCAGATCGAGTTCCCGATCGTCTACTGCGCCTCGCGCGCCGGGCGGGCCAGCCTGAACAAGCCGGGCAACGGCGAGATGCCCGACCACGAGAACCTCGACCCGCTGTTCGACGTGCTGCTGGAGGCCATCCCGGCTCCCCAGTACACCGAGGGTGCGCCGCTGCAGGCGCAGGTCACCAACATCGACGCCTCCCCGTTCCTCGGCCGTATCGCCATGTGCCGGGTTATCGAGGGCACCATCACCAAGGGCCAGCAGGTCGCCTGGATGAAGCTGGACGGCAGCGTCGTCCGCACCCGGGTCTCCGAGCTGTTGATCACCGAGGCGCTCGACCGGGTCCCGGTCGAGTCGGCCTACGCCGGCGACCTGATCGCCGTGGCCGGCATGGCCGACATCACGATCGGCGAGACGCTGGCCGACGCCGAGAACCCGGTGGCCCTGCCGCCGATCACCGTCGACGAGCCGGCCATCTCCATGACCGTCGGCATCAACACCAGCCCCCTCGCGGGGAAGGACGGCGGCAAGAAGCTGACCGCCCGCCAGGTCAAGAACCGCCTCGACCAGGAGCTGATCGGTAACGTCTCGATCCGCGTCCTGAACACCGAGCGCCCCGACACCTGGGAAGTCCAGGGCCGCGGTGAGCTCGCGCTGGCCATCCTGGTCGAGACCATGCGCCGGGAGAGCTTCGAGCTGACCATCGGCAAGCCGCAGGTCGTCCTGCGCGAGGTCGACGGACACAAGCACGAACCGTTCGAGCGCCTGACCATCGACGTGCCCGAGGAGTACCTGGGCGCCGTCACGCAGCTGCTGGCCGTCCGCAAGGGCCGCATGGAGACCATGACGAACCACGGCACCGGCTGGGTGCGCCTGGAGTTCCACGTCCCGTCCCGCGGGTTGATCGGCTTCCGCACCGACTTCCTCACCGACACCCGCGGCACCGGTATCGCCAGTGCCATCTTCGACGGCTACGGCCCGTGGGCCGGCCCGATCCGCGGCCGCGCCAGCGGTTCGCTGGTCGCCGACCGCGCCGGCAAGGCGACTCCATTCGCCATGCTCAGCCTGCAGGAGCGCGGCGCGATGTTCGTGCCGCCGACCACCGAGGTGTACGAGGGCATGATCGTCGGCGAGAACTCCCGCGCCGACGACATGGACGTCAACATCACCAAGGAGAAGCAGCTCACCAACATGCGCAAGTCCTCCAGTGAGGAACTGGTGCACCTGGTGCCCAACCGCGTGCTCAGCCTGGAGCAGGCGCTGGAGTTCTGTGCCGACGACGAGTGCGTGGAGATCACCCCGATCGCCGCTCGCATCCGCAAGGTCGTCCTGAACGCCGGTGAGCGGGCCCGCACCCGTTCGCGGAGCAAGGTCTCCTCCTGACCCACCCCGAGTGAGCATCGCAGGCCGGAGCGGAGCGATGCGCGCTTGCGCGAAGAGTCAGGATTCAACACAGTGACGAGCATGAGAGACCGCGGACGGCGAGCACGACGCCGTCCGCGGTCTCTCGTCGTTCTGGCTCTGCTGGCTCTCGCGACGACGGCCTGCACCCCGCCGGGGCTGCCGGCCCCGATCGCCCCCACCGCCGCATCGGCCGCGGGAAGCGCGCAGCCCTCGGAACCGGCCGTCACCATCGGGGTCGACGGCACCGTCGAGGGGTTCAACCCGCACACCATCGCCGACTACTCGCTGGTCGACTCGGCCGTCTCCCAGCTGGTACTGCCGTCGGTGTCCACGGTCGCGTCCGACGGTTCGGTCCAGCTCAACTCGGATGTGGTGAGCAAGGCGGAGGTCACCTCGACCGATCCGTTCACGGTCACCTACACGGTGGACCGCAACGCCGCCTGGTCCGACGGAACCCCGATCACCGGCGAGGACTTCAGCTATCTGCGCGACCAGATGCTGATTCAGCCGGGCACGGTCGACCCGGCGGGCTACCGCCTGATCAGCGGGATCGTGTCCCGCGACGCCGGGAAGACGGTCCAGGTGACCTTCACCCACTCCGTGTCGGACTGGAAGACCCTGTTCTCACCCCTGCTGCCCTCCCACATCCTCAAGGACTCGCCGGGCGGCTGGACCGAGGGGCTGGCCACCAGCCTCCCGGTGTCGGGCAACCGGTACAAGATGCAGAGCTACGACACGGTCACCGGCGAGATCACCCTGGTGCGCAACGACAAGTACTGGGGCGCCGCCCCGAAGCCGGGCACCGTGATCATCCGGATCGGCACCTCCTCGGCGTTGATTGCCGCGCTGGGTCGAGGTGACGTCCAGGCCGTTTTGCTGCAGCCGGGCGAAGCCGACCAACGAACCCTGCTGGCCCGGGTGCCGGCCACCAGGCGCGCCGTCGTGCCCCTGCCCGGGACGCAACAGCTCGTCTTCAACACGGTTCGCGGTCCGGCCGCGGATCCGAACGTCCGCCGGGCGGTGGCCGCGACCCTGGACGTCGCGGCCCTCCGGTCAGTACTGGACGGTGGCAACTCGGCCCTCGGGCAGTCGTCCTCTTCATTGGTCTCACTCGGCGGCTCGGCCAGCACGCAAGCGCCCGACCGGTCGGCCGCCCTGTCCTACCTGGCCGCCGCCGGATATCACCGGGAATCGGTCTACATGAGCAAGGCAGGGCAGATTCTGCGGTTGACCCTGACCTATGCCGCCAACGACGCCCGGATGGCCGCCGCCGCCGCGCTGGTCCAGACCCAACTGGCGGCGATCGGCATCGAGGTCGACCTGATCCGGGACGACCAACGGGCCATGGTGAACAGCCGCCTGGCCCTGGGTACCGCGGACCTCGGATTGCTGATGGTGCCGCGCGGTCCCTCCGACGGTCTGGCCGTAGGGTCGGCCTTCGGGTGCCCGGTCGGCACCGGGTCGAGTGGGGGAGTCGCGGGCCGCAACCCGGTGCCGCGTGCGGGCAACCTGTCCGGGTTGTGCACGACGGGGATCCAGGCCCTGCTGGACCAGGCGTCGGCCGGGACGGTGCCCGCCGGGCTGCAGAGCGCCCTCGCGACGGCGCTCCCGGTGATCCAGATCAGTCGTCCGTCGGCCATCTTCGCCACGTCGTCGCGTTACGGCCTCGCGGCCGGGAAATCCGGGCCCGGGTGGGCGTTCTCGGGGCCTCTTTCCACCCTGCCGACCTGGCCGGCGAGCTAACCTCCGGTGCGCGGTGACCTGGACATATACCGGTCACAGAGAGCGATCGCCGCAACTTTTCCGGCGCCGGAGAGTCCTGACTGGAAGAGCTGCGCCGACGTAGTTCGCGTGCCCCAGATGTCCGATTGGTGTTTCCCTAATGCTAACCACCGGTCACCTTTTGGTGACGATCACTGTTGTCGCCTGGCCCAGATGGTGAGACAGTTCGTAAAGTCTGGCGGTCAGACATACATGGTTGCTCTGCAGCCCGAAGGATGCGGCGGTCGATGGGGGCCGACGTTGACGGGTTGCGCAGCGCTCCGAGGAGGAACCTTCATGACAAGAACACGAGCAGTGACACTCACTGCTCTCGTAGCGGCATCGGCGATGGTCTTCGCCGCGTGCTCCAGCTCGCCTGGTCAGTCGACGCCGTCCAGCAGTTCGGCCTCGTCGAGCAGCACCCCGGCCGCCAGCGGATCCTCCAGTGCGGCGCCGGTGTCCAGCGGCGCACCCTCGAGCGGGGCCGCCACCAGCGGCGCCGCGACGAGTGGCGCCCCGCAGTACACCCCGCAGCCAGCCGGCAGCGAGGGCTGCGGCAAGCCGCACGGCCCCTACACCGACCCGGGCGAGCCGAAGGGTGCTGTCACCACCGGCAGTGCCGAACTGGCCACGTCCTGGAACAACATCACCTCGCACGGCAACTCGGTCTACAACGCCAACCCGCAGTACCTGACCCAGGCGCAGGAGAACTACTACGACAAGGACCTGAACCTGGTCAACAACGACCAGTTCATCCAGTGCGTCGTCGTCTCCAAGAGCCCGTTGACCGTCAAGTACACGATCAACGCGGCCGCCAAGTGGTCCGACGGCGTGCCGGTCACGGCGGCCGACCTGATCCTGGCCTGGGGTGCGCAGTCCGGTAACTTCAACACCGGCGAGGTGAAGACGGACAAGGACGGCAACCCGATCGCCAACACCAGCGCCGTCGCCTTCGACTCGCAGAGCCAGGGCCTGGCCCTGATCACCAAGTTCCCGGAGGCCTCGGCCGACAACAAGTCGCTGACCGTCGTCTACGACGAGCCGTTCGTCGATTACGCGCTGAACCTCACGGTCGGCGTTCCGGCCCACGTCACGGCCATGCACGCCCTCGGCATGACCGACGCCGCCGCGGCCACGACCGCCCTGGTCGCCGCGTTCAAGAACAAGAAGACGGCCGACCTGGTCAAGATCGCCAACTTCTGGAACACCGGCTTCGACTTCACGGCGCTGCCCAGCGACAAGTCGCTGTACCTGTCCGACGGCGCGTACCTGTTGACCGACTTCAAGGCCAACCAGTACATGACGTTCACGGCCAACCCCGACTACACCTGGGGCCCGAAGCCGACCGTCAAGACCATCACCTACCAGTACCTGCCGGACGCGACCGCGGCCGTCCAGGCCATCGCCAACGGTGAGGTCGCGATCTACGAGCCGGAGCACCCGACGGCCGACACCACGAAGGGTCTGGCCGCGCTGTCGGGCCAGGGCGTCAAGTACAGCGTCGGTGTCGGCGGCTCGTATGAGCACGTCGACCTGGTCTTCAACAACGGCGGCCCGTTCGACCCGAAGACCTACGGCGGCGACGCCACCAAGGCCCTCGAGGTCCGTCAGGCCTTCCTGAAGGTCATCCCGCGCCAGGGCATCCTGGACCGCCTGGTCAAGCCGATCAACCCCTCGGCCGTTCTGCGTGACTCGTTCACCCAGGTCCCCGGTTCGCCGCTGTACGACACGGTGACCAAGTCCAACGGCATGTCGGCGTACGACACGGTGGACATCGCCGGTGCCAAGGCCCTGCTGGCCAAGGCGGGCGTGACGAACCTGAAGGTGCGTTTCCTGTACTCGGCCACCAACCCGGTGCGTGGCCAGGAGTTCGCGCTGATCGCCGCGTCGGCGAAGGAGGCCGGCATCACACTGGTCGACGGCAAGGACCCGAACTGGTCCTCGAACCTGCCGAACATCGCCAAGTACGACGCCTCGCTCTTCGCCTGGCAGAACACCAATCTGGGCATCGCGCAGATCCCGCCGAACTACCTCGGCAAGGATTCGGTCTCCAAGACCTGGGGCCAGAACAACTATGGCCAGTTCAACAACGCCCAGGTCAACAAGGACATGACGACGCTCAACGTCACCTCCGACCCGACCAAGCAGAACAAGTTGATCGAGAGCACGGAGAAGGAGCTGGTGGCCAACGCCTTCGGCACGATCCTGTACCAGTACCCGGACATCGTCGGATACGACTCGACCAAGATCTCCAACGTCTCGTCGGTTCCGGTCTCGCCGGGCGTGTTCTACAACTTCTGGGAGTGGAAGCTCGCGGGCAGCTGATCGCCCCCGAGTAGTGCACGAACAGGAGTAACAGCCTTCTCAGCGGGAGGTACCGTACCGGCCATGTCCGGTACGGTGCCTCCCGCGAAGGTTTGTCGTCATGGTCCCGGGCCGAAGTCCGCCCGGGTCACCGGAACCAGCATGGAAGAGTGAGCCCAACTTGTTGACCTTCATCCTCCGACGAATCGTGGCTTCGTTCTTCATCCTGATCGGGGCCACGTTCATCGCCTACGTGCTGGTCAGCAACGCCGGCGATCCGCTGGAGAACGCGCGTGGCCTACCCAATCCCACGCAGCGACTGCAGACCATGGCGACCATCACCCAGACCCTGCACCTGGACGTCAATCCGGTGTTCCGCTACTTCATCTGGCTCAAGGGCGTCGGCGGGTGTTTCGTCGGCAAGTGCGACTTCGGCGTGAACATCGCGCAAGTCCCGGTCAACGGCCAGCTGTCCCTGGCCTTGGGCAGTTCGCTGAAACTGATCACCGCCTCGACGGTGCTCGCCGTCTTCCTGGGTATCGCGATCGGCATCATCACCGCTTTGCGGCAGTACTCCGGGCTGGACTACACGGTCACGCTGATCACCTTCCTGTTCTTCTCGCTGCCGGTGATCTGGATCGGCATCGTCCTCAAGGACATCTTCGCCTTGCAGTTCAACACCTTCCTGCAACGCGGGGCCCAGATGAGTTGGGCGACCATCATCATCGCGTCGGTCCTCATCGGGCTGATCGCCTACTCGCTTTTCGCCGGCGAACTGCGCCGCCGACTGATGACCGGTGCCCTGTCCGGACTCGTCGCCTTCGCCGTCTTCTACTTCATCACCGTCCAGCAGTGGCTGCTCAACCCGAGCCTCGGCCCGGTCGTCATCGCCCTGCTCGGGGTCGGACTGGCCCTCGGCGTCACCGTGCTGACATCCGGCCTGGGGAACAGGAAGTCGCTCTACACCGCGCTGACCACGGTGGCCGTCGGTGTCGCCCTGTGGTACCCGCTGCAGTTCTTCTTCCACAACGGCATGTCCGGCTGGAAGTTGTTCGGATTGCTGGTGATCGCGCTGATCGTCGGGTCGGTGATCGGATACCTGTACGGCGGCGACGACCGTGGACTGTCGGCCCGGAACGGCGCCATCACCGCCTTCACCACCAGCTTCGTCATCTTCGTGGACCGGATGTTCCGGGCGTGGCACTCCTACAACACGAACACGGCCATCAACGGGCGTCCGATCCGGACGCTGGGCCCGAGTACACCCAACCTGCAGGGTGACTTCTGGATCCAGCTGACCGACACCATGACCCACCTGATCCTGCCGACCATCACCCTGATGCTCATCTCGCTGGCCACCCACTCGCGGTTCTCGCGGGCGAGCATGCTGGAGGTGATGAACATGGACTACATCCGCACGGCCCGGTCGAAGGGTCTGACCGAGCGGACCGTCGTCATGCGGCACGCACTGCGCAACGCGCTGATCCCGATGGCCACCGTGGTTGCCTTCGACATCGCCGGACTGATCGGCGGCGCTGTGCTGACCGAGACCGTGTTCGGGTGGAAGTCGATGGGACAACTGTTCCAGCAGGGGCTACTCGCCCATGATCCCAACCCGGTGATGGCGTTCTTCGTCGTGAGCGCCACCATCGCCGTCCTTGCCAATCTGCTCGCCGACCTGGCCTATGCCGGTCTCGACCCCCGAATCCGGGTAGGTTCCTGATGTCGACTCCCACTCAGCCGATGCCCGAGCCGGGCGCCCCGGTGATCACCGAGGAGGAGATCTCCCTCGAGCAGAAGGAGGTCGCCGGCCTGTCCCAGGGACAGATCGTGCGGCGGCGGTTCCTCCAGCACCGTGCGGCCATGGTCTCGCTGATCGTGCTGGCTCTGACCCTGCTCCTGGCCATCACCAGCATCGGGTGGGGTCCCGTCCCCGGCTGGTGGAAGTGGAACGCCTACGACGTGGTCGGTTCGCCGTCCGGTCAACGACCGACCCTGGCCTTCCTGGGCATCGGTGGCCATTTCTTCGCCTGGGGCGACTTCCCGTTCGGGGCCAGCGGGCAGTGGGGCACCGACAACTTCGCCCAGGTGATGCGGGGAACGCAGCAGACCATCGTGGTCGTGTTGATCCTGGGCCTGCTGACCACCGTCATCGGGGTGGTGCTGGGCGCGGTCGCCGGCTTCTTCCTGGGCTGGGTCGACTCGGTGATCATGCGCTTCACCGACCTGATCATCACGCTGCCGATCATCCTGATCACCGCCGTCGTCGGCTACCAGTTCAACACCAGAGGGGTGTTGGTGGTGGCCCTGGCCCTCGGCCTGCTCTCCTGGACATCGCTGGCCCGGCTCGTCCGGGCCGAGTTCCTGTCGCTGCGGGAGCGCGAGTTCGTCGACGCGGCCCGGGTGGCCGGAGCGTCCAACGCCCGCATCATGTTCAAGCACATCCTGCCCAACTCGGTCGGCGTCATCGTCGTCAACGTGACCCTGACCATGAGTGGCGGCATCCTGGCCGAGGCGGCACTGTCGTATCTGCAGTTCGGCATCCAGTACCCGGACGTCTCCCTGGGCTCGCTGATCTCCCAGTACCAGGGCTCCATCCAGACCGGTGAGCCCTACCTGTTCATCTGGCCCGGCGTCATGATCATCGTCATCGTGCTGTGTCTGAACTTCATCGGTGACGGCCTCCGGGACGCCTTCGACCCCCGGCAGAAGCGCATTCCCAAGGCTCGCGACCTGCGCAAGTCGCGTCAGCTGGAAGCCATGGCAACCGCGGCCGGGCCGGAGAGTTGAGTTCGATGACCACGGTCAGGGCGCCGTGGGCGTCAGGCCAGGACCGAGCTCAACAGCCCGAGCAGCACCAACACCGCCCCGACCAGGATCGTCCGGTAGTGCCAGAACGACGGTGGCGCCTCGAACTCGATCTTCGGGTCGTCCAGGTGGCCGGCGTCCCGGAGCTCCTCCCAGCGGCGCCGAACGACCAGGGCGGCCGAGCCGGACGGGGAACCGGGCAGGTCGCCCGGACGGATGGAATCGCCGGGCCCGAAGGTGGACTCCGGCAGGCCCTTGAGGTCGTGGCGGCCGGCCATCCGGGAAGCCAGTCCGCCCGGCGCCGGCGCGGCCCAGGCGGTCACCTTTCCGTAGTGGGTGAACAGGGTCAGCGCCCACTTGGTGTCGATCCGCTGGATCGACGGCCAGGGCAGGTCGATGGTGCGCAGCACGTTCACGACCCGGACCCCACCGTCGTCGACGGCCACCTCGGGGCGCCAGTAGATGGCCCAGACCAGGCCGACGGCCAGGGCATCCCAGGGTGCCAGCAGCAGGGCGGCCCGGGAACCGTCGCTGATCAAGGTCATCACCAGGGCGACCGCACCCAGACCGGCGAAGACAACTGTCATGACCCGGCCGAAGCTCGGACGAAAAACCGATCGCATGGGGCCATCGTCCCATCAGCAACGCTCTCTCCCCGCCGGCGCAGCGGCCGCCGTCCCCAGAGCAGTCAACCGCAGTATGGAAGGACCTCGTCGTGACCACGCCCACCGGTGCGCCCAACCTGAACAAGACGAACGCGCCCGTCCTGACCGTCCGTGATCTCGACATCGACTTCTGGGTCGACGGCACGTGGTACCCGGCCGTCACCCGGAACGAGTTCACGTTGATGCCGGGCGAGGTGCTCTCGATCGTCGGCGAGTCCGGTTCCGGTAAGAGCACCACCGCCATGGCCATTCTCGGCCTGTTGCCGAAGAACTCCCACGTCGAAGGGTCGATCAAACTCGGCGAACGCGAGTTGGTCGGTGCCTCCGAGCGGGCGATGCGGGCCATCCGCGGCAAGGAGATCGCGATGATCTTCCAGGAGCCGATGACCGCTCTGAACCCGGTGTACACCATCGGCTTCCAGATCGCCGAGATGCTCCGGGCCCACAAGGCCATGGCCCCCAAGGCGGCGCGGGCCAGGGCCATCGAACTGCTGACCCTGGTCGAGATCCCGGATCCGGAACGTCGGGTCGACTCCTACCCGCACCAACTCTCCGGTGGGCAGCGGCAGCGGGCCATGATCGCGCAGGCCCTGGCCCTCGACCCGATGTTGCTGGTCGCCGACGAGCCGACCACCGCGCTGGACGTCACCGTCCAGGCCGAGATCCTCAAGCTGATGCGGGATCTCAAGCACCGGGTGGACGCCGCGATCATCCTGATCACCCACGACATGGGTGTGGTGGCCGACATGGCCGACCGCATCATCGTGATGAAGGATGGCAAGATCGTCGAGACCGGCGACGCCGAGAAGATCTTCAAGCACCCCGAGCAGGCATACACGATCCAGCTGCTGAACGCGGTGCCGCACCTCGGCTCGATCGTCGCCGACGAGGGTGTTCCGATGGCGGAGGACCTGGCCGAGGGCATCGAAGGCGGCGCGACCACCACCCACCGCCCGGAGGAGGTCGCCGAGGACCCGACCAAACGGGCCGACCTGGCGCCCGGCGTGCCGCCCGTCGTTGAGCTGCACGACGTCGCCGTCGAGTACCCGAAGCGGGGACGGACCCCGGCGTTCCGGGCCGTCGACAAGTTCACCCTGTCCATCGGGCAGGGCGAGGTGGTCGGGTTGGTCGGCGAGTCCGGCTCCGGCAAGACCACCATCGGCCGGGCCCTGGTCGGCCTGCTGCCGTTCGTCCAGGGCACGGCCAACGTGATCGGCACCAATATCGTGGGCGCCAGCAAGAAGGACCTGCTCCAGGTGCGCAAGGACGTCAGCTTCGTCTTCCAGGACCCGGGCTCGTCCCTCAACCCGCGGCTGCCGGTCGGCGAGTCGATCGGCGAACCCCTGCTGCTGCAGAAGATGGCCAAGGGCAAGGACCTGTCGAACCGGGTGGAGAAGCTGCTCGACCAGGTGCAGCTGCCGCGGGCCATGCGGAACCGCTACCCGCACGAACTCTCCGGCGGCCAGCGTCAGCGGGTCGGCATCGCCCGGGCCCTGGCCCTGAACCCGAAGCTGCTGATCGCCGACGAACCCACCTCCGCCCTCGACGTCTCGGTCCAGGCCAGGGTGCTCGACCTGTTCCAGGAGCTGCAGGCGCAGCAGGGTTTCGCCTGCTTGTTCATCTCCCACGACCTCGCGGTGGTGGAGATCCTGTCCCGCCGGATCGCGGTCTTGCACCACGGCCGGTTGGTCGAGATGGGCACCCGGGAGCAGATCCTGTCCAACCCGATCGACGACTACACCAAACGTCTGCTGGCCGCCGTGCCGGTCCCCGACCCGGCCGAGCAGGCGATCCGCCGGGAGCAGCGGGACAAGCTGCTCGCGGCCGGCGTCGGGGTCGAGCCCGACGAGTTCGAGGTCTTCGCCTGACAGCGGTCGAACCGCCGTCCGATCTCCACGGCTCGTCGTCGCTGTGGCGTCTGCGGGGTATGCGTGGTCTGGCTTACCTGTGTGTGCTCGCGTTCGCCAGCTTCTTCCTGACCCTGTCCTCGCTGCCGCTCTACGGCATCCGGATCGGTGCGTCGGCCGGGGCGGCCGGTCTGGTCACCACCGTGATGCTGCTCAGCACGGTGGGGACCCAGACCCTGGTCCCGGCGCTCGTCAACCGGTTCGGGCCGGCTCGGGTGCTGGGTGCGGGCCTGGTCGCGCTCGGCGGCCCCGCGCCGCTGTACCTGATCGGTCACTCGTTCGCCTGGGTGCTGTTCGTCTCGGCCCTGCGCGGGCTAGGTTTCGCCGTCATCACGGTGCTGATGCCGTTGGTGGCCAGCCGCCTGGTCCCGCAGGGCCGGCGGGGTGAGGCCATCGGCATCTACGGCCTGGCCATCGCCGTCCCGAATCTGGCGGCGGTGCCGGTCGGGGTCGCGCTCACCGCGGCCGGCCATTTCTCCGTGGTGGCCGTCGTCGCCGCCGCGCCGCTGCTGGCACTGCCGCTGATCCGGTCCATCACCCGGTCGATGCGGCCGGTGGACGCCCCGGCCGGCCCGGTGGATCACCCGGTCGACGCGGTGGCCACCGTCCGGCGGATCTCCGGCATCACGGCCGTGCTCCTGGTGATGACGCTCTCCGGTGGCGGCGTGTTGACGTTCCTGCCGGTGGCCCGGCCCGAGGGATCACTGGCCACGGTCGGCCTACTGGTCTTCGGGGCCACCGGCGCGCTGGCCCGGTGGCGGGTCGGGGTGCTGGCCGACCGGTTCGGGCATCGGGGGCTGCTGGCCGTCTCCCTCCTGATCGGGGCGGCCGGTCTCGGCCTCGTCGCGGCCGGGCTGAGCGCGTCGTCGGCGACGGCGGTGCTGGTCGGGGCAGCCGCGCTCGGCATCGGGTACGGCGGTGCGCAGAACGTGACCCTGCTGGTCGCCTTCGTTCTGGCCGGCCCGGCGAACGTGACCACCGCTAGCGCGGTGTGGAACGCCGCCTACGACGCCGGTACCGCGATCGGTGCCCTGCTCGTCGGGTTGGTGGCGGCCGGCGGGGTCGGGTATCCCTGGACCTTCGCCGGATGTGCGGTGCTGATCGCGCTCTCACTGCCGCTGGGCGTGCGGGCCGCGCACCGCGCCGGGCGTTGACCGTCGCCTACCCTGACCCCATGTCCCTGCGCCGAGTGCTGGCGGTTCACGCCCATCCCGATGACGAGTCGATCACCATGGGCGGCACCCTGGCCCGGTGCGTCGCCGACGGAGTGGCCGTCACCGTGGTGACCGCCACCCTCGGCGAGGAGGGTGAGGTGATCGGCGAGGAGTTGCAGGGCCTGACCGCCGCGTTCGCCGATCAACTGGGCGGCTACCGGTACACCGAACTGCGTGCGGCGTGCGCCGCCCTCGGCATCACCGACCACCGGTTCCTGGGTGGAGTCGGCGCCTTCCGTGACTCCGGGATGATCGGCACGCCGTCGGCCGACCATCCCCGAGCCTTCCTCCGGGCCCGGTCCGGCGGACCCGACCACGAGCAGGCGGTGCGGGCCCTGGTCGAGGTGATCGAGCAGGTGCAGCCGGACGTGCTGCTGACCTACGACGCCGATGGGGGATACGGGCACCCGGACCACATCGCCACCCACGAGGTGGCCGTTGCCGCAGCCGCGGGACGGGTGCCCAGGGTGCTGGCTGCGGTCCGGTCCGCTGGTGCCGCGCAAGCTGCCCTGTCCCGGCTCGCCGTCCCGGCCGGCTACCGGCCGGCCACACCGGCCGACATGGGCTACCTGGCCGACGCCGGCGACGTCGCGGTGACGATCGACGTCCGTGGGGTCGATGGACATCGCCGGTCGGCGTTGGCGGCCCACGCCACCCAGATCGAGGTGTTGCCCGGCGGATTCGCGTTGTCCAACCGGATCGCCCAGCCACTCACCGACGTCGAATGCTTCAAACTCCTGAGCGGCGCACCACTGCCGCCCGCGGCCACCGACCTGTTCGCCGGGCTCGACTCGTGACCAGGTCACCGCTCGACTGGATCCTGGTCGGCGTCCTCGCGGCGTTGTCCGGGGTGGTCGCCCTGTACGGGGTGTTCTTCCTGCCGGCCTACTCCGGGTCGGTGCCGCTGCCGCTGGTGATCGTGCCGGTGGCGCTGGTGGTGACCCTGCTGCCGCGGCTGACCTATCGACTCACCGGCCGGATGTTCGCCGCCGCCCTGCCGGTCCTGGTGTGGTTCGTCGTCACGGTCTGGCTGTACCTGAGCAGCAACCGCCTCTATGCGGGCGCACCGATCGCGTGGCGCACCGGGTGGCAGTTCATGACCCTGTTGGGCGTGTGCGTACTCGGGGCTGCGGCCTCCGTCGGAACCCTGTGGGGAGACCATCTGCACGCCCAGATCCAGACCCGGTCAGGCCCGCCGGCGACGGGCGACGGCCCGGGTTCGGGCAACCTCACGCCCAACTCGGTGCAACAGGTGTCCGACGACAGGGGATACTGATCACTGTTTGATATTTCGCCGTAGACCCGTACAACCTCGCGTGGAGACTCGCCGTGACCTATGTGATTGCCGAACCGTGTGTCGATGTCCTCGACCGGGCGTGTGTCGAGGAGTGTCCGGTCGACTGCATCTACGAAGGCGATCGGATGTTGTACATCCACCCCGACGAGTGCGTCGACTGCGGAGCGTGCGAACCGGTCTGCCCGGTCGAGGCCATCTTCTACGAGGACGACGTTCCGGCCGCGTGGGGCGAGTACACCCGGGCCAACGTCGACTTCTTCAACGATCTGGGATCCCCGGGCGGTGCCTCCAAGGTCGGAAAGACCGGCACCGACGACCCGTTCATCGCCGCACTGCCACCGATGGGCGAGGGGCACTGACGGACGTAACGGCGACAGTCATGGCGCAACCAATGACCAGGTCCACGCCGGGCGGACGGCTGCCCCAGTTCCCCTGGGATCAGCTGGCCGGGGCGGCCGAGATCGCCCGGGCCCACCCGGCGGGGATGGTCGACCTGTCGGTCGGCACACCGGTCGACCGGGTGCCGGGACCGGTGCGGACAGCGCTCGCCGACGCCTCGAACGCTCCGGGCTACCCGACGGTGCACGGCACCCCGGAGTTGCGGCTGGCCTACTCGAGGTGGATGGATCGCAGCCACGGGGTCGACATCGATCCGATGGCGGTGTTGCCCACCATCGGCTCGAAGGAACTGGTCGCCTCGCTGCCGACCCAGCTCGGGTTCGGCCCCGGGGACGTCCTCGTGATACCCGAGATCGCCTATCCCACCTACGAAGTCGGCGGGTTGATGGCCGGCGCCACGGTCGTCCGGGCCGACGGCCTGACCGCGCTGGGACCCGAGAAACCGGCGATGATCTGGCTGAACTCCCCGTCGAATCCGACCGGGAGGGTGCTGCCCACCGAGCACCTGACCAAGGTCATCAACTGGGCGCGGGCCCGCGGCACGATCGTGGTCGCCGACGAGTGCTACATCGACCTCGGGTGGGATTCCAACCCGGTGTCGATCCTGCATCGCGAGGTCTGCGGCGGCGACTTCACCGGCCTGCTGGCGGTGCATTCACTGTCGAAGCGGTCGAACATGGCCGGGTACCGCGCCGGTTTCATCTCGGGCGACCCGGCCCTGATCGCCGGGTTGCTCGACCTGCGCCGTCACCTCGGGATGATCCTGCCGGCACCGATCCAGGCCGCGGCCGCGGCCGCCCTGGACGACGACGGCCACGCCATGGCCCAGCGTCTGCGGTACGGCGACCGGCGGTCCAAGCTGATGGAAGCCTTCGACGACGCCGGGTTCACCATCGGGAACTCCGAAGCCGGGTTGTACCTGTGGTGCACCCGCGGCGAACCGGCCATGGACTCGGTGCACTGGCTGGCCGAACGGGGGATCCTGGTCGCGCCGGGCACCTTCTACGGACCGGCGGGATCCAGTCATATACGGGTCGCGTTCACCGCGACCGACGAGCGGATCGACAGCGCGGTCGCACGTCTGTCGTCCTGACGGCCAGGCTCAGTCGGGTCCGGCGTCCTGACGGCCAGGCTCAGTCCGCCCGGTAGGCGGATCGGGCGGCGCGGGCCACTGCCTTCCACGCCGCCGGATAGGCGGCCCGAGCCTCCCGCTTGCGGCGACGGCCACCCTCGATGACGCGCCCGGCGGCGATCGCCGCCGCCGGATCGCCGGAGGCGGCGACCATGGCGCGCAGCTGATCCTCCAGGACGCTCGCGTCCTGGTGGTCGCCGAGTACCTCCTGGAAGTGGGCCAGCGCCTCCAGGAAGGCGGCGACGGGCTTGGTCTTCTTCTGCAGTTCGGCCGCGTACCGGGCGCGCTTGCCCCAGATCCGGAGAGCGTGCAGGTCGTCGTCGGGTGGATTGCCCCCGAACTGCCGGGCCAACCGGTGATGGGCCCGGGCCAGCTTGTCGTACTCGGCCGCTCCGAGGGCGGCCAGATCGGTCCAGGGATCGGCCACCGGCGGACGGCGGGCCGCCTCGTCGAGTTCGGCCAGCAGCGACTGGTAACCCGGATCGTCGAGCTGCTGGACCAGGGCCCGGCGGGCCACGCCTCGGTCGGCGTCGAGCCGGCCGATGAGCTTTTCCAGAGCGGACGTGTCCGGCTCACCCAGAGCCGCCGCCTCGGAGTGCATCCGGGCGATCATGACGTCGAGGTCCCGCACCTCGCCCAGGGCGCCAGCCAGGTCCGACAGGTCACCGCGCAGCCCATCAGCGGCCGCGGCGTCCAGCGCCGGTTTGGCCGCCTTGAGGTAGGCCCGGATGCGTCGGGTGGCCACCCGCATCTGGTGCACGTTCTCGATGTCCGCACCCGCGCGGCTGCCCGTCTCGTGCTCACGGATCGCCTCGGTGGCCTTGGTCAGGACGGTGGAGAGGGCGTCGGCGATCTCGGTGGGAATGAGGCCGGGACGGCGCGGGGCCGGACGGGGCGGGGCGAGCACGGCGTTGTCCAGCGGCGGGTCGACGTGAAGGGTGACGGCCGGGTGGGGCGCCGGCCGGGGGGCGGAACGCCGGCGAACGGTGGTCGAACTCTGCGGGCTGGACCCAGGCGTCGTCGGCACGTTCGCGAGTATTCCGTACCCGGATGAACGAGCCGGTCCGGCGCGCGGGACGGCCCGACGATGCCCGGCTACTGCGCGTGCAGCACCGAGTTCAGCCCGCCCCACGAGCCGGACCGGGGAACCGCCTCGACCGCGCCGGACAGCGAGTTGCGGCGGAAGAGCAACCCGGCCGCGCCGGAGAGTTCGCGTGCTTTGACCACGCGCGATTCGCCGTCGGCGATCAGCGTCAGCTTCGTTCCGGCGGTGAGGTACAGGCCGGCCTCGACCACACACCCGTCACCGAGCGAGATACCCACCCCGGAGTTCGCGCCCAGCAGGCAACCGGCACCGATGGTGACCTGGTCCTTGCCGCCGCCGGACAGGGTGCCCATGATCGAGGCGCCGCCGCCGATGTCGCTGCCGTCGCCCACGATGACGCCCTGAGAGATCCGGCCCTCCACCATCGAGGTGCCGACCGTGCCCGCGTTGAAGTTGCAGAAACCCTCGTGCATGACGGTGGTTCCGGCGGCCAGGTGCGCGCCGAGCCGGACCCGGTCGGCGTCGGCGATCCGGACGCCGGACGGGACGACGTAGTCCGTCATGCGCGGGAACTTGTCGACTCCGTACACGGTCAGCCGCTGGCCGGCCACCGCGGCGTTCAGGCGGACCTGCTCGACCGTCTCGACCGGCACCGGCCCCACGGAGGTCCAGACGTTGTTGGGCAGCAGCGCGAAGATGCCGTCCAGGTTGATCGAGCGGGGCCGCACCAGTCGGTGCGACAGCAGGTGCAGCCGCAGGTAGGCGTCGGCGGTGTCGACCGGCGGTCCATCCAGATCCGTGATGGTGGCGGTGAGCGCGACCACGTCGACGCCGCGGACCGCGTCAGCGCGTTCGGCTGGCGCGAGATCCGGTTGACCGCCCGCGATCTGGCCGTCCGTGACGAGAACCGGCGCCGGGAACCAGACGTCCAGGATCGTCCCGTCGGCGGTGCGGGAGGCCAGGCCGGCGCCGTGGGCGCCGAGGGGAGCAACAGCGTCGGTCGTCATACCCCGACCCTATCGACCCGGGCCGGCGGTTCGACGCACCTACGAGGTGGTGATCGACACCTGGCCCGCGGGCCGGGTGGTCGGCGCGGCCTGCCACACGTGGTCGGTCCATTCCTGGGCCTCGACCGACACGTCGGTGACGGCGAACCCGGTGCTGTGCGCGACGGCCCAGGCAGCCAGGGCCCGGCCGGCCTGAGCCGCGGAGACCCCGGGCACGCTGACGCTGAGTACGGCGGTGGAACCCTGGACCGACACCACCTTCAGGCCGCCCAGTTCGGCTTGGGCCGCGGCCAGCACCGTCTTGATCGCGGTCGGCGCGGAGCCGGTGCCGGCCAGGGCCTTGCGAACGGGGGCGTCGGCCGTCGGGGCCTGGGCGCCGGCGATGCAGGACAGCCGGAGCTCGGCGTCCCCGCCCAACGCCGCGGCCAGGGTGGCGGCCTGCCCTTCCCACTTCGCGTACGCGGCCGGGAAGCCGGAGTACTGCACGGCCTGGGCTGCCTTGGTCAGCGACATCCGCTGCCAGCCCTTCACCTGCACCAGGGCGTCGTAGAACTTTCCGGCCGCGTACACCGGGTCCATGATCTGCGTCTTCGTTCCCCAGCCCTGCGAGGGCCGTTGCTGGAACAGGCCGAGCGAATCCCGGTCACCGGAGGGCAGGTTGCGCAGCCCCGACTCCTGGTAGGCGGTGGCCAGGGCGATGATCCGGGCCCGCTGCGGCAGCCCGCGGGACATCCCCACGGCGTTGATGGTGGACGCGTTCTGCAGCTGGACGGCCTGCGGGTAGGTGTCAACCGGAGTCGCCGCCGCAGTCGACGTCGAGGCCGGAGCATCGGAGGGAACCGTGCACTCCGGGCCCGCGGCCACCGTTCCCGAGTTGAACGCGTGCACGGCCAGCACGACACCGGCCACCACCACCCCGATCAGGACGACGGCGGCCACGGACCAGATAATCGGCTTACGCACACCGGTCACCGTACGGGCGCACATGCAAAGGGCTGGTCAAGCGTCGACCGGGGCTGGTCAAGCGTCGACCGGGGCTGGTCAAGCATCGACCGGAATGATATTCACCGGAAACGGCCGCTGGAGCGCAAATGTCATTCCGGTCGACGGCCTGGGGGACGGCCGGGCCCGGGGATGACGACGGCCTGGGGGACGGCCGGGCCCGGGGATGGCGACGGCCTGGGGGACCTGGGCTGACTACGATCTGAACCCATGTCGTCCCCAGCGCCCGTCGTGGTCCCGCTCGATCTGTTCGCCGACCCGGCCGACCTGACGCGGACGCTGGTGGACATCCCGTCGGTGTCCGGCGCCGAGGGCCCGATCGCGGACGCCATCGAGACCGCGCTCCGCGCCCTGGGACGGCTGGAGGTGCTGCGGCTGGGCAACTCGGTCCTGGCCCGGACGGCGCTCGAACGCCCGACCAGGGTGCTGCTGGCCGGCCACATCGACACGGTGCCGATCGCCGACAACGTGCCGTCGGTGACCGAGGGCGACATCCTGCGCGGTTGCGGCACCACCGACATGAAATCGGGCGACGCGATGTTGCTGCACCTCGCGGCGACCCTGGAGAACCCGTCACGCGATCTCACCTTCGTGTTCTACGACTGCGAGGAGATCGAACACGAACGCAACGGCCTGACCCGGATCGAGCGCGAACGGCCCGAATGGCTGGCGGCCGACCTGGCCATCCTCGGCGAACCGACCAACGCCCAGGTCGAGGCCGGTTGCCAGGGGACCGCCGCGGCCGCCGTGACGGTGCGCGGCCGCCGCAGCCATGCCGCGCGATCCTGGTTGGGGGACAACGCGATCCACGGCGCCGCCGAGGTGCTGAACCGGCTCCGGGCCTTCCCGGCCCGCAGCGTCGACATCGACGGCTGCCTTTACCGGGAGGGGCTCAACGCCGTCTCGATCAGCGGCGGCGTCGCGTCCAACGTCATTCCGGACGAGTGCACGGTCAAGGTCAACTTCCGGTTCGCCCCCGATCGGGACGCCGACGACGCGGTCGGCCTGCTGAAGGAACTGTTCGACGGCTTCCAGGTGGACGTGCTCGATGTCGCGGCCGGCGCCCTGCCCGGACTGTCGGCGCCGGCCGCGGCCGAATTCGTGGCCGCGGCCGGCGGGGTGGCGGTGGCCAAGTACGGCTGGACCGACGTCGCCCGCTTCGCCGCCCTCGGCATCCCGGCGGTCAACTACGGACCCGGTGATCCGTCGCTGGCCCACACCCGCGAGGAGTGGGTGTCGATGCAGCAGATCCGCGAGATGACCGAAGTGCTGCGGACCTTCCTGGCCTGACCGGTCAGTGCTGGACCGGCCGGCCCAGGGGCAATGCCCGGCCCCCGGTGGTCTGCACGCAGGCGTCGACGAACAGGTACGCGCCGACCGCCGCGAAGGCCAGAGCCAGGTAGCCGCCCAGATGGGCCAGACCGGTGGAGGCGTTGACCGTGGCCAGCAGCGTGGCCAGCAGCGAGAGATCGATCAGCACGAACACCGCGGTGAAGGCCAGCGGCAGCCGCAGCGTTCCGACGGTCAGCAGCACGATGATCACCAGCCACGCGATCAGGAACAGCTCGACCGTGTCGGTGACGTCCGCGGGGGCGAGCGCGAACCAGTTGTGGTCAAGACCCAGCAGCAACAGCCCGTAGCTCAGCCAGAAGCCGGCGAAGATCGCGAACACCCCGGCCACCGCGCTCTGACCGAGGGCCATGGCCCAGATCGCGGCCAGCAGCGTGCCCAGACCGGTGGCGGCCAGGATGATGGCCAGCGGCGCTCCGCCGGCCGCGGCCGAGACGAATCCGACCTGTTGCAGCCCCAGGGCGACGCTTCCGACGACGAACAACGGCACCCCGACCACGGTGGGGTTGCCGACCGGGGCCGGCGGCTGGTCGGGGATGGTGCTGAGCGAGTCGGCGGTGGGAGGGCTGATCGTGGCAGTCATGGGACTCCTTCGTTGGACCGTCCGTGACACTCGTCGTTGGGCGCCACCGCGTGATCACACCGCAGCACCCGAGGTGAGGGCTGTCTCGTTCTGAGACGAATCGCGTGGACCAGCGGCCGCGCGGGAACTGCGACGCCCTACTGTGGCGGTCGTGACGAATAACGAGATCTCGCTCGACGGGCGCGAGCCGTCCGGGGAGAAGCACCGCGGCCCCGTGGTCCTGCGCGGTGAGCAGAGCCGCAGCACCAGCACCACCGACCAGCGGCTGCTCGACTCCCGCGGCCCGACGGACTGGGTACACACCGACCCGTGGCGCGTCATGCGGATCCAGGCCGAGTTCGTCGAAGGCTTCGGCGCCCTGGCCGGCCTGCCCCGCGCGGTGACCGTGTTCGGCAGCGCCCGGACCAAGCCCGACCACCCGGACTACGCCAAGGCCATGGCGATCGGCAGCGCCCTGGCCGGTGAGGGCTTCGCGGTGATCACCGGAGGCGGGCCCGGGATCATGGAGGCGGCGAATCGCGGCGCCAAGGAGGCCGGCGGCATGTCGGTCGGACTGGGCATCGAGCTGCCGTTCGAGCAGGGCATCAACCAGTACGTCGACCTCGGCATCAACTTCCGCTACTTCTTCGCCCGGAAGACGATGTTCGTCAAGTACTCGCAGGCCTTCGTCTGCCTGCCCGGCGGCTTCGGGACCCTCGACGAGCTGTTCGAGGCGCTGACCCTGGTGCAGACGAAGAAGGTCACCAAGTTCCCGGTGGTGCTGTTCGGCACCGAGTACTGGGGCGGGCTGGTCGACTGGATCCACCGATCGGTGGCCGGAGCCGGCAACGTCGGCATCGCCGATCTGTCGCTGATCCACCTCACCGACGACGTCGACGACATGATCCGGGTCGTCCACGACGCCTACGCCGCCTGGGTCGCCGCCCACTGACGCCGCGACCCGGTCGTGACGGTCGGAGTCGGCGGGGGAATCGGGTTCGTCGAGCCGTGGGAGAATGACCAACGTGTTGCGCTGGATCACGGCAGGGGAATCACATGGACCTGCACTCGTCGCCGTCCTCGAGGGACTGCCTGCCGGTGTACCGGTAGGGACTCCCGACATCGCCCTGCAACTGGCCCGGCGCCGCCTCGGCTACGGCCGCGGCGCCCGGATGAAGTTCGAGCAGGACGTCGTGTCACTGCTCGGCGGGGTCCGTCACGGGATCACCCTGGGTGGGCCGATCGCGGTGCAGATCGCCAACACCGAGTGGCCCAAGTGGGAACAGATCATGGCCCCGGACCCGGTCGATGCCGACGTGCTGGCCGGCCTGGCCCGCAACGCGCCCCTGACCCGCCCGCGCCCTGGTCACGCCGACCTGGCCGGCATGCAGAAGTACGGGTTCGACGACGCCCGCCCGGTGCTGGAACGCGCATCGGCTCGGGAGACCGCGGCCCGCGTCGCCCTCGGCACCATCGCCCAGCAGTTCCTCCGCGAGGTCCTCGGGGCCGAGGTCGTCTCGCACGTCGTGTCCATCGGTGACGCCGACGCGGTCGACGGCCCCCTTCCCACCCCGGCCGACCGCGAGACCATCGACCAGTCCCCGGTCCGCGCCCTCGACCCGCGCTCGACCGACGCGCTGGTCACCGAGATCGAGGCGGCCAAGGCCGACGGCGACACCCTCGGCGGCGTGGTCGAGGTACTGGTCTACGGCCTGCCGCCGGGGCTCGGCTCCTTCGTGCAGGGTGACCGCAAGCTCGACGCGCGGCTGGCCGCGGCGCTGATGGGCATCCAGGCGATCAAGGGCGTCGAGATCGGCGACGGCTTCGCCACCGCCCGCCGCCGGGGGTCCCAGGCCCACGACGAGATCGATCCGCGCCACCCCGGGGTGACCCGCCGCTCCAACCGGGCCGGCGGCATCGAGGGCGGTATGACCAACGGCGAGGTGCTGCGGGTGAGGGCGGCGATGAAGCCGATCTCCACCGTGCCGCGCGCCCTGGCCACCCTGGACGTCGTCACCGGCGAGCCGGCCGTGGCCATCCACCAGCGCAGCGACGTCTGTGCCGTCCCGGCGGCCGGCGTGGTCGCCGAGGCCATGGTGGCGCTGGTCGTCGCCGACGCGGTGGTCGAGAAGTTCGGTGGCGACTCGGTCACCGAGACCCGCCGCAACGTGACGTCATACCTGGCCACCCTGGCCGACACGCTGCCGATCCCGGCCGATGCGGCGCACTCCGACGCCGCCGCCGCGTCCTGAGCTCGATGTCCGACCCGACGGTCCGCCCGGGCCCCGGCAGTGCGTCCGACCGCGCCCGGGCCATGGCCCGGCGGGAAGCTCCGGACGCGCAGTCCGAAGCCTCAGCCGAGCGGGACGACACGCTCGCGGGCGCCGTCGACCGTCCGGCCGTCGTCCTGATCGGTCCGCCCGGTTCCGGTAAGTCGAGCGTCGGCGCGGCCATCGCCCGGGCGACCGGACTCGCGCTGCGCGACACCGACAACGACATCGAGCAGATGGCCGGCAAGAGCATCCCGGACATCTTCACGCAGGACGGCGAACCGCACTTCAGAGATCTCGAGCGCACCGCGGTGCGCCGCGCCCTGGGCGAACACCGCGGTGTGCTGGCCCTCGGTGGGGGAGCGATCCTCGCCCCGGAGACCCGCGCCATCCTGGCCGGGGCGCCGGTGGTCTTCCTCAGCCTGTCGATGTCGACCGGGGTCCGGCGCACCGGGCTGGCCTCGAACCGGCCGTTGCTGGCCGGGCTGAACCCGCGCGCCACCTACAAGGCGTTGCTGGACGCGCGGCTGCCGCTCTACCGGGAGATCGCCCGACACGAGGTCGAGACCGACAACCTGAGCGTGGCCGAGGTCGCGCGGATCATCATCGAGAAGTTGGAGCTGGCGTGACCGAGCCCGTTGTCGTCGCCGTGAAGAGCGCAGCGCCCTACGACGTGACCATCGGCCGGGGCCTGCTGGACGAGCTGGTCGCGGCGGCGGTGGCGGACCCCCGGACCACCAAGGCTGCCCTGGTCCACGCCCCGACCCTGGCCCAGACAGCCGACGCCGTGCGGGAAGCCCTGCTGGAGGCGGGGATCGACACCCACCTGCTCGAGGTTCCCGACGCCGAGGACGGGAAGAAGCTGGAGGTGCTCGGCTTCTGCTGGGACGTCTTCGGCGAGATCGGTCTGGACCGTAGGGATCTGGTGATCGGCCTCGGCGGCGGCAGCGTCACCGACCTGGCCGGGTTCGCCGCGGCCACCTGGATGCGCGGCGTCCGGCTGATCAACGTGCCGACCACCCTGCTGGCCATGGTCGACGCGGCCGTCGGCGGCAAGACCGGCATCAACACCGGCGCCGGCAAGAACATGGTCGGCTCGTTCTACGAGCCGAGCGCCGTGATCGTCGATCTGGCCACGCTGGAGTCGTTGCCGCCCAACGAGTTGGTGGCCGGCCTGGCCGAGGTCGTCAAGTGCGGGTTCATCGCCGATCCGCAGATCCTGACGATCATCGAATCCGATCGGGCCCGGGCCACCGACCCGACGACGCCGGAGCTGGCCGAACTCGTGCGGCGGGCGGTGACGGTCAAGGCCGAGGTGGTGGCCGCTGATCTGCGGGAGTCCGATCTCCGCGAGATTCTCAATTACGGTCACACGTTGGCCCACGCGATCGAGAAGCGGGAGAAGTTCCGCTGGCGCCACGGCGCGGCGGTGTCGGTCGGCATGGTGTTCGCCGCCGAACTGGCCCGGGCGGCCGGACGGCTGGACGACGCGACCGCGGATCGCCATCTGGAGGTCCTGCACGCGCTCGGCCTGCCCACCACCTACGACCCGGATGCGCTGGGAGAACTGGTGAAGATCATGGGCTCGGACAAGAAAACCCGCTCCGGGATGCTCCGGTTCGTCGTCCTGGACGGGCTGGCCAAGCCGGGCCGGTTGGCCGGTCCGGACCCGTCCCTCCTGGCCGCGGCCTACTCGGTGGTCGCCGGTCGGCGCCGCACCCCCGGCCTCGTCCAGCTGTGAACGCGTGGTCGACGTGCGCGCAACGCGGGCCCCGCTGAGCAGTCGTCTCGGGGCCGGCGGTCGGGTCACCGGCCTCGCCCGCGGTATGGAAACAACTGAACGTGGCTGAAAGGGCAGTGATGACAAAGGTTCTGGTGCTCAACGGAGTCAACCTCGGACGGCTCGGCGCACGGGAGCCGCTGGTCTACGGCTCGACCACCCACTCCGAGCTGGCCGAGCGGGTCACCGCGCACGGTGCCGCCCTGGGGCTCCAGGTCGAGGTCCGGCAGACCGACGACGAAGCCGAGATGATCGGCTGGCTGCACGCCGCGGCCGACGCCGGCACGCCGGTGGTGCTCAATCCGGCCGCCTGGTCCCACTACTCGATCGCCCTGCGTGACGCCGTCGCCCAGCGCACCGCGCCGCTGGTCGAGGTGCACATCAGCAACGTGCACACCCGCGAGGAGTTCCGTCATCGTTCGGTCGTGTCGGCCGTGGCCACCGGCGTGATCGCCGGACTCGGCGTGGCCGGGTACGAGCTGGCCCTGCAGTACATCGCGGCCGACCGGCACCGCTCGGGCGAGGCCTCGGCCGACGCGGAGGCGGCCCGATGAGCGCCACCGCCCGCCGCCGGGCCGCCCTGCAGAAGGTGCTGGCCGATCAGGGATTGGATGCTCTGTTGGTCACCGACCTGATCAACATCCGGTACCTCACCGGGTTCACCGGTTCCAATGCGGCCCTGCTGGTGCGGGTGGTCGGCGAGAGCGTGTTCTGCACCGACGGCCGCTACGAGACCCAGTCAGCGGCCGAGGTCCCCGACCTCACCCGGCGTATCGACCGTCCGTGCGACCTGGCCCTGCTGGCCGCGGCCGGCGGCCGGGTGGGATTCGAGGCGGCCCTGGTCTCGGTCGCCGCGCACCGGGATCAGGTCAAGGCGGCGGCCGACGCCGAACTGGTGGAGACGGTCGACCTGGTCGAGCAGCTGCGCGCGGTCAAGGATGAGGGCGAGATCGACTCCCTGCGCACCGCCTGCGCGGTGGCCGACCGGGCGCTGGCCGATCTGATCTCCGACGGCGGACTCCGGCCCGGCCGCACCGAGCGGGAGGTCGGGCTCGACCTGGACGAGCGGATGCGGCGGCTGGGCGCCTCGGATCCGGCCTTCGAGACCATCGTGGCCGCCGGCGCCAACTCGGCCATCCCGCACCATCGGCCAACGTCCGCTCCGCTGCGCCGCGGTGACCTGCTCAAACTCGACTTCGGCGCGGCCGTCGGCGGCTACCACTCGGACATGACGCGCACCTTCGTGCTGGGAAATCCGGCCGATTGGCAGGTGGAGATCTACCAGCTCGTCGCGGAGGCTCAGCGGGCCGGCCGGGAGGCCGCCGTGGTCGGCGCGATCGGCGGGGACGTCGACCAAGCGGCCCGCAGCGTCATCACCGACGCCGGCTACGGGCCGCAGTTCTCCCACGGCCTGGGCCACGGCATCGGCCTCCAGGTCCACGAAGCCCCGAGCCTGGCTCGGGCTCAACCGGGTATCATCAGGGCAGATATGTGTGTCACCGTCGAGCCGGGGGTCTATCTACCGGGCCGCGGCGGGGTCCGCATCGAGGACAGCGGAGTAGTCCGAGCGCCGGAGAACGACCAGGGTGTCCCCGGGTACGAGGTGCTCACCCTGACGTCGCGCGATCTGGTCGTCCTGTAGCGGTTTGCGCCGCCGCGGGACGCCCGCCCGGTGTCCGCTGCCCAAGCACTCCACGCATCTGACGCAATTCTTCACGAAAGGCACCGCAACCACCTCATGGCTTCCACCAGCGACTTCAAGAACGGCCTCGTCCTCAACCTGGAGGGGCAGCTCTGGACCATCACCGAGTTCCAGCACGTCAAGCCGGGTAAGGGTCCCGCCTTCGTCCGCACCACGCTGAAGAACGTGATGTCGGGCAAGGTCGTCGACAAGACGTTCAACGCCGGGATCAAGGTCGACACCGCGACCGTGGACAAGCGCGACATGACCTTCCTGTACAAGGACGGGTCGGACTTCGTGTTCATGGACAAGGACACCTACGACCAGATCAACGTCCCGGCCCAGACGGTCGGGAGCGTCGCCGACTATCTGCTGGAGAACCAGGAGGCGATGGTCGCGCAGCACGACGGCGCGGTCCTGTTCGTCGAACTCCCGGCCTCGGTCGAGCTGATCGTCTCGCACACTGATCCCGGTCTGCAGGGCGATCGGTCCACCGGCGGCACCAAGCCGGCGACGTTGGAGACCGGTGCCGAGATCAACGTGCCGCTGTTCCTGAACACCGGCGACAAGATCAAGGTCGACACCCGCGACGGTCGCTACCTCGGCCGCGTCAACAGCTGACGTGATCCATTCTCACGCTGCCCGGCCGGCCCGCTGATGTCGGCCCGGTCCAAGGCGCGCAAGCGCGCACTTGATGTGCTGTACGCCGCCGACGCCCGCGGGGCCGACCCGTTGGACGTGCTGTCCGAGCGGGTCGACTCCGAAGAGGCGGCGCCGCTCGGCGAGTACGCGGAGACCCTCATCCGCGGTTACGCCGACCACGCGGCCCGCATCGACGATCTGCTCAGCGAGCACGCCGAAGGCTGGACCCTTAACCGGATGCCGGCTGTGGACCGCGCCATCCTGCGGATCGCCGTCTACGAGTTGGTGTACTCGCCCGACGTGCCGGCAGCGGTCGCCGTCGACGAGGCGGTCGAACTGGCGAAGTCACTGTCCACGGACAACTCCCCGCGATTCATCAACGGGGTGCTCGGGCAGATCCTGCTGATCGCCCCGCAGCTGCGGCGCGTCTGAACGTGGAGTCCTTGGATGCGGAGTCCTTGGATCAGGGCGTCACGCCGAGACGGCGGTCACCATCCCGGAGGATGTGACCGCGGCGTCCGGCGAACAGCTGGAGTGACTACTCGAGCTCGGTCCCGGCCGGCAGAACGCCCCAACCGACCAGCTGCTCGGTCAGGCTCTCGGGCGACATGTCGTAGATGACTGCGAGTGATCGCAGGTCCTCGGCGCGGATGGTCAGCACCTTGCCGTTGTAGTCACCACGCTGCGACTGGATGGCGGCGGCGTACCGGGCCAGCGGACCGGCCTGGTGGGCCGGCAGTTCGGACAGCCGATGCAGGTCGATGACGAGCTTCGGGGCCGGCATGCCCCGGCGGGAGGCCCGCGCGTCGGGCAACAGCTCGGCGACCGGGACGCCGTAGAACTCAGCGAGTTCGGCCAGCTTGGCGACCGTGACGGCGCGGTCGCCGCGTTCGTAGGACCCCACCACGACCGCCTTCCAGCGGCCTTCCGACTTCTCCTCGACCCCGTGGAGGCTCAATCCCTGCTGAGCACGAATCGACCGCAGGCGTTGCCCCAGCGCTCGTGCGTAGTCCTGCGTCATGTCAGCCTTCCTGGCCGCCGAAGAGAAGAAATCCTGGCCCAATGGACAGTGGAGTCACCGTCCAACACGCAGAGTAGTCGCAACTCATCAATGGTTCCACTGCGACCCGCGGGTTGGTGCGCCGACTTCTGTCACGCAGGGTCATCCGCCACCTCCGCTCCGCGATCGGTCGGAGGCCACCAGCGCGGTTGGTAGCATGGCCAATGGGTCACCGGTCGGCGGCGCTCGCGCCGCACCGCGATCCACTTCCTTGAGACATCCTTTAAAGCCGTCCAGTGAGGCGGGAAAGGAGTCGGCGAAAGTGCCTGCGCGCCCGAACCGGACCGAAGCGGCTTCCTCCGCTCGCAGTAGACCCCATCGCTCCCAGGGCGATCCCCACGTCACCGAGGCATCTGCGACTTCCGCGGCCGGAACGGTGTCCCTGTTGTCCGCGGCCGACATCGGCCGGACGATCGACCGGATCGCCCACCAGATCCTGGAACGCACCGGGGACGCCTCAGTGGTGCTGGTCGGGATTCCGACCCGCGGCGTCCATCTGGCCCGCCGGCTGGCCGAACGGCTCACCGCGTTCACCGGCCGTGCCTATCCGGTCGGTTCGCTCGACATCACCCTGTACCGCGACGACCTGCGTCGGCGCCCCCCGAGAGCCCTCGAGGAGACGGTCCTGCCGGAATCGGGGATCGAGGGGACGACCGTCATCCTGGTCGACGACGTTCTCTACTCCGGGCGCACCGTCCGGGCCGCCCTCGATGCGCTGCGCGACCACGGGCGCCCGGCGGTGGTGCAACTGGCCGTACTCGTGGACCGCGGCCATCGTCGGTTGCCGATCCGGGCCGACTACGTCGGGAAGAACATCCCGACCGCGCTGGCCGACGACGTGGCCGTCCGGCTGGCCGAATCCGACGGTGTCGACGGTGTCGACCTGATCCGAGGGCAGTGATGACGATCCTCCAGAACCCGGCCGCGCCGGTCATCGTTCCGGCCGGCGCCCTGCCCCGGCACCTGCTGTCCGCCGGCGACCTGGACCGGGACGCCGCCCTGCGGATCCTGGACACCGCGACCCGCCTCGACCAGGCGATCGCCGGCCGTGAGGTCCGCAAGCTGCCCACCCTCCGTGGGCGGACCGTGGTCAACCTGTTCTACGAGGACTCGACCCGGACCCGGATCTCGTTCGAACTCGCCGCCAAGCGGCTCTCGGCCGACGTCATCAATTTCTCGGCCAAGGGATCCTCGGTGTCCAAGGGCGAGTCGCTCAAGGACACCGCGCTGACCCTGCAGGCCATGGGAGCCGACGCGGTCGTCTGCCGGCACTCGTCGTCCGGGGCCCCGGAGCGGCTGTCGGCCTGGGTCGACGGTCACGTCATCAACGCCGGCGACGGTACCCACGAACACCCGACCCAGGCGCTGCTGGACGCCTACACGCTGCGCCGGCACCTGGCCCCGGGCGGCAGCCTGGAGGGCCGGCGGGTGGTGATCGTCGGTGATGTCCTGCACTCCCGGGTCGCCCGTTCCAACGTGCTGCTGCTGTCGACCCTCGGGGTCAGGGTGACGCTGGTCGCCCCGCCGACCCTGCTGCCGGTCGGGGTCGACACCTGGCCGGCCGACGTCTCCTACGACCTGGACGCCTCACTGGTCGGCGCCGACGCGGTGATGATGCTGCGGGTGCAGCGCGAGCGGATGGGTGGCGCGTTCTTCCCGACCGAACGCGAGTACAGCCGCTCCTACGGGCTGGATTCCCGGCGAGCCGCGCTGCTCGCCCGGCACGGCATCGTCATGCACCCGGGCCCGATGAACCGCGGGATGGAGATCACCCCACAGGTCGCCGACAGCGCCGGTTCGGTGATCGTCGAGCAGGTCGCCAACGGGGTCACCGTCCGGATGGCCGTGCTCTACCTGCTGCTCACCGGCGGTCGGGACGAGTGAGCGGCGCAACCAGGCACGAGCGGGCCGCGCCCGAACGCCGACGCGACGAGCCGGGTCCGTCCGGCGACCCGACCCAGATCGAGAGGAACACGATGAGCGCGGTACTGATCACCGGAGCCCGGCCCTACGGCGAGGAGGTCACCGACCTGCTGCTCCTGGACGGCGTGGTGGCCGTCGCCGGCGCCGCGGCGTCCACCGATCCCCGGGCCGCGGGGGCCGAACGGATCGACGGGTCCGGACTGATCGTGCTGCCCGGCCTGGTCGACCTGCACACCCATCTCCGGGAGCCGGGGCGCGAGGATTCGGAGACCGTGGCCACCGGTTCGGCCGCCGCTGCGCTCGGCGGGTACACGGCGATCTTCGCCATGCCCAACACGGACCCGACCGCCGACACCGCCGGGGTGGTCGAGCAGGTGTACCGGCTGGGCGTCGCGGCCGGCCTGGTCGACGTCTTCCCGATCGGCGCCGTCACGGTCGGCCGGAGAGGGGAGCGGCTGGCCGAACTCGGGGCCATGGCTGCCTCCGCGGCCCGGGTTCGCGTCTTCTCCGACGACGGCGATTGTGTGTCCGACCCGCTGCTGATGCGCCGCGCCCTGGAATACGTGAAGGCGTTCGACGGAGTCATCGCCCAGCACGCCCAGGAGCCCCGGCTGACCGTCGGCGCCCAGATGCACGAGGGCATCGTGTCGGCCACCCTCGGGATGACCGGCTGGCCCGCTGTGGCCGAGGAGGCCATCATCGCCCGCGACTGCCTGCTGGCCGACCACGTCGACTCCCGGCTGCACGTCTGCCACCTGTCCACCGCCGGATCGGTGGAGATCGTCGCCGCCGCCAAGGCCCGCGGTACCCGGGTCACGGCCGAGGTGACCCCGCACCATCTGATCCTCACCGACGAGCGCGCGATCGGCTACGACCCGGTGTTCAAGGTCAACCCGCCGCTGCGGACGGCGTCGGACGTCACCGCGTTGCGGACGGCGCTGGCCGGCGGCACGATCGACATCGTCGCCACCGACCACGCCCCGCACGCGATCCAGGACAAGGAAACCGAGTGGGACAACGCGAAGCCGGGCATGCTCGGCCTGCAGACCGCGCTGTCCGTCGTCATCGCCACCATGGTGGCAACGGGGTTGCTCGACTGGCGCGGGGTGGCCCGGGTGATGAGCGAGAACCCGGCCGTCATCGGCGGTCTGGCCGACCACGGCCGGCCGATCGCCGAGGGTGAGCCGGCCAACCTGGTCCTGGTCGACCCGGCCGCCACCTGGACCGTGCGCGGGGACGATCTGGCCAGCCTGTCCGACAACACGCCGTTCGAGGGCATGACGCTGCCCGGCAAGGTGGTCGCCACCATCCTGCGCGGACGACCGACCGTCCGGGCCGGCGTCCTGGCCGCCGCGACCGTGGAGGTCTGACGATGGAACGACTACTCCTGACCCTGGTGCTGGTCGCGCTGATCCTCCTGTCGGCCTACGGCATCCTGGTCGGCTGGCGGCACCGGGCAGCGCGTCAGTCCGACCTGGCCGCCCCGCCGGCCGCGCCGGCCGACCTCGGCGACGAGCTCTGCGCACCGTTGTCCGGGCTCTACGTCTCCACCACCAATGCCGGTTCCTGGCAGGACCGCATCGTCGCCCACACCCTCGGCCGGCGGGCCGCGGCGACGGTGCACCTGAGCCGGCGCGGCGTGCTGATCGACCGGGTCGGGGAGACCGCGATCTTCATCCCGGCCGCCGATCTCGTCGCGGTGGGCGCCGCCCCCGGCATCGCCGGCAAGGTGATGGCCATGCCCGACGGCGTCCTGGTCATCACCTGGGACCTGGGCGGCGTCCAGGTCGATTCGGGTCTGCGTCTGGACGACCTGCAGGCCCAGGCCGAATGGATCCAGACCGCCCGGCAACTCATTCCCGGCGTCATTCCCGGCGCCACCACGAACGACGGAGCAACGGCATGACAACAACAACTCCGAACGCCACCGCCCTTCTGGTCCTCGAGGACGGCCGTGTCTACCGCGGCACCGGTTTCGGGGCAACGGGTTCCGCCTTCGGCGAGGCCGTCTTCTCCACCGGCATGACCGGGTACCAGGAGACGCTGACCGACCCGTCGTACCGTCGTCAGGTGGTCGTGGCCACGGCTCCCCAGATCGGCAACACCGGCTGGGTGGCCGGCCCGGAACAGAACGACAACGAATCCGGACGCATCTGGGTGGCCGGTTACGTGGTGCGCGACCTGTCGCCCGAACCGTCCAACTGGCGGGCGTCCTCCAGCCTGCCGGCCGAGATGGAAACCCAGAACGTGGTGGGGATCTCGGGGGTGGACACCAGGGCGTTGACCCGGCACCTGCGGACCGCTGGGGCGATGCGTTGCGGCATCTTCTCCGGTGACGCCCTGAGCTCGGTCGAGGATCTGGTGGCCCAAGTGCGGGCCCAGCCCGGCATGGAGGGCGCCGACCTGACCGACGAGGTGACCACGGCCCAGCCCTACACGGTGCCGGCCGCCGGCGAGTCGCGGTTCCGCGTCGCCGCGGTCGATCTGGGCATCAAGGCGAACACCCCGCGGATGATGGCCCAGCGCGGCATCACCACCGTCGTCGTCCCGGGCGACGTCACCATCGAGGAGATCGAAGCCCTCGGCGTGGACGGGGTCTTCCTGTCCAACGGTCCCGGCGATCCGGCCACCCAGACCGAGATGGTGGCCCTGACCCGCGAGATCCTGGCCCGCCGGATCCCGCTGTTCGGCATCTGCTTCGGCAACCAGATCCTGGGCCGGGCCCTCGGGTTCGGCACCTACAAGCTCAAGTTCGGCCACCGCGGCATCAACCAGCCGGTGCTGGAGCGGGCCTCTGGCCGGGTGCTGATCTCGGCCCACAACCACGGGTTCGCCGTCGACGCACCGCTGGACACGGTCTCCGACACCGAGTTCGGCCGCGTCCAGGTCGGCTTCGTGTGCCTGAACGACAATGTGGTCGAGGGCCTGGAATGCCTTGACGTGCCGGCCTTCTCGGTGCAGTTCCACCCCGAGGCGGCGGCCGGGCCGCACGATGCCCAAGCCCTGTTCGATCGTTTCGTCGCCTTGATGAGCGATCCGTCCCAACGCAACGACACCCCCCGGAAGGCCTCAGCCTGATGCCCGCACGCACCGACATCAAGCACATCCTGGTCATCGGGTCCGGCCCGATCGTCATCGGCCAGGCGTGCGAATTCGACTACTCCGGTACCCAGGCCTGCCGGGTGCTGCGCGAGGAGGGCATCCGCGTCTCCCTGATCAACTCCAACCCGGCCACGATCATGACCGACCCCGAGTTCGCCGACGCCACCTACATCGAGCCGATCACCGCCGAGTACGTGGAGAAGGTGCTGGCCGACCAGGCCGCGCGCGGCTTCCCGGTGGACGCCATGCTGGCCACCCTGGGCGGGCAGACGGCGCTGAACACGGCTATCGCCATCGCCGAGGCGGGAGTGCTGGAGAAGTACGACGTCGAGCTGATCGGTGCCGACATCCCGGCCATCCAGCGCGGCGAGGACCGGCAGATCTTCAAGGACATCGTCCGCGGTGTCGGCGGTGACGTGCCGCGGTCCGCCGTCTGCCACACCATCGAGGAGGTCCGCTCGACGGTGGCCGAGCTCGGTCTCCCGGTGGTCATCCGGCCGTCGTTCACCATGGGTGGCCTCGGTTCGGGGATGGCCTACACCGACACCGATCTCGAGCGGATCGCGGTCACCGGCCTGGCCGCTTCCCCGGTCCACGAGGTGTTGATCGAGGAGAGCGTGCTGGGCTGGAAGGAGTACGAACTCGAGCTGATGCGCGACGCCCACGACAACATGGTCGTGGTCTGCTCCATCGAGAACATCGACCCGATGGGCGTGCACACCGGCGACTCCATGACGGTGGCCCCGGCGATGACGCTGACCGACCGCGAGTACCAGGACATGCGCGACCTCGGACTGAAGATCCTGCGGGCGGTCGGCGTGGCCACCGGCGGCTGCAACATCCAGTTCGGCATCGAACCCTCGACCGGGCGGATGGTCGTCATCGAGATGAATCCGCGGGTTTCCCGCTCCTCGGCCCTGGCCTCCAAGGCGACCGGGTTCCCGATCGCCAAGATCGCGGCCAAGCTGGCCATCGGCTACACCCTGGACGAGATCGCCAACGACATCACCAAGGCCACGCCGGCCGCGTTCGAGCCATCGCTGGACTACGTCGTGGTCAAGATCCCGCGGTTCGCGTTCGAGAAGTTCCCCGGCGCCGACCCGACGCTCACCACCACCATGAAGTCGGTGGGGGAGGCCATGTCCATCGGCCGGTCCTTTGCCGAGGCGCTGGGCAAGGCCATGCGATCGATGGAGACCAAGACGTCGGGCTTCTGGACCGGCCCGGCCACCCCGCCCGGCGACGTCGACGCCCTGCTGGAGAAGATCAAGCAGCCGCTGGACGGCCGGATCTACGACGTCGAGCGCGCGCTCGCCTGGGGTGCCACCATCGACCAGGTCTTCCAGGCGACCCGGATCGATCCCTGGTTCCTGGGCCAGATCCAGCTCATCGCCTCGGCCGGCAACGCGCTGCGCGACGCCGCCGTGATCGACGCCGACGTGCTGCGGACGGCCAAGCGCTACGGCCTGTCGGATCTGCAGATCTCGGTGCTGCGGCCCGATCTCGGCTCCGAGGCCGACGTCCGGGAGCTGCGCTGGTCGCTCGGCGTCCGGCCGGTGTTCAAGACGGTCGACACCTGCGCCGCGGAGTTCGAGGCGGCGACGCCGTACCACTACTCGGCGTACGAGACCGATCCGGCGGCCGAGTCCGAGGTCGCCCCGCAGACGCAGCGGGAGAAGATCATCATCCTGGGCTCGGGGCCGAACCGGATCGGCCAGGGCATCGAGTTCGACTACTCGTGCGTGCACGCCGCGCTCGCGCTCCGCGAGGCCGGCTACGAGACCGTCATGGTCAACTGCAACCCGGAGACCGTGTCCACCGACTACGACACCTCCGACCGCCTGTACTTCGAGCCGCTGACCGCCGAGGACGTCCTGGAGGTCATTGCCGCCGAACAGGAATCGGGCACCGTGGCCGGCGTCATCGTCACCCTGGGCGGGCAGACGCCGCTGAAGCTGGCGTCCGTGCTCGACGGCGCGTCGATCGTCCGGCGCGACGGCACCGGCCGCATCCCGGTCAAGATCCTCGGCACCTCCTCGGACGCCATCGATCTGGCCGAGGACCGCGGCCGGTTCGGCGACCTGCTGACCCGGGCCGGATTGCCGGCCCCGGCGTTCGGCATGGCCACCTCGTTCGAGCAGGCGCGCGTCGCTGCGGAGCGGATCGGCTACCCGGTGCTGGTGCGGCCCTCGTACGTCCTGGGTGGCCGGGGGATGGAGATCGTCTACGACGAGCCGTCGTTGGCCGACTACATCTCCCGGGCCACCGAGATCACCGACGATCATCCGGTGCTGGTCGACCGGTTCCTCGACGACGCGATCGAGATCGACGTCGACGCGCTGTGCGACGGCACCGAGGTCTACCTGGGCGGCGTGATGGAGCACATCGAGGAGGCCGGCATCCACTCCGGTGACTCGGCCTGTGTCCTGCCGCCGATCACGTTGGGCCGCAGCGACATCGAGCGGGTGCGGGCGCACACCGAGGCGATCGCGCTGAACGGCCGCGTGGTCGGGTTGCTCAACGTCCAGTACGCGCTGAAGGACCAGACGCTGTACGTGATCGAATCGAACCCGCGGGCCAGCCGGACGGTGCCGTTCAGCTCCAAGGCGACCGCGGTGCCGCTGGCCAAGGCGGCGGCCCGGATCATGGCCGGGGCCACGATCAAGTCCCTGCGGGCCGAGGGGCTGCTCCCGGCCGAGGGGGACGGCGGCCTGATGCCGGCCGGTTCGCCGGTGTCGGTGAAGGAAGCGGTGATGCCGTTCCACCGGTTCCGCCGCCCGGACGGCACCGGGGTCGATTCCCTGCTCGGGCCCGAGATGCGGTCCACCGGTGAGGTGATGGGCGTCGACATGGCCTTCGGCCCGGCGTTCGCCAAGTCGCAGACGGCGTCCTACGGCTCCCTGCCGACCAAGGGCACCATCTTCGTCTCGGTGGCCAACGCCGACAAGCGGTCCATGGTGTTCCCGGTGAAGCGGCTGGCCGACCTGGGGTTCACCATCATGGCCACCGAGGGTACGGCGGAGATGTTGCAGCGCAACGGAATGGACGTCACCGTGGTGCGGAAGCACTACGAGGGCGACGGCAACATCGTCGACCTGATCAAGGCCGGCCAGGTCGATCTGGTCATCAACACCCCGTACGGACAGAGCGGCACCCGGGTCGACGGCTACGAGATCCGCACCGCGGCCGTGTCGGCCGACATCCCGTGCATCACCACCGTGGCCGGAGCGGCCGCGGCGATCCAGGGCATCGAGGCGATCATCCGCTCCGATGTCGGTGTGGCCCCGCTGCAGGTGCTCCAGGAGCGGCTGCGCGCGGCGCGGGCCAAGGCGGCTGCGGCGCTGCCGGCCGGCCACCAGGCGTGACCGTACTGGAAGGGCCGTACCGGAAGCTGGCCCGTCCGGTGCTGTTCCGGCTGGGGCGCGGCGACGCGGAAGTCGCGCACCACGCCACACTGCGGGCGTTGTCGGCGATCGGACGGTCACCGGCAGCGTTCAAGGGTCTGTCCCTGCTGCTGGCCCGCAACCAGGTGCCGCGCACTGTGTTCGGTGTCCGGTTCCCGTCCGCCGTCGGCCTGGCCGCCGGGATGGACAAGGACGGCGTTGCGGTCCGGGCGTGGCCGGCGCTCGGGTTCGGGTTCGCCGAACTCGGCACCGTCACCGCGAAACCCCAGCCCGGCAACGACAAGCCGCGGCTGTTCCGGCTCAAGGCGTCCGAGGCGATCATCAACCGGATGGGGTTCAACAACCGCGGAGCCGCCGCGCTGGCCGCGACCCTGGCCGCCGCCGGCCCGGTCGGAATCCCGCTGGGCATCTCGCTCGGCAAGTCCAAGGTCACGCCGGTCGAGGAGGCGGTGGGCGACTACCTGACCTCCTTGCGGGCCGTGCACGACCACGCGGACTACATCGCGGTCAACGTCTCGTCGCCCAACACTCCCGGGTTGCGGTCGCTGCAGGAGCGAGGACCGCTGGCCGAGTTGCTGGGTGCGCTGACCGGCAGCGCCCGGGCCTTGGCTGCCGGTCGCACGCCGCTGCCGGTCCTGGTGAAGATCGCGCCTGACCTGACGGACGGCGCCATCGCCGAACTGCTGCAGGTGTGTCACGAGCAGGGCGTCGCCGGCGTCATCGCCACCAACACCACCCTGTCCCGGGACGGGATCGCCGGTCCCGACCGGGATCTGGCCGATCAGGCCGGGGGGCTGTCGGGGGCTCCGTTGCGTCGCCGGGCGTTGGAGGTGGTGCGCTTCGTGGCCGGTCACACCGACCTTCCGGTGATTGGCGTCGGTGGAATATCCACCCCCGAACACGGGATGGCGATGCTCGACGCGGGCGCCTCGCTGCTGCAGGTCTACACCGGTTTCATCTACTCTGGCCCCGGACTCGTCACCGGTCTCAACCAGTCCATCCGATTGCGCGACAAGCAGAACTGAGGCAGATCATGGAAACCTTCGGTGCCCGGCTGGCCGCGGCGACGCACGCCCGCGGACCCCTGTGCGTCGGCATCGATCCCCACCCGGGTCTGCTCCGGGCGTGGGGGTTGCCGGAATCCGTGGGCGGGCTGGAGTCGTTCGCCATGACGGCGGTCGAGGCCCTGGCCGGCACGGTCGCCGTGGTCAAGCCCCAGTCGGCGTTCTTCGAGGCGTACGGCAGCGCCGGGGTGGCCGTGCTGGAGCGGCTGATCGCCGATTCCCGCGCCGCCGGAGCGCTGGTCCTGCTCGATGCCAAGCGCGGCGACATCGGGTCGACCATGGCCGCCTACGCCGCCGCCTACCTGACCGAAGGGTCGCCGTTGGCGGCCGACGCCGTCACGCTGTCGCCGTATCTGGGCTTCGGCTCGCTGCAACCGGCCATCGACGCGGCTGCGGCCAACGGCCGGGGCATCTTCGTCCTGGCCCTGACCTCCAACCCGGAGGGTCCGGCTCTGCAGCATGCGGTGACCGCGGACGGCCGCACCGTGGCCCAGTCGATCGCCGACAGCGCCGCCGCCGTCAACGCCGGTGCGGCACCGATGGGTTCGGTGGGGCTGGTGGTCGGGGCCACCGTCGGCTGGACCGGGGTCGATCTGAGCCAGGTCAACGGTCCGCTGCTGGCCCCCGGCCTGGGGGCCCAGGGGGCGACCGTGGACGATCTGAAGATCGTCTTCGGGGACGATCTCTCGACCGTACTGCCGACCTCGAGCCGTGAGGTGCTGCAGGCCGGGCCGTCCGTCGCCGGGCTGCGGACGGCGGCGGGGGTGCTGGCCGAGCAGCTACGGGACGCGCTGGCCGCCCGTCGCTGACCCTGTTCATTTCCGATCGGCCGCCGCACCGCCTAGCGTCGAGCCCGTGGAACTCACCGCCGCCGGACCCACGTCCAAGGCCAAGGCCGGAGCGATCGGGTTGTTCCTGGGGGGCGCGTTCTCGGTGCAGTTCGGGGCCGGGGTCGCGGTGCTGCTCTTCCCGAAGGCCGGGCCGCTCGGCACGGTGACCCTGCGGCTCGTGGTCTCGGCCGTCCTGATGCTCGCGGTGTGCCGGCCGTCCCTGCGTGAGCGCAACCGCGGTGACTGGCTGACCGTTCTCGGATTCGGGGCGGCGTTGGCCGGCATGAACGGCCTGTTCTACCAGGCCATCGACCGGATCCCGCTCGGCGCCGCGGTGACCCTGGAGGTACTCGGACCGCTGGCCCTCTCGGTGATCACCAATCGCCGGCTCATCTCCTGGTTGTGGGCCGGGCTGGCCCTGGCCGGCGTGGTGCTGCTCAGTGACGGACTGACCGGGTTGAACCTGCCCGGTGTGCTGTTCGCCCTCGGAACCGGCGTGTTCTGGGCCGCGTACGTGTTGCTCAGCGGACGGACCGGTGCCCGTTTCTCCGGGGCCGACGGCCTGGCCCTGTCCCTCGGGGTCGCGGCGGTGCTGATACTCCCGTTCGGGCTTCTCACCGCCGGGTCGGTTCTGCTCCATCCCGACGTCTTCGGACCAGGGGCGGCCGTCGCCGTGCTGTCCTCGATGATCCCGTACACCCTGGAGCTGTTCGCGCTGCGCACCTTGTCGGCCTCGACCTTCTCCGTGCTGCTGGCTCTGGCCCCGGCCGTCGCGGCCGTCTCCGGGTTCCTCATCCTCGGACAGGCGTTGACCGTGCGTGACCTGGTCGCCATGGCCTTGGTGATCGTCGCCGGCGCGGGCGCCGTGCTCACCGCGCCCGCGCGGGTGAACGCCGTACCGTCCGCCGGGGCGGGTGAACTGCTGACGTGAGGCGACCCGGATAGGCTCCACTCGTGAGCACACCCGACATGAAGCCCCGCAGTCGCGACGTCACCGACGGCATCGAGAGCACCGCCTCCCGCGGCATGCTCCGCGCGGTCGGGATGGGCGACGCGGATTGGGGCAAGCCGCAGATCGGCATCGGCAGCTCCTGGAACGAGATCACCCCGTGCAACCTGTCGTTGGACCGCTTGGCGCAGGCGTCGAAGGAAGGGGTGCATGCCGGCGGCGGGTACCCGCTCCAGTTCGGCACCATCTCCGTCTCGGACGGGATCTCCATGGGCCACGAGGGTATGCACTTCTCCCTGGTCTCCCGGGAGGTCATCGCCGACTCGGTCGAGACCGTCATGCAGGCCGAACGGCTGGACGGGTCGGTTCTGCTGGCCGGCTGCGACAAGTCCCTGCCGGGCATGCTGATGGCGGCCGCCCGGCTGGACCTGGCCTCGGTGTTCCTCTACGCGGGCACCATCGCCCCGGGGTGGGTGAAGCTGGAGGACGGAACCGAGAAGAACGTCACCCTGATCGATGCCTTCGAGGCGGTCGGCGCCTGCAAGACGGGCAAGATGAGCATGGGCGACCTGGACCGGATCGAGCGCGCGGTCTGTCCCGGTGAGGGTGCGTGCGGCGGCATGTACACGGCCAACACGATGGCGTCGGCGGCGGAGGCGCTGGGCATGTCGCTTCCCGGCTCGGCCGCGCCACCGGCGGCCGACCGCCGTCGGGACTACTTCGCGCACCGGTCCGGCGAGGCCGTCGTCAACCTGATCCGGCTCGGCCTGACCGCCCGGGACATCATGACCAAGAAGGCGTTCGAGAACGCCATCTCCGTCGTCATGGCGCTGGGCGGTTCCACCAATGCGGTGCTGCACCTGTTGGCCATCGCGCACGAGGCCGAGGTCGACCTGAGCCTGGACGATTTCAATCGGATCGCCGACCGGGTCCCGCACCTGGGAGACCTGAAGCCGTTCGGGCGGTACGTGATGAACGACATGGACCGGGTCGGCGGTATCCCGGTGATCATGAAAGCCCTGCTGGACGCCGGGTTGCTGCACGGCGACGCCTTGACGGTGACCGGGAAGACGCTGGCCGAGAACCTGGCCGACCTGTCCCTGCCCGATCTGGACGGCGACGTGCTGCGCAAGCTGGACAACCCCCTGCACAAGACCGGCGGCATCGCGATCCTGCGCGGCTCACTGGCTCCGCAGGGGGCCGTGGTCAAGACTGCTGGGTTCGACCTGGCCACCTTCGAGGGCCCGGCCCGGGTCTTCGAGCGGGAACGATCGGCCATGGACGCGCTGACCAACGGCGAGGTGACGGCCGGTGACGTGATCGTCATCCGGTACGAGGGGCCCAAGGGCGGGCCGGGCATGCGGGAGATGCTGGCCATCACCGCGGCCATCAAGGGGGCCGGGCTCGGCCAGAACGTGCTGCTGCTGACCGACGGGCGGTTCTCCGGCGGCACGACCGGCCTGTGCATCGGGCACATCGCACCGGAGGCGGTCGACGGCGGCCCGATCGCGTTCGTCCGCGACGGCGACCGGATCCGGGTCGACATTGCCCGGCGCACCCTCGACCTGATGGTCGACGAGGCAGAGCTGGCCGCGCGGCGGGAGGGTTGGGTCCCCCTGCCGCACCGGTACAAGCGGGGGGTGCTGGCCAAGTACTCCAAGCTCGTCGGCTCGGCCGCCCAGGGCGCGATCACCAGCTGACGGAGCAGCGCGGGCGGGGATCCGCGCCGAGGGAGGGACAAGGCCATGAACACCGCAGCCGCCCGGCCGTTGGCCGCCCCGGGGGACACCTGGGGTGTGTCCGGTGCCGACTTCTTCCGCGAGTATCTGGTGTCCGCGATCGTCGCGGTCGCGGTGGTGATCGTGGTGCGAAGAATGCTGACCCGCGGTTCCCGCCGCGCTGCGGAGGCGAGGACCGACCCGGAGGCGATCGGATACCTGGTGGACGGGCGGGTGCGTGCCTTCTACGTCGCGCTGACCGCCCTGCGGGCCCTGCACCTGGTGAAGCCGGTCGGCAAGGGCAGGATCATCAAGGCCGGCAGCAGCCGGGTCCCGCTGTCCGACCTGCAACAGGCGGTGCTACAGGTCTGCGTGCACGGCGTGCGCACCATGGCCGCGGCCGCCGATCCACGACTGACTCCCGCGATGAACCGGATCCGCGACCTCCTGCGATCGGCCGGGCTGGTGACCGATGCCGGTGCCCGGCTGGGATGCCGCATCGTGGTGGTGCCCCTGATGGCACTGGAGGCGCTCGGCGCGGCCCGGATCGCATCCGCACCGGAAGGTCACCCGATCGCTCACCTGGTGATGGTCATGATCGCGCTCGGCGCCGTCACCCTGATCCTCCTGATCCGCGTGCCGAGAACCACGGCGGCGGGTCGATCGTTGATGCGGCGTCAACGCCGCGGCCACGCCCATCTGCGGACGTCCAGTCACCCAGCCTGGTCGACCTACGGTGCATCCGGCGCCGGGCTCTCGGTGGCGCTGTTCGGGGTCGGTGCCCTCTACTCGATGGACCCGGAGTTCGCGGCCGCGGCCCGGGTCGCCGCGCCGGCCTCGGGTGGCTCCGGCTCCGATACAGGCGGGGGCAGCAGTTGTAGCAGCGGCGGCAGCAGTTGCAGCGGGGGCAGCAGCTGTGGCGGGGGCAGCAGTTGTGGTGGTGGCGGCGGGTGCGGCGGGTGACCGCGCCGGCCGGAGTCGGCATCGGATGGCGCCCCGAGATCGCCGGGTTCGTCGATGCTCTTCCCGGCCTCGGGTTCGTCGAGGTGGTCGCCGAGGGGATCGGCGCGTCGGCCCCGGAGACCCTGCTCCCCCTGATGTCCCGGGGCGTTCCGATCGTCTCCCACGGGACGCGGCTGTCCCTCGGTGGAGCGGAACGGCTCGATCCGCAACGGATCACGCAGTTCGCGACAGCCGCCGCGACGTTGGGAGCACCGATGGTCAGCGAGCACATCGCCTTCGTCCGGGCCGCCGGGGTGGAGGCCGGGCACCTGCTCCCCGTCCCGCGGACGCGGGAAGCGGTGGACGCGATCGTCCGCAACGTCGCCCAGTTGCGGCCCGAACTGGATGTCCCGCTGGCCCTGGAACCGATCGCGGCCGTCTTCGACTGGCCCGACGCCGAGCTGACCGAGGGTCAGTTCCTGACCGAGATCCTGGAGCGCACCGGCTGTCTGCTGCTACTGGACGTGGCCAACGTGTACGCCAACGCGCTGAACCGCCGGTTGGACCCGAGCGCCCTGTTCGAGGCTCTTCCGCTGGACCGGATCGCTTACGTGCACATGGCCGGCGGTGCGGAGGGGCCGGGCGCGGACGGGGTGTACCACGACACCCACACCGACCCGATCCCGCCGGCGGTGCTCGACCTGCTGTCGGAACTCGTTGCGCGTCAACCGGTCCCGGCGGTGATGCTGGAACGGGACGGCCACTATCCACCGGCCGCCGAACTCGGAAGAGAACTCGACGCCATCGCCGACCGCAGCCACCACCCGCGGGTGACCCTCGCCCCGGCTGCCCTTCCGCGCATACATTCCGCCCCGGCTGCCCTTCCGCGCATACATTCCGGCCCGGCGCATACATTCCGGCCCGGAAATGGCTGAAACGAGCCCGATCCGGGCCGTTTCGTCTGCGCCGCCGCAACACCAGCAGCAGCAGCAGCAACAACAACAGCAGCAGCAGCAGCAGCAGCCGTCGACGTCGGCCGCCGCATACGCCCGGGCGCAGGCGGATCTGGTCGCCGCCCTCACCGGGACGGCCCCGGTGCCCCCCGGCTTCGATCCCGATCGGATCGAGATCGCCCGGAACGCGTTGCTGCGCAAGCGCGCCGGCGAGATCGCCAGGCACTGGCCGCGGCTGCGGGCCGAACTGGGGGAGGGGTTCCAGGTCGAGTTCGCCGAGTGGGCCGCGCACCGTCCGACGGGCGGCGCCTGGCGTGACGGCTGGGATTTCGCACGCTCGCTCCGGGCCCGCGCGGTTCTCACCGGGATCGCGGCGCAGGAACTCGTGGAGCGGGAACTGCTGTTCCGGTACGACGGCACGAGACCGCCCCGGCGGCGGCGGGCGCCCGGGATGGCGCGGGTGAACGGGCACCTGCTCGTGCAGATCGCCGGGCACATCAGACTCTTCCGGCTCTGAAGCGCCCACCGGCTCTGACGCGCCCGCTGGCTCTGACGCGCCCCACCGGGTTTGACGCCGCGGCCTACTCGGCGGGGGGTGGGGCGGTGGTGTTGCCCAGGTGGAATTCGCTGGTGAACCGGGCGGCCTCCGGCTGCACGTCCTCCAGCATGTCCAGCACCATCCGGCCGGCCGTCGCACCCTGTTCGGCCGCCGGCTGCACCATGGTCGTGAGGTCGTGGGCGATGACGTTGTCCAGCCGGATTCCGTCGAACCCGACCACGCTGACGTCGGCCGGCACCTGCAGGCCGAGTTCCTGCGCGGCCCGGATGACGCCGGCCGCCAGCAGGTCGCTCTGGGCGATGATCGCGGTCGGGCGATCCGGCCGGCCCAGCAGTTCACGTCCGGCCAGCAGTCCTTCGTCGACCAGGCTGCCTGCGGCGACCAGGCCGGTCAGTTCCGGGAAGACGGTCCGGGCGCCGGCGAGCCGCTCGACGGTCGTGGAGATGGTGGCCCTGGCCTCCCACTCCGGGGTCAGCGGGCCGCGGGCGCGCGACTCTTCCAGAGGCAGGGTGACCGCGGCGATCCGGCGGTGGCCGAGGTCGTAGAGGTGCCGGGCCAGTTCGGCGGTGGCCGGACGGTCGTCGAGCGTCACCGAGAGCACGTCGTCGAACGGTGTACTGCCGAGCGAGACGATCGGGATCGATCGTCTCCGGGTGAGCTCGATGGAGCGGCCGACGTGCGGGCTGCAACCCATCAGCACCACGGCGTCCATCGGTGCCGTCTCGATGGCGGTCGGCCCGTCGCCGATTACCGGGACCAGCAGCAGCGAGTGGCCGGACGCGGCGATCTCCTGGGCGATGCCGTCCAGGAAGGCGATCATCACCGGATCCCGGAATGCCTGCAGCACCGTCTCCTCGAGCACGGCGGCGATGATGCCGGAACGGCCCTGCCGCAGCGACCGGGCCCTGGGGTCGGGACCGGCGTACTGCAGCTGCTCGGCTGCGGCCAGGACGCGTTCGCGGGTGGCCGCCGACACCGGCCCGGAACCGCTGAAGGCCAGTGACGCGGTGGACACCGACACACCGGCCAGGGCGGCCACCGCGGCCAGAGTGGGTCGCTTGTCCGGGTGGTGGCGTTCTGGTGCATCGCTCGTCATCGTTCCCACGGTCCACCTCCTGGCTGTCCTGGTCGGCCTGGCCGTCCCTGGCCCGGACCGCCCCCACCGGCGGGGTTGACCGCGCCGGACGCGCTCGCTACCTTAGTCGAAACACCGAATCGAATCGTTTCGACCGACGTCCGGGCAACCGGGGCGTCCCGGCTGGCGGGTTCCTCCGCGCCACCTCGGGCGCACCGGCCGGTGGCCGAGATCGCGATCTGCACAAAGGACAACATGAGCAACGCTGCTGCGTCGTCGACGGCGCCCGACTTGACCCGTGAGCAGGTCGTGACCTGGCGCAATGCCGTGTTCGTCATCTTCTCGCTGTCCGGGCTGGGGCTGGCCAGCTGGGTCGCCCGCATCCCGTCGGTCCGCGACTCGCTGCACGCCAGCACGGAGCTCATGGGTATCGTCGCCTTCGGCCTGGCCGCCGGGTCGATCGTCGGGCTGGTGTTCTCCAGTCACGTGCTCGTGCGCTTCGGCCCGGCCCGGACCATCGGCGGCGCCGTCGTGGTCAGCGCGGCCGGGCTCACCCTGGCCGGCTTGGCCTCCACCCTGTTCACCACGCCGGTTCTGGCCATCGTCGGGCTGGCCCTGTTCGGCGCCGGCACCGGAATGTGCGACGTCGCGATGAACGTCGAGGGGGCAGCCAACGAGCGGGCGCTGGGGCGGACCGTCATGCCGCTGTTCCACGCCGCGTTCAGCGTGGGCACGGTGGCCGGGGCGTTGCTCGGCGGCCTGGCCGAGAAGGCGCACCTGGCGATCGCGGTCCACCTCGGGATCATCGCGTCGGTGATGGTGGTGGCCGTTGCCCTGGCTGTCCGCAAACTGCCACCCCACCCCGACGCGGTGACCCCTGAGGTGTCCGACGACGGGTCGACGGCCGGTTGGCGCTCCCGACTGCTCATCTGGAAGAACCCGCGGATCCTGCTGATCGGGCTGATCGTCCTCGGCATGGCTTTCGCCGAGGGCAGCGCAACCGACTGGCTGGCCCTGGCCATGGTCGACGGGCACCACGTCGGCAACGCGACCGGCAGCTTCGTGTTCGGCATCTTCGTGGCCGCGATGACGATCGGCCGGGTAGCCGGAGTGCGGCTGCTGGACCGGTTCGGACGGGTGCTCGTGCTGCGGTCCTCGGCCGTCCTGGCGGCGGCGGGGCTGCTCATCGTGATCTTCGTGCCGAGCGCGGCGGTGGCTGCGATCGGGGTGGTCCTCTGGGGGCTGGGCGCGTCGCTGGGGTTCCCGGTCGGTATGTCGGCCGCCGCCGACGACCCGAAGAATGCGGCGGCCAGCGTCAGCGTGGTCGCGACCATCGGCTACTTCGCCTTCCTGGTCGGGCCGCCGTCCATCGGATTCCTGGGCCAGCACGTCGGTCTGTTGCACGCGTTGCTGCTGGTACTCGTGCTCGTCGGACTGGCCGGACTCACCGCCGGCGCGTCGCGCAAGCCGGAGACTGGCGCCGCCCCGACTTCCTGAGCCGGGCCCGAGGGTGGGCCGGGCCGCTTCTGAGCCGGGCCCGCGGGTGGGCCGCGTCTCCGGCCGGCAGCGTGACCGAACAGTGATCTCCCGGTACCCTGACCACTGACATGCACGCCCGCGGGCGTCCGGTGCAGGGCTGCCGATCAGGGCAGATCCGAGTCCGGCCGTTGGGTGCTGCGATCCGCGCGGCGCCAAATTCTGCGCTAGGAGCGTTTCGTTGACCTCAACCCTGAGCCCCGAGCTGGTCGCTGACCGCATCGGCGACCTCGACTTCAAGGTGGCCGATCTCTCGCTGGCCGAGTTCGGCCGCAAGGAGATCACCCTCGCCGAGCACGAGATGCCCGGCCTGATGACCCTGCGCCGCGAGTACTCGGAGGTGCAGCCGCTCAAGGGCGCGCGCATCGCCGGCTCGCTGCACATGACCGTCCAGACCGCGGTCCTCATCGAGACCCTGGTTGCCCTCGGCGCCAGCGTCCGCTGGGTGTCCTGCAACATCTTCTCCACCCAGGACCACGCCGCCGCGGCGACCGTCGTCGGCCCCTACGGCACCGTGGACGAGCCCAAGGGCGTCTCGGTCTACGCCTGGAAGGGCGAGACCCTGCCCGAGTACTGGTGGTGCACCGATCAGATGCTGCGGTGGCCGGCCCCGGCCGGTGAGCGTCAGGGCCCGAACATGATCCTCGACGACGGCGGCGACGTCACCATGCTCATCCACAAGGGTGTGCAGTACGAGAAGGCCGGCGTCGTCCCGCCGACCGACGAGTCCGACAGCGAGGAGTGGGGCGTCGTCCTCGACCTGCTCCGCAAGTCCCTGGCCACCGACCCCGGGTACTACTCCGAGATCGGCCCGAAGATCCTCGGCGTGACGGAGGAGACCACCACTGGTGTGCTGCGTCTGTACCAGCTGGCCGCGGCGGGCGAACTGCTCTTCCCGGCGATCAACGTCAACGACTCGGTCACCAAGAGCAAGTTCGACAACAAGTACGGCTGCCGGCACTCGCTGATTGACGGCATCAACCGCGCCACCGACGTCCTCATCGGCGGCAAGGTCGCTCTGGTGGCCGGCTACGGCGATGTCGGCAAGGGCTGCGCCGAGTCCCTCCGCGGCCAGGGTGCGCGCGTCATCATCGCCGAGATCGACCCCATCTGTGCCCTGCAGGCGCTGATGGACGGCTACCAGGTGGCGACCATCGACCAGGCCATCTCCAGCGCCGACTTCATCATCACCACCACCGGCAACAAGGACATCATCACCACCGCGCACATGCAGGCGATGAAGCACCAGGCCGTGCTGGGCAACATCGGTCACTTCGACAACGAGATCGACATGGCCGGGCTGGCCAAGCTCCCGGGCGTCACCAAGCTGGAGATCAAGCCGCAGGTGCACCTGTGGACCTTCGCGAACGGCAAGACCATCCTGGTGCTGTCCGAAGGCCGCCTGCTGAACCTGGGTAACGCCACCGGCCACCCGTCGTTCGTCATGTCGGCGTCCTTCGCCAACCAGACGATCGCGCAGATCGAGCTGTTCACCAAGCGCAACGAGTACGACCTCGAGGTCTACCGGCTGCCGAAGCACCTGGACGAGAAGGTCGCGCTGATCCACGTCCTGGCCCTGGGCGGGGAGATGACCAAGCTCACCAAGGAGCAGGCCGAATACATCGGCGTCGACGTCGAAGGCCCGTACAAGGCCGACCACTACCGGTACTAGGAGTCCGGCGCCGTCCGTCCGCGCCTGATCCGACCGACGAAATGCCCCGCGAGAGCTGATGTCTCGCGGGGCATTTCGCTGTCTCGATGGTGCACGATCCGGCATGGATCAACTTGTGCACGATCCCGCATGGATCAACGGTGCACGATCCGGCATGGATCAACTTGGCCGATGTGGGACTGGAGTGACGCGAGTGAACACGTTCGTCCATGCCTGCGAAGTTGATCCACGCCGGGGAGAGCTGACGCCGGGGAGAGCCGGCGCCGGGGAGAGCCGGCGCCGGGGAGAGCTGACGCCCGGGGGGTCCTGACGCAGGGGGAGGGTCAGTTCACGGCCAGCAGATCGATGATGAAGATCAGGGTCTGGCCGGACAGGCGGTGGCCGGAGCCGGCCGGGCCGTACGCGAGATGCGGGGGGATGACCAGTTCGCGGCGGCCGCCGACCTTCATGCCGGGGATGCCGTCCTGCCAGCCCTGGATCAGGCCGCGCAACGGGAACTGGATGGACTCGCCGCGATTCCACGAGGAGTCGAACTCCTCGCCGCTGCTGAATTCGACTCCCAGGTAGTGCACGGTCACCTTGGCCCCGGGAACGGCCTCCGCGCCGTCGCCGACGGTGATGTCGCGGATCTGCAGCTCGTTCGGCGCGTCACCGGTGGGGAAGTCGATCTCGGGCTTGCTGGCTGGATTCGTCATGCGGCCATCCAACCATCCCCGCCGCGGCCGGGGTCAAGCCGAGGATTCCGCCCGGCGCTCGTCCGGCCGGCGGTGCAGCCGCCGGTAGGGTTCCGGGAGTGGGCCGACTGATCGTGATCGAGGGACTGGACGGGTCCGGCAAGCAGACCCTCACCAAGGGGTTGGCCGAACAGGCCAGGGCGACCGGTCTCGGCATCACCACCATGGCCTTTCCCCGGTACGGCGTCGACATCCACGCCGATCTGGTGCGCGACGCCCTGTACGGCCGTCTGGGCGATCTCTCGGATTCGGTGTACGGGACGGCGCTGCTGTTCGCGCTCGACCGCCGGGCGGCAGCGCAGGAGATCCGCGACCGTCTCACGCAGTTCGACCTGGTGGTGCTGGACCGCTACGTCAGTTCCAACGCCGCGTACGGAGCGGCGCGGTTGGGTGGCCCCGAGGTGGACACCGGCTTCCCGGAGTGGGTGCTGGATCTGGAGATCGGCCGGTTCGGCCTGCCGCGGCCCGACCGCCAGGTGCTGCTGGCCACCCCCCGGCACATCGCCGCGCAACGGGCCGCGGGCCGTGCCGAGCAGGACAGCAGCCGGTCCCTGGACCGCTTCGAGTCCGATGCCGGCCTGCAGGAGCGCACGGCCGCGATGTACGAGCGGTTCGCCGCCGAGGAGTTCCTGTCGCCCTGGACGGTGCTCCGCCCCGACCGTCCCGTCGACCTACTGGCCGAGCTGGTCGGGTGAACCCGGTCCGACGCATCGGCGCGCCGAACGGTCCGCCCGGGTCTAGCTGAAGGACGACGGCTGCGAACTGGCCAGCAGTGCCTGGGCCAGACCCTCTCGGCGCATCCGGATGTCGATGTAGATCATGGCTGTGACGGACGCCGTCCAGGCCAGCGTCAGGGCCCCGACGACGACCGCGATGGCCTGGGTCAGGTACAGGTGCACAACGGGATCACTGTTGCTGACCAGCTGGCCGAGGATCGCCGCCGCGCCGAAGCCGATGGCGCCGGTGATCAATCCGGCCAGACACATGATCCCGAACAGCCGACCCTTGACGCCGGTGCTGAGCGCCGCGGCCCGCCGCATCGAATCGACGACGGAGGATTTCTCCATGGCGACCACCGGGCCGGCCGGCAGCAGCATCAGCCACGCGATGATGCCCGGCACCACCAGCAGAACGGACCCGACCGCGACGGCCAGACCGCAGAGCACGGCCACTCCGGTGAGCGGGCCGAGCCGACCGCGGAGCCGGGCCAGGCCGGCGCTGTTCGGCGCTTCGGCGGTGGTGGCGCCGAGGGCGGCAAACGGGGTGGCCACCGCGGCCAGCACCGGAGCGGCGATCAGGCTGACGAGCCCGGCCGCCCCGACAGCGGGGAGCAGATGGCTGAACAGGTAGGAGATCTGCGCCTGGATCTCGGCCGGGCCGGCCTGCGGGTCGATGGTGCTGAGCCGTCCGGAGGCGAATTCCTCGAGAGACCCGTTCGCCTTCATCACCGCGAACTCCACCGCACTGGAGACGACGCCGATCAGCAGCCCGATCGGCGCCAGGACCAGGATGTGCCGCCAGGCCACCCTCGCCGCGGCGCCGAAGATCTCACCGATCTGCAGCGGCCGCAACGGGTACAACCCCGGCTGCGGGGCATTGAGGTTGGAGTTCGCTGGGTTCGAATACGGCGGGAGACTCACCGCCTCATCGTCCCATGTGGCGCCGCCCGCGCTCGCCCGGGAAGGCCGGCCCACCCCGGCCGGCCGTCGCGCCGGCCCGCTGCGGGGGTCGCCCCGCCCGGTCTGGTGGGACCTGCGCACATCTGGAGCGCCGAGATGACACCATGGTGGAATGAGAGCGCGCGTTCTGGTGGTCGACGACGACCCTGCCCTGGCCGAGATGCTGACCATCGTGCTGCGTGGTGAGGGTTTCGACACCGCAGTTGTCCGGGATGGCGCGAAGGCCCTCGACGTCTTCCGGGAGATCCACCCGGACCTGGTCCTGCTCGACCTGATGCTGCCTGGCACCTCCGGTCTGGACGTGTGCAAGGAGATCCGGGCCGAGTCGGGGATCCCGATCATCATGCTGACGGCCAAGACCGACACGGTCGACGTCGTCCTCGGTCTGGAGTCCGGGGCCGACGACTACGTCATGAAGCCGTTCAAGCCCAAGGAGCTGACCGCCCGGATCCGGGCCCGGCTCCGGCACGCGGACGTGGGCACGGCCGAACGTCTGCGGGTGGCCGACATCGAGATCGACGTGCTGGGTCACCAGGTGACCCGGGACAACGAGCCGATCCCGCTGACCCCGTTGGAGTTCGACCTGCTGGTCGCGCTGGCCCGCAAACCGCGTCAGGTGTTCACCCGTGAAGTGCTGCTCGAGCAGGTCTGGGGCTACCGGCACGCGGCCGACACCCGGCTGGTCAACGTGCACGTGCAGCGGTTGCGCAGCAAGATCGAGAAGGACCCGGAGCGGCCCGAGGTCGTGGTCACGGTGCGCGGCGTCGGTTACAAGGCCGGCATAGCGTGACGATCGGTCCAACGCCGGCGACCTCGTCGCCCCGGCGGCGGGCCGTCCCACTGCGTCTGCAGGGTTCCCGTCTGCGGGCGGCGTTGTCCTTCTGGAGTCGATCGCTGCTGCTGCGGGTCGCCGTCCTGACGTTGTTCTTCTCCACGCTGGCCATGTTCGGCGTCGGATTGGTCCTGCAGCAGCAGATCACCAAGGGCTTGCTGGTGACGCGGCAGAACGTCGCCCTGGCCGAGGTCGAGAAGGCCGCCCAGACCGTGCAGTCCGACCTGCAGGGGGCCGATGCCGATCCGAGTTCACTGGCCCGCGCGCTGGGTCTGACCCTGCAGAAGCTGGGCAACCCGGCCCTGGTCAACGAGTCGAACGCGACGGCCAGCAACTCCGGTGCCTTCGATCCGGTGATCATCCCGGCCGACAGCTCGTTGACCGTCGGGCCGCTCGCCGCCGACGTCCCGGCGGACCTGAAGGCATCCGTGCTGGAGGGAAACGTCGCCTACCAGTACACGACGGTGCGGAACGTCCCGGCCCTGGTGGTCGGCTCACCCGCCTCGACCAGCACCGATACCTTCTCGGTGTTCCTGATCTTCTCATTGGCGGCCGATCAGGCCACCGCCGCGGTGGTGCGGAACACGCTGCTGCTGGGCGGGGCGGGCCTGGCCCTGGCCCTGGCTCTGATCGCCGTCCTGGTGGCCCTGCAGGTGGTCCGCCCGGTCCGGCGGGCCGCAGCGGTGGCCCAGCGGCTGGCCGCCGGCGACCTGGCCGAGCGGATGCCCGTCAAGGGACCGATCGAGCTCACCGCCCTGGCCCGATCGTTCAACGGCATGGCCGATGCCATCCGCGCGCAGATCCGCCAGCTCGAGGAGTTCGGCAGCCTGCAACGGCGGTTCACCTCGGATGTCTCCCACGAGTTGCGCACCCCGGTGACGACGGTCCGGATGGCCGCCGACCTGCTCTACGACAGCCGGGAGGACCTGCCGGCCCACCTCGGCCGCTCCACGGAGCTGCTGGTGGCCGAACTCGATCGGTTCGAGACCCTGCTGGCCGACCTGCTCGAGATCAGCCGGTACGACGCCGGGATGGCCGAGCTCTCGGCCGAGAAGGTGGACATCCGGGGCGTGATCGCGTCCTGCATCGCCGCGTCAGAGCCGATCGCCGCGAACGCCGGCGTGAAGATCCGACGAACCCTTCCCCCGAAGCCGGTGGTGGCTGAGATCGACAGCCGCCGGGTCGAACGCATCCTGCGGAACCTGCTCAACAACGCCATCGACCACGCTGACGGGAGCACGGTCGACGTCGAACTGGTCAGTGACTCCGACGTGCTGGCGATCACCGTCACCGATCACGGCGTCGGACTCAAACCCGGTGAGGCCGGACTGGTGTTCAACCGCTTCTGGCGGGCCGATCCGTCGCGCCAGCGCCAGACCGGCGGCACCGGACTCGGTCTGGCCATCTCCCTCGAGGACGCCCGGCTGCACGGCGGTTGGCTGCAGGCGTCGGGCGGGCCGGGTCAGGGCGCCCGGTTCCGGCTGACACTCCCGCTGGTGGCCGGCGCGCTGGTGGAGTCGTCGCCGCTTCCGCTCCGGATCGGTGATGAGGGTGACGACGCGGGCCCGGACGCCTCGGACCCGATGGACAATCGGGATTGGAACCACCACGGCCTGGCCGGTGCCCTGCCCGCCGGCGGCACCATCAACTGGCCGGGTGTTCTGGACGCGAAGGACGAGGGGGCCAGATGAGGTCTCGGACAAGGCTTCTGCTGATGGGAGCGGTGGCCGTGCTGCTGGTCGGCTGCAGCGGGATCCCGGGGTCGAGCGCCGTCCATGCCGTCAGCCGGGTCGCCGATCAGGTCAGCGAGTCGGCGCCGGCGCCGCCAATCCCCGGCTCCGGGCCGGGCGTCATCGTCAGCAGCTTCATCCAGGCCGCGGCCCGGGTGTCGTCCACCGGTGCCGTCGGGTCCGTGTTCGACGCTCCCGCGCAGTACCTCACGGCGAAGGCCAGAGCGGACTGGAAGACCAATCCGCCGAGCACGGTGCAGATCCTGAGCAACCAGAAGGTGATCCCGGGCGACAACGGCACGGTTGTCATCACCGGTACCTCGGAGGGCACCCTGGACACGGACAAGGCGTACCGCCCGGGCAACGGACTCGACATCAAGGTCACGCTCCATCTGGTGCAGGAGAGCGGTCAGTGGCGGATCAGCGATCCGCCGACCGCTCTGCTGATCCTGCAGTCGGACTTCAACCGGGTCTATGCGGCGCGCACCGTGTACTTCCTGGACGCCAGCCGCACCGTCGTCGTACCCGACCGGCGCTATCTGATCACGGGCACGACCAGGAACCGGGTGGCGACGCTGGTCAACCTGCTGCTGGCGGGCCCGGCCGGTCTGCTCAAGGGGGCCGCCCAGTCCGAGCTGGACCAGGGGTCCCTGCGCACCGCTGTGACCATCGACCAGCGCGGTATCGCGCACGTCGACCTGCTGGGCATCGATCTGCCGAAACCGGCCGACCAGGCGGCGCTGGCCGCCCAAATCGTCTGGACCCTGAATCCGGACGTGGCCCAGGTGATGATCGCGGTCAATGGGGTCCTGCTCAGCGACTCGGCGTACACCCGTCAGGCCCTCGAGTCGTTCAGCCCGGATCGGGTCCCGGGTACCGGCCAGGTCGTCTCCGATCCCTACTACGTGGACCGCAACCACCGCGTCGTCGACCTGCTGACCGGGGCCCCGATGTCCGGAAGCTTCGGCAGCGGGGCGGCCAGGGTGGTTTCCGCGGCCATGTCGGCCGGCACCGGCATGGTCGCCGGCGTATCGGATCCCGCCGGGGGAGCCGGGCAGACCCTGCTCATCGGACGGTACGACGGCGGAACCCCGCAATCCGCCCTGCGGGCCAAGACCCTCACCCAGCCGACGTTCAACCGCACCGGTGACGAGGTGTGGGTGGTGCAGAACGGCACTACGGCGCCCGAGATCTATCAGGTGTCGACCAGCCTGACCGGCGCTGCCGGGCTGCCCAGCCGGGCCAAGGTGGGGGTCAGCGGTCTGGAAGGTCGAACGGTCACCGGGCTCACCCTGTCGCCGGACGGTATCCGGGTGGCCATCGTGGCCGACGGCCAGTTGTTCATGGGGGCCATCGCCTCGTCGACGACCGCCGGCAAGGCGGACTCCACGGCCCCCGCGCCGGCCGACGGTCCGGACACCCTGTCGGTGATCAACCTGCAACCGATCCGCAGCCAACTCGGACAGGTGGGCTCGGTCGTGTTCAGCTCGGCCACGGAATTGCTGGCGGTCGGCCGGGAGTCCGGCTCCGGGCTCGGGTTCCGATCGATCACCAGCCTGGACGTGGACGGGTCCAATGCCATCCAGCTGACCTCGACCGGGCTGAACAACGACGTGCAATCGCTCGCCGTCAACACGGCCTCCGGGTCGGCGGTCGGCCCGGGTGACACCACTACGACGACCGACACGGACACCACGTCGGCCGCCGCCTCGATGTACGTGGTCTCGGCTCAGGCGCCCGGCGAGGCGGGGACGATCTCTGCGCTCAGCGGCAGCCAGACCAGCGGCGAATGGGTCGGCCCGGCCCGGGTCTCGGGCGACGGCACGGCGTTGAGCGTCTTCTTCCCGCACTGACCCTGGGGCCCCGGCCCGGCGCACGTCCATCCCTGTGGCCCCGGCCCGGCGCTTGTCCACCGGTGCCGGGGTTGTCCACAACCGTCCGTCGCCGGTTGCCGTGACGGCCGGTCCGGCCGACGGTTGGTGGCATGTCCGGTGAGCCCGGCCCGTTCGCGGTCCTCCTCGATCTCGTGCTCCCCCGGCCGTGTCCCGGCTGCGGCGGCCCGGAGCCCTGGTGTCCCGGATGCGCGGCGACGCTGTCCTCGCGGGCCCGATCGGTGGCGCTGCCGGGCCTCACCCTGGACGGAGCGGCCGACCTGCACCTGCCGCCGGTGATGGCCCTGGCCCGCTACGCCGGGCCAGTACGGGCGGCCATCATCGCCGGCAAGGAGCGTGGCCGCCGGGATCTGCCGGCTCGACTCGGGTGCTCGGTGGGCACGGCCATGTTTCGCCTGCGCCGGATCGACCTGATCCCGCCCGAGGTGTGGATCGTGCCCGCCCCCAGCCGGCGGAGCGCCGCCCGGGCCAGGGGCGGGGACCCGGTACGGGCCATGGCGGAGAGCGCGGCCTCGACCCTGGCCGGGCGCGGAGTGACGGCCGGTGTGGCCCCGTGCCTCTACACGGCCGGGCGGGCCCGTGACTCGGTCGGGCTCGACGCGTCGGGCCGGGCGGCGAACCTGGCCGGGCGGATCCGTCTGCGCACGGCCGGACGCCCGCCCCCCGGAGTGCCGGTGGTGCTGCTGGATGACGTGATCACCACCGGCGCGACAGTGGTCGCCTCGCTGCGAACACTCTCGGTCACCGGAATCGAGGTCAAAGCGGTGGTGGCCCTGGCATCGGCGGCGCCCTGGCGGTCCGTTCGGTGAGAATCGCGGCCGACCTGACGGAGTGTCTGTCACGAAAACGACAGGTGACGCATTGGTGTTGTCCACCTTGCACTTCGATGATGTGCCGGTAGGTTCGAAGGTAACCCGGGTGAGTCCGGATCCAGCAGCGATGGTCTCGCTCGGGGTGTGGACAGCAGTGGAGTTGGCGCGCCCGGTGGACTCCGGCCGCCATGATCGCCTGGAGGACGCGTGGACATTGTCGTCAAGGGCCGCAACGTGGAGGTTCCGGAGCATTTCCGGACACATGTGGCCGACAAGCTGGCCCGAAGTGAGCGGTACGACTCGAAGATCATCCGGGTCGACGTGGAACTGTCGCACGAGTCCAACCGTCGGCTCTCGAAAACCTGCCAACGAGTGCAGATCACCCTGGCCAGCCGGGGACCAGCGGTGCGGGCCGAGGCCAGTGCCGACACCTTCTACACCGCGCTGGACTCCGCCGTCGCGAAACTCGAGGCGCGCCTGCGTCGGTCGGCCGACATCCGGCACCACAAACAGCATGCCCGCGAACCGATCTCGGTGGTGGCCGGTCCGGGCGGCGGCCTGCCCGAAGAGCCGGCGAGCTCCGAGGAGAACGCGGAGGGCGTCGATCGGTGGCAGGACGACCAACTCGGTGATTCCGCCGATGGCGGACCGGGCCGGATCGTCCGGATCAAGGACCACCCGGCCGACCCGATCACCGTCGACCAGGCGCTGTACCAGATGGAACTCGTCGGGCACGACTTCTACCTGTTCAAGGACGTCGAGTCGGGGCTGTGCTCGGTCGTCTATCGGCGCAAGGGCTTCGACTACGGGCTGCTGCGCCTGACCTGAGTTCCAGGCGCACAGTCGGAGCATCCACCCCCGCGTTCGTCGGCGAGCCGACGGACGCGGGGGTTCTGCGTCGGGTGGCCGGTGGGCCGGATGCGCATGGCTGATCGCGAAAGCCCCCGACGAGCGTCATGCCCGAGCCGCGGTGCGCTTACCATGGGCACTGCCGGGGGAGTCAAGAGTCTCCGGAGGTAGTCCGCTGCGCGGAAGCGCGCCCGCGGGCTGCGGCTGGTGAGAAATCGACCGAGGGTGACCACGTGGTTCTGTCCCGACTGCTCCGCGCCGGTGAGGCGAAGACGATCAAACGTCTGCGCGCCATCGCCGACCACATCAACGCCATCGAGTCCGACTACACGGACCTGACCGACGCTGAACTGCGCGAGTTGACCGATTCGTTCAAGGAGCGGTTGACCGCCGGCGAGACGACCGACGACATCCTGCCGGAAGCCTTCGCCGTCGTCCGCGAGGCAGCCAAGCGCACGCTCGGGCAGCGGCACTTCGACGTCCAGTTGATGGGCGGCGCCGCGCTGCACCTCGGCAACATCGCGGAGATGAAGACCGGCGAGGGCAAGACCCTGGTCTCCACCCTTCCGGTGTACCTCAACGCCCTGGAGGGCAAGGGCGTTCACGTCGTCACCACCAACGACTACCTGGCCCAGCGGGACTCCGAATGGATGGGCCGGGTGCACCGATTCCTCGGTCTCGAGGTCGGCGTCATCCTGTCCTCCCAGACACCGGATGTGCGCAAGCAGCAGTACGCGGCGGACGTCACCTACGGCACCAACAACGAGTTCGGCTTCGACTACCTGCGCGACAACATGGCCTGGTCGAAGGACGATCTGGTCCAGCGCGGCCACTACTACGCCGTGGTCGACGAGGTCGACTCGATCCTGATCGACGAGGCCAGGACGCCGCTGATCATCTCCGGCCCGGCCGACCAGTCGTCCAAGTGGTACTCCGAGTTCGCCCGGCTGGTCCCCCGGCTGCGCAAGGGCAGCGAGGGCGGCGGGGACGGCGACTACGAGGTCGACGAAGCCAAGCGCACCGTCGGTGTGACCGAGGAGGGAGTGGCCAAGGTCGAGGCCGCCCTGGGCATCGACAACCTCTACGAATCGGTCAACACCCCACTGGTCGGCTTTCTCAACAACGCCCTCAAGGCCAAGGAGCTGTACAAGAAGGACCGCGACTACATCGTCGTCAACGGCGAGGTGCTGATCGTCGACGAGTTCACCGGCCGGGTGCTGCACGGCCGCCGGTACAACGAGGGCATGCACCAGGCGATCGAGGCCAAGGAAGGCGTCGAGATCAAGGCCGAGAACCAGACGCTGGCCACGATCACCCTGCAGAACTACTTCCGGCTCTACGAGAAGCTCTCGGGCATGACGGGGACCGCCCAGACCGAGGCGGCCGAGCTGAGCCAGACCTACAAGCTCGGCGTCGTGCCGATCCCGCCGAACCGGCCCGTGCAGCGGGCCGACGAGGGCGATCTGATCTACAAGGCCGAGGAGGCGAAGTTCGACGCGGTCGTGGAGGACATCGCGGCCCGGCACGAGAAGGGCCAGCCGGTGCTGGTCGGCACCGCCTCTGTGGAGAAGTCCGAGCTGCTGAGCAAGCTGCTGCTCCGGGCCGGCGTGCCGCACGAGGTGCTGAACGCCAAGAACCACGCGCGGGAGGCGGCGATCATCGCCCAGGCCGGTCGCTCCGGTGCGGTCACCGTGGCCACCAACATGGCTGGACGAGGCACTGACATCGTCCTCGGCGGCAACCCCGACTTCACAGCCGACCTGGACCTGCGCGAGCAGGGCCTGAGCCCGACCGAGACGCCGGAGGAGTACGAGGCGGCCTGGCCGGCGGCACTCGAGGCGGCGGCCAAGAAGACCAAGACCGAGGCCGAGAAGGTGCGGGCCGCGGGCGGTCTGTACGTGCTCGGCACCGAACGGCACGAGTCGCGCCGGATCGACAACCAGCTCCGCGGCCGCGCCGGCCGCCAGGGCGATCCGGGCGAGTCCCGGTTCTACCTGTCCCTGGGTGACGACCTGATGCGCCGGGTCGGCGGCGGCACCGTCGAGATGCTGATGACCCGGTTGCGGATGCCCGACGACATGCCGATCGAGCACAAGTTCGTGTCCAAGGCGATCAAGAGTGCGCAGACCCAGGTGGAGCAGCAGAACTTCGAGATCCGCAAGAACGTCCTCAAGTACGACGAGGTGATGAACAAGCAGCGCACCGTGATCTACGAGGAGCGGCGGCGCGTCCTGGACGGGGAGGACCTGCACGAACAGGTGCAGAACATGATCACCGATGTGATCACCGCCTACATCGACGGGGCGGCCTCGCAGGGTTACGCCGAGGACTGGGACACCGACACGCTCTGGGCGGCGCTCAAGACGCTGTACCCGATCAGCCTGACCCCGGAAACGGTGGCGCACGACCACGGCGACCTGACCCGGGACACTCTGCGCGAGGCCGTTCTGGCCGACGCCCGCCGGGCGTGGGCCGACCGCGAGGAGGCGCTGACCCCGGAGATCACCCGTGAGCTGGAGCGCCGCGTGGTGCTCTCGGTGCTGGACCGGAAGTGGCGCGAGCACCTCTACGAGATGGACTACCTCAAGGAGGGCATCGGCCTCCGTGCGATGGCCCAGCGGGATCCGCTGATCGAGTACCAGCGCGAAGGCTTTGACATGTTCAACGCCATGCTCGACTCCCTCAAGGAGGAGTCGGTCGGGTTCCTGTACAACCTGCAGGTGCAGATCGTCCCGGCGGACGGCGAGGCGCCCGGTTCGGACGGGGGGACCGACGGCTCTGGACCGGACGGTTCCGCTGCCGGCGCCCCGGGCCCGCGCAACGGGACGTCCGGGCTCCCGGCCCCGAAACCGGTCGGCGGCAAGCAGGCCGGCAGCGTCCGGACCCGGGTGCGCCCGGTCGAGGCCCTGCCGACCCAGCAGGCAGCCGCCCCGGTCGTCAAGGACACCGACGGCGCGCCGGCTGCGCTGCGGGCCAAGGGACTCACCCGGCCGACCAGCACGCCGCCCCTGAGCTATTCCGGGCCGGCCGAGGACGGCGGCACGGAGCTCACCGGGGCAACGGCGCAGTCCGGGTCGGCCACGGGCGCCCCGGCCCGCAACGCTCCGTGCCCGTGTGGTTCCGGCAAGAAGTACAAGCAGTGCCACGGACGCCCGGGGGCGGAAGCGCTGTAGTCCGCAGATAGCGGAAAGGGCCGGCCCGGGCACCTCGGGCCGGCCCTTTCGCTGTCGGGCAAGGGGTTCCGTCAGCCGGTCTGCAGCGCGGTGATCCGCCAGCGACCGTCAACACCCTGGATCCGGAACGCGATCGCCCGCACCCGCTGCCCCCGCCGGAACGCCGCACTGATCTCGGCCACGCCGTCCGCCGGCTCGCACACCCGCACAGTGAGCAGGTGGCTCAGCGCGCCCGGCACCGTCGGACGCCCCTGCAGCCCGGCGAACACCTCAGGTGAGCAGTGCACTCGGAGTTGGCTCACCGGGCGCTGCCCGGACAGCATCTCGACCAGGGCGCGCGCGAGCATCTGGCCCGACCGGGCGGCCGGTGGCAGGTCGGCGGTCGCGGTACGGCGGACGCCGACGTCGGCGTCCTGCGACCAACCGGGCACGTCGGCGTCGGCGATGGCCTCCGGTTCGCCCGCCGTGGGCGCGAGGTCAGGCGCCGTGAACGGCAGCGGACGTCGCCTGGCGGGTTCCTCGACCGGGACGAGTGTGCGTGATGGCCGACGGAGCTGTTGGATCCGGCCGACCGGGGTCCGTTCGTCGTCGAACGGCGGGTCGCAGTCCGGCACCGGCGCCAGGTAGGGACGCCGAGTAGTGGTGGCGCCGGCCCGGTCCGGGGCGGCGGGGAACGCGTCGGAGTCGATCAGTGCGGAGGTCATGTCATTCCCCGTTCGGCTGGGTCGGTGGCAGCAGGATCTGCCCGGGCAGGATGCGATCGGGATCGGCCCCGATGACGGACTTGTTGGCCGCGTACCAGCGGTGCCAGGCCTGGGTGATCTCCGCTGGCGATGCTCCGGCCGGGAGGTGGGCGGCGGCGATGCTCCAGAGTGAGTCGCCGCGCCGCACCACCACCGGCTCGGTCGACCGCGGCCAGTCCACGTCGACCGTTCGCGCCGGTGACCCGACCGCCGCGCCGCTGGTCGACGGGGTGGTTGGCCAATCGATGTCCAGTGGCGTCGGGGTCGGGGCTTCCGGTCGATCGAGACCGACGGTCGGCACCGGGACGCGATCGAGTTGGACCGCCGACCCCTCGACGGGGGTCCAACTCGTGGTCGCGGTGTCGCCCGACGGCCCGGACGCCGACGACTGATCCGCGCCCGGTGGCGCGGATACCGCCGACGCGCCGGGCGCTCCTCCCACCGCGAGGCCGGACATGAGCGAGACGCCGACGACCGACAGAACGAGCTTCCGGGCGGCCTTCGGCGCGATGCGGCCCAGCAGGACGTGCGCCGAGCGTCCGGCCGAGCCCGGAAGATGACCGCCCAGCGCCACCAGCGCGACCAGGATGGCCCAGGTCAGCAGGGTCCAGACCAGCAGTGATGCCGCAGCCAGGGCAACCGATGCGACCAGCTGGGCGGGCCGGTCGGCCGAGGTGGCCGGTCCGGCCAGTACGGCGCGGACCGACGACGGCGCAGGTAGGGCGACGGCCAGGACGACGAGTCCCGACAGGGCTCCGGCGAGCTGGAACCAGGCCTGCCGCGACGAGGCGAGCTCACGGTGGCTCGCGGTCCCCAGATTCAGATCAACCCTGCCGTTTGACCACGTTTGATCAAGCTTGGCACGTGTGAACATGAAATGAAGTCAAACAGCGTCAAATGGACTAAGTCAAGCCGATTCGGGGTTCTTGTTGACGAAACGCCTTCGATCGGTCACGGTGAACGCCATGCGGTGGGAGCAGCTCTTCAGTGACCTCGACGCGCGCTTCGACGACCTCGCCGATGCCGACATGATGGCCGAGCTGGCCGATCGCCAGCGGGTGGCCGCCGGTGCGATCACGGTGGTCGAGCGGGTCGGTGGCGCGCTCGGACGGCCGGTCCGGATCCGGACGACGGCCGGGATGACGGTGGCCGGCACCCTGCGAAAGGTGGGCCCCGACTGGGTGCTGCTGCAGGAAGCGCCTGGCCGGGAGGTCGTACTGGCCCTCCGGGCGGCCACCATCGTCGAGGGCCTCAGTGCGGCTACCGGGCCGGCGGTCAAGGGCGTCGGGCTGCGGTTGAATCTCCGTCACGCGTTACGGGGACTGGCGCGCGACCGATCTCCGATCGCCATGGTCGTCGGGGGCGGGGTCGGGGACTCAGCCGGTCCGTACACCGAGGTCACCGGCACCATCGATCGCCTGGGGGCGGACTTCCTGGAGCTGGCCGTACATGCGCCGTGGGAGCCCCGCCGGGCGGCCAGCGTCCGATCGGTGGTGCTGATCCCGTTGCCCGCGGTCGTCCTGGTTCGTGCGGTTCCGCTCGGATGAGCTCTCGGCGGTGCCCTCAGGTCTGCCGGCGATCAGGCGTCGGTCGGCAGCGCGGAGGGCAGCTCGGACAGTGAGGCCGCGGTCCGCTGGTAGGCCTCGTCGATGTATTCCTCCAAGCGAGCGCGCTCGACTCGCCACTGGTTCCGGCCACCGATCTGGATGCCCTTGAGATCGCCGCTCCGCACCAGGGCGTAGGTCTGGGACGCGGAGATGTTCAGGATCTCGGCGACGTCGGCCAGAGTCAGAAAGCGTTCGGTGGTCATGTCAGGCGTTCCTTCACGGGGCGGGCAGCAGATGAGTGGGATCTCGGCCAGTGACCGATCCCGCAAACGAGGGTATTGATCACCAGTTCGCGCCACGTAGGCTTCATCGAACGGGGTGCGTCACGAAGACTCCGGCGCAGTTGGGCAGTGTGCACTCATTTGGCTGGGTTGGGGCCGGGTGAGCTAGTTTGGGACCGGTTCAATTCTGGCACAGCCGCCCGGTGTGTGACGGTTTTGTTCCACACGCGGCGTGGGCGGCGATCGAGGGGCAGGGGGCACGGATGAAGGCGACCACAGCGGAGGGGGCGCCGGTCCCGCGGCGGACGAGCCGGCCGAAGTGGTTGGACATCCGCGTCATCGGGGGTCTCGTCCTGGTGATCGCCGCGGTGGTCGTGGGAGCCCGGGTCGTCGGCGCAAGTTCGCACACCTCGCCGGTGTGGTCGGTGACCCGGGACCTGGCGCCCGGCACCGTCATCACCGCTGCGGATCTCGAGCGGGTCGACGTGAATCTCGGTGATCAAGCCGCCCGCTACGTCGCGGCCGGCGGTGGCAGCGCGGCAGTCGGCACCGCCGTGGCCGTGCAACTGCACGCCGGCGAGCTCCTGCCGGTCTCCGCGATCACCGTGAGCAAGCCGGGGCGGGTGGTGGTGATCGGGGTGACCCCGGACCACATGCCGCCGGGGGTCACCCACGGCTCGGTGATCGATCTGTACCTGACAACCGGAGGTGCGACCGCCGCCACGACCGCCGTCACCGACCTCGTCTCGGCCGGCGTCACCGTGCAGTCGGTGTCGGCCCCCGCCTCCGGCGGGCTGTCCGGGGCGAGTTCGACCCGCTACCAGATCGCCGTGCTGGTGTCGGCGGCCTTGGCCGACTCGTTGGTCAAGACGTTGCCCAAGGGGGACGCGATCGTCGTGCTGCAGACCGGTGAGCGATGAGTTCGGGGCTGCTCACCGCGGGTAACGGGCAGAACTGGGAGAACGATCTGGTCGCCGCGTTGGACCGCCCGGGCGCCGGCATGTCGGTGGTCCGCCGGTGCGTCGACATCGCTGACGTCCTGACCGCCGCGACCACCGGGCAGGCGGCGGCGGTGGTGCTCTCCGGGGAACTGCGCCGGCTGGACACCGAGGCCGTTCAGCGTCTCACCGCGGCCGGCGTCGCGGTGGTCGCCATCTATCCGGCGTCCGAACCGCGGATCCGGACGCGGCTCGAGCGGATCGGGATCACCACGCTGGTCGCCGATGACGACGCGGGAGCGGCGGCGCTGATGGCGGCCGTCCGGACGGCGATCACCCAGCTGGCCGCCGGCGTCAACCCGGTCGTGGCCGGGTTGCCCCCGGAGGCGACCGGCTTCCTTCCGCATCCAGCGGTGGCCGATCCCCGGTTCGCGCTGCCGCCCGATCGGGGCCAGGGCACCTCGATCCCAGTGCCGGCCCGAGCTGATCCGCCGCCGCTGGGCCAGGTGGTGGCGGTCTGGGGTCCGGCCGGCGCCCCGGGACGCACCATGCTGGCCGCCAACCTGGCCGTCGAATCGGCCGAGGCCGGTCGGCCCACACTGCTGATCGACGCGGATGTGTACGGCGGCGTGCTCGGAAACGCCTTCGGTCTGCTGGACGAATCGCCGGGACTGGCCGGGGCGTGTCGCCAGGCCGCCAACGGCCGCCTGGACCTGGCCGAACTGACCCGCCTGGTGTGGGCCATCGGCAGCAATCTGCGACTGCTCACCGGGATCAGCCGCGCCGACCGCTGGCCCGAAGTGCGGCCGTCGGCCATCCCGGCGGTGCTCGGTGTGGCCCGGTCGATGGCCGCGGTGACGGTGGTCGACTGCGGTTTCTGCCTCGAGGCGGACGAGGAGATCACGTTCGACACCGCGGCCCCCCGGCGCAACGGCGCCACCCTGGCCGTGCTGGCCGACGCCGACGTGCTGGTTGCGGTCGGATCGGCGGATCCGCCGGGCATCGAACGCCTCGTCCGCGGGCTGGCCGAGCTGCGGGACATGGTCCCGGAGGTCCAGCCGCTGGTGGTGCTGAACCGGTCCCGGCGAACGGCCGCGTCGCCCGATGAGGCGATTGCCGCGTTGGCCCGATTCTCCGGTCTCGGTGTCACGGCCGTCCTGCCGGAGGACCGTGGCAGCACCGACAAGGCCTGGCTGCAGGGGATTCCGCTGGCGCAGGCGGCGCCCGGGTCGGCGCTGCGCAAGGGGATCCGTGATCTCGCCGGTGCCCTGACCCGTGCCGGTGCCGTGCCGTCGGGGTCTGTGCCACGATGACCAGATGACCGACCGGCTCTCGGCGACCGACGCCGCCTTCCTCTATGCAGAGGATGCGTCGACGCCGATGCACGTCGGCGGTGTGGTGATCCTGCATCCGGAACCGGGGACGTTCGACTACCGGGAGATCGTGGATCTGATCTCGGCCCGGCTGTCGCTGGTCCCGCGCTACCGGCAGCGGGTGCGCTTCGTGCCCGGACGGCTGGGCCGTCCGGTGTGGGTGGACGACGAGGACTTCGACCTGACATATCACGTCCGGCGGTCGGCCCTGCCCAAGCCGGGCACCATGTCGACCCTGGACGAACTCGTCGGACGACTGATCTCGCGTCCGCTGGACCGTGCGCGTCCGCTCTGGGAGATGTACGTCATCGAAGGTCTCGAGGGCGGGCGGATCGCCATCGTCAACAAGACCCATCACGCGATGGTCGACCGGATCGGGGCCGTCGACGTGGCCGCAGCCATCCTGGACCTCGCCCGGCGCCCGCGCCGCCTGCCCGACGAACCCTGGATCCCGGTTCCACCGCCGAGCGACATCGATCTGGTGGTCGATGCCGTTGCCGACATCGCCAGCCGCCCGTCCGACCTGGTCGACGTACTGCGACTGGCCGCGGCCGACATCGGGTCCACGGTCTCGAAGGTGGCGCGGGCCGGTGTCGACGTGGTGGAGATGGTGCGGCGCACGGTGAATCCGGCACCACGATCGGTGCTCAATGTGACCAAGAGCGGCCAGCGCCGGTTCGCCTCCTTCCGGGTCGATCTGGCCGATGTGAAGGCCATCCGGGCCGCGCACGGTGCGTCCGTCAACGACGTGCTGCTGGCCGCCATCACCGGTGCCCTGCGGACCTGGCTACTGGCCCGCGGCGAGGCGGTCACCCCGACCACCACCTTGCGTGCACTGGTCCCGATGTCGGTCAAGGGCAGTCCGGTGACCGGCGACGAGGAACCGGATGGCGGACCGGTCAACCCGGTGGTTTCCTACGTGGTCGACATGCCCGTGGCCGAGCCGAACCCCGTCATGCGGCTGCATCAGGTGTCGTTCGCCATGGGAGCCCATCTGGAATCGGGACGGCAGGTCGGCGCCGACTCGTTGCTGGAGCTCGGCCGATTCGCCCCGCCGACCCTGCACGCCCTGGGCGCCCGGGTCGCCGGCCAGCTCTCCGGCCGGATGTACAACCTGCTCATCACCAACGCCCCGGGCCCGCAACTCCCGCTGTTCGCGGCGGGCTCGCCAGTCGTGGCGATGTATCCGGTGGCGCCGTTGGCCAAGGGGCAGGCGCTGGCCGTGGCCTGCACGTCCTACAACGGGGGAGTGTTCTTCGGTCTCACCGCCGATCGGGATGCAATTCCCGACATCGAGGAGTTCGCCGTCCACATCGGCGAAGCAGTCGAGGAGTTGCTCCCGGCGCCCGGCACCGGCGTGGTCACCGGCCGGTCCCGGCCGGCATCGGCGGCCGGCCGGCCCGGGACCTCGGCCCGGGTTCGTTCTGCACGCAGGTTGGGAGAACAGAAGTGAGGGTCTACATTCCGGTCACCTTCTCCGGGCTTCGGACGGTCGTGACCGAGCGCGAGGTGCGGCCCCAGGGCGGGATCGTGTTCGGGGTGACCGACGACCTACGGCAGGAGTACGCCGACGCCGACGACGAGGAGCTGGAATACCTCGCCCTGTCCGATGCCGCCCGGGCCTGCCTGCGGCTGCTCGCGGCGGCGCCGGCCGATGAGCCGCCAATGCGGGTGGTGATCGCCGCCGACGTCACCGATGCCGAATCCATTCCGCACCGGGACCGGGCCGCGGCCCGGGTCGCCGGCCCGGTGCCCTGGAAGCAGATCGCTTCGTTCCATGTGGACGGGGCCGAGGCGGGCGACGTGGTTCGGGCGGCGGTGGACGTGATCTACGAGGCGGACCTGGGGGATGACGACGCCGAGTTCGCTGTCGGGTCGGCGCAGGACATGGACCTGGCTTGGTACGCGCCGGGCGAGATCGCCTATCTGATCGAGGATCTGGACAGCAGCGGCTGACTCGTGACGGTCGCCCGCGACCGGTTCCTCACGGGACGGCCTGGGTGAACGCACCGAACCCCGCGCCGGCCATGAGCCGGACACGGGGTTCGAGGTGAGTTGACGCCGACCGCGGCCGCGCCGCGGGTCAGCTTTCGGTGGTTCAGGCGCTCTTGGTGAACTCCAGCTCGAGGGAGATCTCGACCTTGTCGCTGACCACGGCGTTACCGGCGCCGAAGGCGGCCTCGAAGGAGACGTTGAATTCCTTGCGGCTGATCGAGGTGGTCGCGGTGAAACCGGCCCGCTCGGCTCCGTAGGCGTCGGTGGTGGCACCGAGGAACTCGACCGCCAACTCGACCGACTTGGTCACGTCGCGGATGGTGAGGTCGCCGACCACGACGAACTCGTCGCCGTCGAAGTTCTTGATGCCGGTGGAGACGAACTTCAGGGACGGGTACTGCTCGACGTGCAGGAAGTCGGGGGACTTCACGTGCTCGTTGCGCTGCTCCTGCTTGGTCTCGACGCTGGCGGCGTCGATGACGGCGGTGACGGTGGCGTCGGCCAGGCCGCTCTCCGGGACGACCAGGGTGGCCGACTCCAGCTCGAACGTGCCCTTGGCCTTGCCGACCGCCATGTGGCGAACCTTGAAACTGACGTCCGAGTGGACGGTGTCACCGATCCAGGTGCCGGTCAGGGTGGTGGTGGGGGTGCTCATGGGATCCTCCGAAGTTTGTGATGCGTCAACGACCTTGTGACTTCACGATAGACCCGGGAAGTGGACTTGTCACCTAATTCATTGAGTGTTCAACTATGACGTGTCTCACAATCGATCGGACCGGGTTCGGCCCGTCCGGCCGGCGCAGTTACTGCTGAGTAACATGTGTGGCCATGTCGGATTTCGCCTCGCCCCGCACATTCGATCGCTACGTCGCCATCGGCGACAGCTTCACCGAGGGGGTGGGCGACGAGCCGCTCGACGGGGCTCCCCGGGGCTGGGCCGATCTGGTGGCCGGCGTGCTGTCGCAGGACTGGATCGCGCGCGATCCGGCCGGTGAGCGCACCGGTTACGCGAATCTCGCCATCCGCGGCCAGCTGTTGGGACCCATCATCGACGAGCAACTGGACCCGGCCCTGGCCCTGCGGCCTGACCTGGTCACCTTCGCCGGCGGCGGCAACGACATGCTCCGACCGAGAGCGGTGCTGCCCGCACTCCTGCGCCTGGTCGACCTCACCGTCGCTCGCCTGACCGACTCCGGCGCCACGGTGGTCATCTTCACCGGTGCCGATCCGTGTGACGGACTGCCGTTCGGCGCCCGCATCCGGGCCACCGGTGACAAGCTCTCGGCCGGGGTCCGAAGGATCGCCGAGAAGCGTGGCGCAGTGCTGGTCGACCTCTGGCCCCTGACCGAACTCCGCGACCCGCGGTACTGGGCGGTCGACCGGCTCCACCTGAACGCGATCGGTCACCAACAGGTGGCCGCCCGGGTGCTCGACAAGCTGCGCGTCGAACGGCCCGCGGAATGGTCGGCGCCGGTGGGGACGCCGGAGCGGCGGGCGCGGACCGCCCGGGACGAGCTGGACTTCTACTGGGAGTACGTCGGGCCGTGGGTCCGCCGTCGGCTCACCGGTACGTCGTCCGGCGACCACCGGCCGCCGAAGCGGCCGGTGCTGGCCCCCCTCGAGCCAGCCTCGCCAGCTGTCGGGATCCACCGGGCCGAGATCACTGGGACTTGACCGCGAGGTTCTTCCACTGACTCCACGAGTAGGTCCAGTCGAACAGGTCACCGTCGGATGCGGACAGGTCGATGGTCGTTCCGGTCACCTCCACCGGGTCGCCGATCAGTGCGGATTGGAAGTAGGCCTTGGCGTCGGCCAGGGAGAGGTTGACGCAGCCGTGGGAGACGTTGGTGTTGCCCTGGTCGCTGACCGTGTTCGGGTTGGCGTGGATGAACTCGCCGTTGTCGCTGATCCGCACGGCCCAGTGTTCGAGCACGTTGGTGTACCCGTACTTCGGGTTGCTCATCAGCTTCGTCACGTTCATGTCGTTGACCACGTGGATGCCGGAGCGGGTGATCTTGTCCGGGGTGTCGCCCTTTCCGTAGGAGGCCGCGTACTTCGCCACCTCCTTGTTGTCCTGGTAGACGTACAGGTAGTGCGAGTTCACGTCGGCCTTCACCACCTGGTTGCGACCGATGGTGAAGTCACTGGTCACGTCGCTGGAGCCGTACGCGCCGGGGCCGAACTTCAGTCCGTAGACGTTCGCCTCCACGTGCACCTTGGTGTTCTCCGGCCAGTAGTCCTCGGTGCGGAAGTCGAGTGCCCAACGGCCGTCGTCGTGCTGGATCCAGACCCAGGCACCGGAGACCTTGGGTGTGGTCGTGATCGTGACGTACTTGGCGATGTTGTCGCCGTCGGCCGGCTTGACGCCGAAGGAGACGATGACGGACGTCGCGACGCCGACCGTCTTCCCGTCACCGGGGCTGATCGTGGTGCGCACCTTCGTCGCCGGGGTGACCGTCGTGAAAGTGCCCGTGATCGGGACGGACTTACCGTCGGTGCCGGTCGCCGAGCCGGTGGCCGTGTAGGTCTTGCCGTAGCCGAGGACCTCACCGAGGGTCCACGTGCTGCCGTCGGCCGAGATGGCGCCCTTGACGACCACTCCGGTCGGGTTGACCAGCTTCAGCGAGGTGATCTTGCCCTTGGCCACGGTGATCTTCAAGGGGTCCGACGGGCTCATGGTCTTGGTACCGAACGCCGGGCTGGCCGACACTGCGGCCACCGGTAGCGCGATGGCGCTGGAGGCGGCGGCCGAACTCGCCGGGGCCGAGGCGACGGGGCGGCCCGAGGCAACGGCACCGCCGGACGCCGCCGGACCCGACGCCGGAGCGCCGGTGGCGGCCGGGATGGTCACGGAGGTCGATCCCGGGGCGCCCCCTACGGTGGAGCTCACCGTCACGGTCTGGACGCCGGCCGATCCGGCCGCTGAGGTGCAGGCGGCCGCGGCCAATCCGACTGCTGCCAGCAGAGCCACGAGCCCCACGTTCCGTCCGGCGAAGCCGCGTCTGACCACATGCATGTGAACCATCCAATTCCTGCTTGTTCTGCTGTGACGTGAGACACCGCCGGGCGAACCGGCGGTGGTGCCGGCACCACCGGCGCGCCCGGTGAGGACGCAGCGGACCCGGGTCGGGTTGCCCGCGGCGGCGCGCACGCTCCGGTCGGCCTCGCCGAGGCGAGGCCGACCGGATCATCGGTCTGCGCCCCATGGTGCCGGGATCTTGGTGAACCCCCTGTGTGTGCGGTTCGGAGCCGGACGTTGCTCACCGGGTCCGGAGCCGTTCAGAGCGGGTGTCCGGCGAGCTGCAGCGGGACGGCTCGCCCCTGTCGGACGAGGTAGCCCCGACCGGCCGGCGGTTGCCCCTGCCGTCGCGGCAGGGTGACGTCGAACAGGGTGCCATCTGCGGAATCGGGATGCAGCAGGATGCCGGTCCGGAATGCCGCGATCTCGGCGATCGGACCCCGGTGGGACCGCAGGGCCCGCTCAAGGCGGGCCGCGGCGGCCAGGTACTGCCCCGGCCCGGCGACTGTGACGAATCGCTCGAACAGGGCCAGGGCGTCGTCGGGCCAGTCGGGGCGGTCCAGATCATCCGCGACCAGCAGGATCGGCCCGTCGTGGTCGAGCAGCAGGCGGTGCAACGGGCCGGCTCCCGGCCCCAGGATGATGTCCTCGACGCCCGGCAGCCCGGGCGCCGGGCGCACCGTGGCCCGGACGACGCGCACACCGGCCGCCGCCGCGCCGACGGCCAGTCGAGCCAGGGCGGTACTGACCCCGCTTCGGCGCGGACCGGCCACCAGCAGCCCTCCGCCCGGTCCGGTCAGGTCGATCACCTGCACCGAACCGTCGTCATCGCCCACGCCCAGCGGGACCGCGTCGGCCCTCGGGTCGGGGAGCTGGGACGCCGTCACGATCACGGGCAATGCCCGGACGACGGGCGCGCCGTGCCCGACCGGATCCGATGACGGTGCGCCCGGCGGACCGTGCGCGACCTGGATCTCGGCTCCGAGCAGGCGTCCCCGGCCCGGGGGAGCGCCACATGGATCGTTCCGCGCGTCGACGCCGAGCCGGATGACGGTGGTGAACGCCCCGGCCGTCCGATGGTGCTCCATCCGCAGGTCACCGGAGACGGCCACCCGCATCCCGGCCGACGGTCCACCTCCGGCCAGATCGGTCACCGTGCTCGTCGAGCCTCCGTAGTCCAGTCCGTCGAGCGGGCCGGCCATGGCGTCCCAGCCGTCGATCAGTAGCAGGAGCGGGGAGCCGGTTCCGTCGACCCTGGCCCGCCGAACGACGCGCAGCCGGTCGATCAGCCGATGCACCAGCACCGGGTCGTGGCCGTCGAGGTAGGTGCGGGTGCTCGGCCAATCGGCCAGCTCGCGGAGCCCACCCGACGGGTCGACGACGACCAGTTCGGCGCCGTCCGTCGCGGCGCACCAGGCCAGCCGCCGCAGCGTCGAACTCCGGCCCGACCCGGGTCGGCCCAGGACAAGGGTGGAACCGGCGGGCGCGCCAATCTCGGTCTGCCGTTGTTCATCGGGTACGTCGCGCAGGGCCAGGACGGCCTCGCCGTCCGGTCGGTAGTCGTCCGGCAGGGGCGGCAACCAGGGCGTGTCGGGTCGGCCCCGCCCGACCGCCGCCCCGGTCACCACCTCGATGACCTCGTCGAGGATGGTCGGGCCGACGGTGACGGCCTCGGCCGGCTCCAGGTCATCACGCACCCGGACCTGCTCACGCCGGATCCCGGTCGCCCGGGCGACCTGGAACAACGTCGTCCGGCCCTTCGCCCGGCGCAGGTACGCCCGTCCTGGGGCCCACGGCGGCAGCTGCGCGGCCTCGGGCGAGTCGATGACGTCGAGCGAATCGGCATCGTCGGTCACCCGTAGGCAGATGCGCAGGCCGATGTTCGCTTTCATGGCCGGACTCAGCACGCCGGCCGGCCGCTGGGTCGCCAGCACCAGGTGCAGCCCGAGCGAGCGTCCTCGCTGCGCGACGTCGAGCAGGCCGGCCAGGAACTCGGGCCGTTCGGCGCCGAGCGTGGCGTACTCGTCGACCACCACGACCAGGGACGGCGGGCAACCATCTGGCCGGTCGACGCGTAGCCCGGCCAGGTCGGCTGCTCCGGAATCGGCCAGCAGCCGTTCGCGGCGGCGTACCTCGGCTCGCAGGCTGGTCAACGCGCGAGCGGCCTCGGCCTGGTCCAGATCGGTCACCACACCGGTGGTGTGGGGTAGGTCGGCCAGTCGGCCGAAGGCAGCGCCGCCCTTGTAGTCGATCAGCAGGAATGCGGTCCGGTCGGGCGGCGCCGCGCAGGCCAGGCCGGCCACCAGGGTCTGAAGGAGTTCGGACTTGCCCGACCCGGTGGTCCCCGCGATGAGTACGTGCGGTCCGTCGCGTTCCAGGTCGATCTCGACCGTCCCCGCGGCGCCCGTGCCGAGCCCGACCGTCAGGGAAGGGGCAACCCACCGTCGTGCCGTGCCCGCTCGAACCCCGGCGGTGCCGAACAGGTCGGACAGCCAGACCTCGTCGGGCAGGCCGGCACCGGGTCGATCGGGATCGATCAGCGGAGTCAGGGCGGCGACCACTCGTTCCAGGTGAGCGCGCGAGACACCCACGGTCTCGGCCGCCAGATGGTGCGAGCCGGCCCGCACCCTGATCTGCCCGTCCCCGACCACCGCCACGGCTGTGCATTCCACCGGTAGCGCCTCGGCGGCCGTGGCGATGCAGATCGCCGCGACCGAGCCGGGGCCGGGACGTGGCGTGGCCACCTCGGTCAGCCCGGACGCAGCGGTGGCCGGTCGTGCGGCCCCGATCAGCAGCTCGTTCATCCGCGGCGTCCGTCGCCATCGGTGGGCGTCGTCCAGCACCACCACGGTGGTCGCCTCCCGGGCGATCGACAGGATCCGGGCCACCCCGGCCGTGGCCCGCACGCGGTCGGCGTGCAGCTCGACGTGCGGAAGGTCCCGTAGCCGGCGCAGTTCGGGGTCGTCGGTGAACAGGTGGATCCGCAGGTCGGCCGGTGAGTGCAGGACCAGGAGCTGGCTCAGCAGATGCCGGACCAGCCCCCGGCAGGCGCCGGCTATCCCCAGGACGCCGATGGCGGCCAGGTCGAGCGTGAGCGGGACCTCGGCCACGAGTGGTGCGTCCTCGGCCGGGATTCGACCCTTGCGCTCACCGATCCCGACGGCCAGGCGCAGGAAATCGGGATTGCCCGGCCGGCGTTCCCACAACCGCACGCCGGCCGAGGCGGCCCGTCGGCCCAGGGTGGCTGGATCCGGGTAGCGGTCCCATGCGTCGAGGCGGTCGGCCGCCAGCGCGGCCCCGACCCGGACCCTGTGGTCGGAGACCGCCCGCAGGTGTTCCCGGCTGGCGCGCCGGAAGCCGCGCCGGCCGCTGAGCCGGTCCGACACCGCGGTGGCCAGCATCATCGCCGGGCCCAAGGCGGCCAGCAGGAGAAACGTCCACAATCCGGTGACCAGCGCGATGACCACCCCCACCCCGGCGCCGAACAAGGCGGCGAGGACGGGGATCGGGCGGCGGCCACGCGTGGGCGGTGGTCCGGGGGGAGGGGGAACGTCGCATCGGAATTCCGGGGCGACCCGGGCCGGGCGGGCGACGGCCAGATGTCCCGCCCCGTCCGGGGACAGGAGCAGCGACGGTTCGGCGGCCAGGCCGCTGCGCAGGATGCTGGCGCCGAGCCGGATCAACCCGTGGACCGGCACCGGCCGGCCCGGCCCGGCCCGCGGACGAGCCTCACCGTCGACCCTGACGCCGTTGCTCGACTCGAGGTCGGTGACCAGCAGAACCCCGGCGGCCAGCTCGACCCGGGCGTGCCGGCGCGACAGTTCGGGATCGTCCAGAGTCAGGTCGCAATCCGGATGACGCCCGACGACGATCGGCCGGTCCGGCATCGGGATCGACGGGCCGGCGTCCGGCCCGGCCACGCACGAGAGCTGGACCGGCCCGACCGCGGTGGCTTCGACGTCCGGCCGCGTCGACAACACCCGGCCGGCCAGCAACGGGGCCCGGCCCAGAACCCACGAATCGTCGACCACTCCGTGCCCGAGGTGCAGCGTGCTGTCGGCGGGCAGGCCCGCCCGGCGCCGGATCGCGGGAAGTACCTGGCCGAGCGACGTGGGGCCGGCCAGGTCGATCAACAGGTCGGTGTCGGCGTCGTCGGTACGGACGGTGAGCGGCAGGACGAACGGGGTCATGCGGCCAGTGTCGGGACCGGCGGTGAGCGTCCGCCAGCGACGGAGCGGCTTTGTGGAAGGACCTGCCCCCTGTGGACAACCGGGTGGGGTCAGACCGAACCGTCGGCGTCCTCCGGTTCGGTGGCGCCCGCTCGCGAGGCCAGCAGGCGGCGGAAGGAGGCCAGCCGACCGGGGCGGGCACCACCCGCCGCGACGAACGGATCCAGCGCGCACCCGATGTCCGGGCCGGAATGATCACAGCCGGGTGGGCAGTCGACGGTGGCCGGCAGCAGGTCGTCGAACGTCTCCAGCAGGTCGTCCGCCGTGACGTGGGCCAGGCCGAAGGACCGGACTCCGGGCGTGTCGATGACCCAGCCTCCGTCGGGCAGGGCAAGGGCGATGGCCGAGACCGACGTGTGCCGACCCTTGCCGACACCGGTCACCGTGCCGGTGGCCCGCAGGGCGTCCGGCACCAGCTCGTTGACCAGCGTCGACTTGCCCACCCCGGAGTGTCCGACCAGCACCGACACCAGCCCGTCGAGCCGGTCGCGCACTTGCTGCACCCCGTCCGGGTCGATCGCCCGCTCGTTCGGACTCCGCCGGGTGACGATGATCGGCAGGTCGAGGTCCTGGTACGCGGCGAGCAGGGGAGCGGGATCGGCCAGGTCGGCCTTGGTGAGCACCAGGACGGGATCGAGGTTGCCGGTGTACGCCGCGACCAGACACCGGTCGATGAATCCGGTACGCGGTGTCGGGTCGGCCAGGGCGGTGACGATGACCAGCTGGTCGGCATTGGCCACGATGACCCGCTCGGCCAGGTCGGTGTCGTCGGCCGATCGCCGGAGCACGCTGCGTCGTTCGGCGATGCGGACGATCCGGGCCAGGGTGTCCGGGGCGCCCGAGATGTCGCCCACGATGTCGACCCGATCACCCACGGCGACCGCGCGGCGCCCGAGTTCACGGGCCCGCATCGCGGTGATCGTCCTGACCTTCTTCGTGCCTTCGGCGACCAGGCACTGATAGCGCCCTCGGTCGACCGTGATGACCATGCCCGAGGTCGAATCGTCGTGGGCGGGACGGGTCTTGGTGCGTGGACGGGAGCGGCGGGAGGGACGCACGTGCACGTCGTCGTTGTCCCAGCGGTCGCCGAGGGTGCTCATGCCGACGGCTCGTCGCACGGACGCAGTCGGCAGACCCGTTCCCGGTGGCTCTCGTACCGCGCCGCGATGCTCACCCGTTGTCCGTCGCGGCGGTACCGGCCAACATGTCGGCCCACATCCGGTCGAAGCCGGGCAGGGTCTTGGCGGTGGTCCCGATGTCGTCGACCACCAGCCCGGGTACCCGGAGCCCGACGATCGCCCCGGCGGTGGCCATCCGGTGGTCGGCCCAGGCGCCCCACAGACCGCCGGTCAACGGACGGGGGCGGATGACGACACCGTCGTCGGTCTCGTCGGCGTCGCCGCCGATGGCCCGGATGTTCGCGACGATGGCGCCCAGCCGGTCGGTCTCGTGGCCCCGCAGGTGACCGATGCCGCGCAACCGGGTCGGGCCGTCGGCGAACAGGGCCACGGCGGCGATCGTCGGAGTCAGCTCCCCGACGTCGTGCAGGTCGAGGTCGACGCCGGTCAGGGTGCCGGTGCCGGTGACGGTGAGGGTGCCGTCGGTGAGGTCAACGGCCGCGCCCAGCAGAGACAGGATCCAGCGGATGGCGTCACCGGGTTGGGTGGTGCTTGCCGGCCAGTCCGGGATCCGCACCGACCCGCCGGCGACGGCCGCGGCGGCCAGGAAAGGGGTGGCGTTGGACAGGTCGGGCTCCACCGTTCGGTTCCACGGTGAAATCGGACCGGGCTCGACCCGCCAGGTGTTGGCCCCGCTGTCGTCCACCCCGACCCCGACTTCGCGCAGCATGTCGACCGTCATCTCGATGTGGGGCATGGACGGCACCGGTTTCCCGGTGTGGACCAGGGTGAGGCCGTCCCGGTAACTCGCTCCGGACAGCATCAGACCGGAGACGAACTGGGATGACGCGGACGCGTCGATCCTGACCGTCCCTCCGCGCAGGGACCCGTGACCGTGGACGACGAAGGGCAGTGCATCGCCGTCGATGTCGGCCCCCAGGTCTCGGAGGGCGTTGAGGATGGTCGCCATCGGCCGGAGCCGCGCGTACTCGTCGCCGTCCACCCGGACGTCGCCGACCGCGTTGACCGCCAGGGGCGGGAAGAACCGCATGACGGTGCCGGCCAGTCCGGTGTCGATGACGGCCGGCCCCCGCAGCGGGGCCGGCGTGACCAGCCACGATCTCGGACCCTGGTCGATCCGCACTCCCAACGCGGTCAGCGCGGCGGCCATCAGGTCGGTGTCCCGGCTGCGGAGCGGAGCGGTGATCCTCGACGGCCCGGTGGCCTGCGCGGCCAGGATCAACGCTCGATTGGTCAGTGATTTCGATCCGGGGACGGCGACCGTCGCGTCCACTGGTCGGGACGCGGTCGGGGCAGGCCAGCTGGTGCTCGTGGTGGGACTCACCGGATCATTTTCGCCCATCATCGGGCCGGGATGCGCCGCGTGGCGCGGGTGGCGGTCGTTCCCGTCCTACTGCAGCGGGAGCGGCCGGCTGCCGTGGTTGATCAGGGTCGCCGTCAGGTAGCGACTGGACGTGGTGGTCACCCAGCACTGGGACGCGCCGCCCTGGACCCGGGACAGCACCGCCAGCTGACCGTTGAACGTCGGGTCGGAGGTTCCGATGACCTTCGCGACCAGGGCCCGGCAGTTCCCGTCACCGCCGGCAGACTTGCCGTAGCTGCTGGTCAGCTGTTCGGCATGGTGCGGCTCGCGGCAGGAGATGCGTGTCTCGCCCGGCCCGTCAGCGCAGTTCGCGAACGCGTCCGGCGGCGTCCGGAAGCTGGCGTTCTGGGCGGTGCCGTCGTAGCTGATCGGGTAGTCGAGGACGCCCGGCATCAACTCGCAGGCGTACCACCGCTGCCCGAGCCGCCACTCCAGTTCACCGGGAATCGTGAGCCGGGTGAAGAAGGAGACCTGGATGCGGGGGACGGTGTTCTTGGTGCCCCACCCGAGGAACTTGGCCGCCGCCTGGTCGCACTGCTCGCTGAGCGGACCACTGGTGAACGCGGCGTCGGCCACGGTCGGGCGCACCGGGTAGTCCACGGGGTCGATACGACCGACCGCGATCACCTCGGCACTGTGGGCCCGGGTGCACGCGACCACGGGAACCACGTCGACGATCGTGTTGAGTTCCTGTGGCGTGTTCAGCGGCCCCAGGCAGTTGCCGATCTCCAGCGGCGGATTGACGTGTAAGGCCGGCGCGGCCGAACCGGTCAGGCGGCGGCCGAGCACACCCGGGACGGTGATGACGGCGACGGCCATCAACGCGATGAGCACCGCCCCGACGAACCGCTTGTCCACCGCGTCTCCCTGCCCGGCTCACGTGCGGCGATGCACGCAATGTTGGACCGCACCGGTTCACTATGAACCGTCCCGCTCCGCTTTCGACAGGGTCCGCCGAATTGTTCTGCTGCACAATCACTACATGTGTGGTCGCTACGCGAACTCAGCCAACACGGCCGGCCTGTACGGGGCCTTCGACGTCGAGGAAGTGATCGGAGACGACCTCGAGCCGTCCTGGAACATCGCCCCGACCGACGAGATCCGCGCGATTCTCGAACGCCGACCGCGGGGCGACGAGGAGGCCCCGCCCGTCCGTCAACTGCGGACCGTGCGATGGGGGCTGGTGCCCAGCTGGTCGAAGGACAAGAAGGGCGCGGCGCGGCTGATCAACGCCCGCCGGGAGACGGTCACCCAGAAGCCGGCGTTCAAGAAGGCCGCCGGCCGACGCCGCTGCCTGCTGCCGGCCGACGGCTACTACGAGTGGCAGAAGGCCCCGGACGGCAAGGTGCCCTACTTCCTGCACGACGCGCACGGCGACCAACTGGCGTTCGCCGGCCTGTACGAGTTGTGGCCCGACCCGACACTGCCCGACGACGACCCGGCGAAGTGGTTCTGGAGCGCGACGGTGATCACCCAACAGGCCACCGACACCCTGGGCGAGATCCACGACCGCTGCCCGGTTCTGGTGCCGCCGAACCTGCGGGACGCCTGGCTGGACTGCTCGTCCGGTGATCCGGCGGTCGCCGCCAAGCTGCTCGAGACCATGCCGGAGCCGGTTCTGGAGCCGCGACTGGTGTCCTCGGAGGTCAACAGCGTGAAGAACGACGGCCCCCAACTCATCGAGCCCGTCGCCGCCACCCCACCTGACCTCCGGCTGCTCTGACCGACCCGTCGGTGCGGGCCACCCGCTCCGCCCCACGGGCGCCGAGATTCACGCCTGGACCGCAGCTCGGGCCGCGCCGAGGCGGGCCACCGCGTCGGGCAGCTGGTGCTCGGTGAGGTTGGCGAAGGAGAGTCGGAGGTGACCGGACGGGTGGTCGCCGATCGAGTAGTCGCGGCCCGGCCCGACGGCCAGGCCCTGCTCACGAGCCGCGCGGACCAGTGCGTCCTCGTCCAGCCCGGCCGGTAGCTCCAGCCAGATGCTCAGGCCTCCCCGCGGGGGCACGAACGTGAAGTCCGGCAGGGCCGACCGGAGTTCGGCCGTCAACCGGTTGACCCGCGCCCCGAGGGCCGCCGCGGTGCGGCGAACGTGACCGGCCCAGGCGGTGGACGTGACGACGTCGATCGCCGCGTGCTGCAGCGGCCCGGACACGAAGAAGTCGTCCACCATTCGCAGCGCGGCCAGACGGGCCGCCACCTGGCCGCGGGCGGCGATGGCCCCGATCCGGAGGCCGGGCGCACCCGCCTTGGTGAGCGAGCAGACGGTGATGACGTGACCGTTGGGGTCGTCGCGGATCAATGGCGGGGGGATCGGGTCGCCGTGTCCCAGCCATCGGGCCCAGTCGTCCTCGACCACGAAGAGGCCGTGCCTGGCCGCAACGTCCAGCACCTTCCGGCGCCGCTCGGCCGAGAGCACGTTGCCGTCCGGGTTCGCGAACGTCGGCTGCAGGTACAGGACCCGGGCCTGAGTGCGTTCCAGCGCCCGTTCCAGCAGGTCGGGGCGCAGGCCGTCTTCGTCGCCGGGTACCGGGACGGCGACCTGCCCGGCGCTGCGGGCGATGGCCAACGCACCGGGATAGGTGGGTGTGGCGAACAGGATGGACTCGCCGGCCGGAACGATGGCCCGGAAGATCGTCGACAGCGCCGACTGGGTCCCCGGCGTCACGATGATGTTGTCGGGGCTGACGCCGATCTGCTGGCCGAACCACGACCGGAGGGAGGGGAGGCCCAGGACCGGCGGCGGATCCCATACCCCGGGACGGCGGGCGGCGCGGGCCAGCGCGGCCGACAACGGCAGGTCACCGCCGAGATCGGAACTGGGATAGCCGACGGCCATCGGCAGCAGATCCGGTTCACCCGTCCGCAGGGCCAGGTCCAGCCCGGTGGTGTCGACCGGGCTGGCCTGCAGGGTGACGTCCTGCCACCGGGTGTCGCTCGGCTCCGGTTCGCGCCGGGCAGCGACGAAGGTGCCCGCACCGGGCCGGGTGACCACCACGCCGTCCTGCACCAACCGGTCGAGGGCCTGCTGGATCGTCGTCGCGCTCACCGCGAACTCGCGGATCAGCGCCCGGCTGCCCGGCAGCCGCGCACCCGGGCCGGCGGCCTGCGCCCGCGCCGCCAGGATCCGGGCCACGCGCCCGGCACTGCTATCACCCGACATATTCAGGAGAGTAGCGCCAGGAGGCACCGTCATCGGCGGTCGGGCGTCAGCTGGGAATTCAGTGCCCGCGTCGCCGTGGACTGCTATCGTCAAATATGACAGCAGAAGATAGCGCTACGCCAACAGTCGCTCCAGCGTTACCCCGTCGGACCGGAACCGACCGGGTCAAACGCGGTCTGGCCGAGATGCTCCGGGGCGGCGTCATCATGGACGTGGTCACGGCCGACCAGGCGCGGCTCGCCGAGGACGCCGGGGCCGTTGCGGTGATGGCCCTGGAACGGGTGCCGGCCGATATCCGGGCCCAGGGCGGCGTCTCCCGGATGAGCGACCCGGACATGATCGACTCGATCATCGCGGCGGTCAGCATCCCGGTGATGGCCAAGGCCCGGATCGGGCACTTCGTCGAGGCCCAGGTGTTGCAGTCCCTCGGCGTCGACTACATCGACGAATCGGAGGTCCTGACCCCGGCCGACTACACCCACCACATCGACAAATGGCAGTTCACGGTGCCGTTCGTCTGCGGTGCGACCAACCTCGGAGAGGCTTTGCGCCGGATCACCGAGGGCGCCGCCATGATCCGCTCCAAGGGCGAGGCGGGCACCGGTGACGTGTCGAACGCGACCACCCACATGCGAACGATCCTCGGGGAGATCCGCCGGCTGACCACGTTGCCCGCCGACGAGCTCTACGCCGCGGCCAAGGAGTTGCAGGCGCCGCACGAACTGGTGGAGCAGGTGGCCACCACCGGCCACCTGCCGGTGGTCCTGTTCACCGCCGGAGGCATCGCCACCCCGGCCGACGCGGCCATGATGATGCAGCTCGGAGCCCAGGGTGTGTTCGTCGGTTCGGGGATCTTCAAGTCGGGCAACCCCGCCCAGCGGGCGGCGGCGATCGTGGCCGCGACGACGTTCTTCGACGATCCGGAGGTCATCGCCAAGGTGTCCCGCGGGCTGGGCGAGGCGATGGTCGGTATCAACGTCGATGACCTGCCGGTCGCTCACCGGCTGGCCGACCGGGGCTGGTGACGGGGGTGCCGGTGATCGGGCTGCTCGCCGTCCAGGGCGGGGTGGCCGAGCACGAACGGCACCTGGAACGCCTGGGCGCGGCCGTCCGGCGTGTGCGCCGCCCCGGGGAGCTCGACGGAATCGACGGGATCGTCCTGCCCGGTGGCGAATCGTCGGCCATGCGCCGGCTGCTGACCACCGTCGGACTCTGGGAGCCCCTGCGGGAACGGGTCAGGAGCGGCCTCCCGGCCTTCGGGACCTGCGCCGGCATGATCCTGCTGTCCGGCGGTGACGACGCCGATCCGGGGCTGGGCGGCGTGGACATCCGCGTGCAGCGCAACGCCTTCGGTTCGCAGGCCGCGTCGTTCGAGTCCGAACTCGACGTCGACGGCGTCGAGGGGGGACCGATGCGCGGGGTCTTCATCCGGGCTCCGCTGGTCCGGTCCTGCGGGGTGGGCGTACAGGTGCTGGCGCGGGTGGGCGACCGGCCGGTGGCGGCCCGTCAGGGTGCTGTGTTGGTGACGGCCTTCCACCCCGAACTGACCGGCGACCTTCGCATGCACCGTCTCTTTCTGGCCGGTGTCAGCGGATCGGTCTGAGCTACGCGCCGGCGATCGGTGCCATCACTCCCCGGCACACCGCGACCAGGTCGGCCGCGGCGATCTCGACCTGCAGACCCCGGCGGCCGGCGCTGACGAAGATGGTCGGGAAGTCCCCGGCCGACGAGTCCACGATCGTCCTGAGCGGTCTGCGCTGGCCGATCGGGGAGATCCCGCCGGCGACGTACCCGCTGGACCGCTCGGCCTCGGCGACGGCGGCCATGACGGCACGCTTGCCTCCCGCGGCCGAGGCGAGCGCCTTCAGATCAAGGTGGGCCGAGACCGGAACTACGCCGACCACCAGTGCGCCGTCGACGCTCGCGACCAGCGTCTTGAACACCCGGGCCGGGTCCTGACCCAGCGCCGCCACCACTTCGTCACCGTAGGCGGTGGTCCTGGGGTCGTGTTCGTAGGGGCGGACGGTATGGGCGATCTTCGCCTTGATCAGCGCGGCGATCGCGGGGGTGGGGGCTCCGGCCATCGCAGCACAGTAGCGTCCCGCCCGGGCGTCGCCATCTCCGGCGGTCGGCGGAATAGGCCGACGTCAACCGGTGTTCCTCCCACTGGAAGAGAGGTGGCCGATGGTGCTGTCAGCGATTGCGGAACGTCAGGTGACGAGCGGGGTCGGCCTGGGCGATCTGAGCAGCAGGATCATCGTCCTGCCCACGTCCGGCGTACCCTGCAACACCAGTGGAGTCGAGGGCTCCGACGTCCGCGGGACGGACGAAACGGCAGGGACGAGGGCGTTGGTGGCGACAGACATCGAGTTGGAAGCGGGCGGCGGCATGGCCGGCGAACCGGCGGCTCCGGCCGCCATCAGCGAGCGTGAGCTCTCCGACCGGTTCACCGAGCAGGCGATGCCGTTGCTGGACCAGTTGTACGCCGCGGCCATGCGGATGACGCGGAATCCGTCCGACGCCGAGGACCTGGTGCAGGAGACATACCTCAAGGCATTCGGGGCGTTCAAGTCGTTCGCGCAGGGCACCAATCTGCGGGCCTGGCTCTACCGGATCCTGACCAACACCTACATCAACGGCTACCGCAAGAAGCAGCGCCAGCCGCAGGTGTCGCCGACCGAGGAGATCACCGACTGGCAGTTGGCGGCGGTCGAGTCGCACACCTCCACCGGGCTCCGATCGGCCGAGATGGACGCTCTGGACCGGCTGCCCGACACGGACGTCAAGCATGCGCTGCAAGAACTTCCCGAGGATTTCCGGCTGGCCGTCTACCTGGCCGACGTGGAGGGTTTCGCGTACAAGGAGATCGCCGAGATCATGGGAACGCCGTTGGGCACCGTGATGTCCCGGCTGCACCGCGGACGGCGGCAGTTGCGCGAACTGCTCACCGATTACGCAACCGAGCGCGGGTTCCTGCGCAATTCTTCGAGCACTCTGAATGAGGTGTGAGCGATGGCTTCCGACGGATCCGGCGACGTCGAATGTGCGAGCGTCCTGAAGGACGTCTGGCTGTTCCTCGATGACGAGATGAATCAGGAGAACCGGGCTGCGGTCGAGGCGCACCTGGACGGGTGCGAGCCGTGCCTGGAGGAGGCGAACCTCGATCAGAAGCTGAAGGCGTTGCTGCACAGCAAGTGTGGCGGGGATCGAGCTCCGGCCGAGCTGCGGGCCAAGTTGGTCGCCCGCCTCCACGAGGTGACCGTGACCAGCGTCGGCCGCGATGGGCTCGAGCAGATCTCGATGCGTACCGTCGAGACCGAGACCACCATCTAAAGCGAACCAGCAAAGCCGACGGGCCCCGTCGGTGAGCTCCCGTACGGCCCTCCTTGCGTGAGGAAGGCACTGCGGGGGATCACCGACGGGGCCCGTCGGCACAACTGGGGGAAAGGTCAGGCGTTGGGACGGTTCCCGTGGTTGGCGCCGTTCTTCTTCCGGGACTTCCGCTTACGACCACGCTTGCTCATGGTGACTCCAATGTTGAGGTCTGCTCTGCTGCCGCCGGACCGGGTTGGTGCAGCGATGTGCCCATTTTGCCATGTCGACGGGGCGCCTCCGGCCAGCGCAGCCTGACCCGGCCGCCCGGCTCCGGCCGACGCGCTGGTCGAGTGCGGCTGCGGACCGGGAACGCCGGGACGGCGTGAAAGGATGACGGCAGTCCCTGGGGGTGTCGTGCGGCCGGTGCCACGCGGTAGATGCCCCAGGGTGGGCGGATTAGTGAGTGGAAGGAACGCCGATGGCGGAGGAAGTTCGCGCCGAGATGGTCGCCAACGTCTGGAAGGTGCTGGTCGCGGTGGGTGACGCGGTCGTCGACGGCGACACCTTGGTCATCCTGGAGTCCATGAAGATGGAGATCCCGGTGATCGCCGAGGTCGACGGGGTGATCGCGATCCTGGGCGTCGCCGAGGGTCAGGTCGTCCAGGAGGGCGACTTGATCGCCGAGATCTCCTGAGCACTCTCTCCGACCTGCTGGCCGAGCACACCGCTCTGCCAGGGGCATCGGTTGCGCACCTGCAGGGCCTGGTCTCGGAATGGCAGCTGCTGGCCGACCTGTCGTTCTCCGACTTGTTGCTCTGGGTGCCGACTGACACGGCCACCCCGGACGACCTGGCCCATGGGCCGGGGTGGATCTGCGTGGCGCAGGTGCGGCCGACGACCGGCGCAACGGCCCACCTGGACGACATGGTCACGGTGCGGGCCGATCCCGGTGAGTCCGAGTTGCTGCAGGACGGCTGGGACCAGGCCGACATCGTCTCCGAATCGGAGTTGGGCGAACTCGACGCTGCGGGGGTGCCGCTGCGCCCGGCCCGCGAGCCCCGGAGCCGGACCCACCGCCGCGAGGTGGTTCCGGTCCGGCACCACGAGGTGATCGTGGCGGTCGTCACCCGCGACACGGGCCGCCTGGTCGGGCGTGAGGCCAGCATGCTGGAGACGGCCTACGTCGACGCGGCCGAGGACCTCTTCCGGATGGTCACCGACGGCACCTTCCCGCCGGCCGCCCAGACCGGCGAGATCCACACCGGCCCGCGCGCCGGTGACGGGCTGCTCCGGCTGGACGCCGACGGTCGGGTCGTCTACGTCAGCCCGAACGCGGTCTCGGCCTACCACCGGATGAACCTCACCGGTCCCGTCATGGGTGGCGACCTGGCCACGTTGACCCGCAAGCTGATCGCCGACCCGTTCGACGCCGCCGAGCTGGCCGCCCGGATCTCCGGTGCCGTGCAGGGCCGGAGCAGCCTGCGGATGGAGGTCGAGGTGCGGGCGGCGACGGTCCTGTTCCGCGCGTTGCCGCTGCGGCCCCGAGGTCGGCCGTCCGGGGCTCTGGTGCTCGTCAGGGACGTGACCGAGGTCCGCCGCCGCGACCGAGCGCTGCTGAGCAAGGACGCCACCATCCGGGAGATCCACCATCGGGTGAAGAACAACCTGCAGACCGTGGCCGCTCTGCTGCGCCTCCAGGCTCGCCGCTCCAAGGAGGGAGCCGTCAAGCACGCGCTCTCCGAATCGGTCCGACGCGTGTCCTCGATCGCCCTCGTGCACGACACCCTGTCGCTCTCGCCCGATGACCGGGTGGATCTGGACCAGATCGTCGACAAGCTGGTGCCCATCGTGGCCGAGGTGGCTTCGGCGGAGACCAGGGCCAGGGTCAAGCGGATCGGCAGTTTCGGCATCATCGGGGCCGAACTGGCCACCCCGTTGGTGATGGTGCTGGCCGAGGTGGTGCAGAACGCGCTCGAGCACGGCTACCGCGAGCCGCGCACCGATGCCGAGGTGGTGATCGGCGTGGACCGCTCGGCCCGCAGCCTGGACATCAGGGTGGTCGACAACGGGATCGGCCTGCCCACCGGCTTCTCGCTCGAGAAGGGGGCGGGCCTGGGCCTGCAGATCGTCCGCACGCTGGTCGACGCCGAACTCCTGGGTTCCATCGGCATGCGCCGGCGAGATGACGCGCCGGGCACCGAGGTGCTCATCCGCATCCCGCTGCGGGGCCGCACGTAGTTCCGCGCATACGGAACTGCCCGGCGCATACAGAACGGCCGGTTTCGAGGCTGAAAAGGCCTGAAACCGGCCGTTCTGTATGCGCCGGGCCGGAACGTATGCGCCGAGCCGGAATGTGTGGGCTCGGGCCAGCCGGGCGGATCAGGCGACGACTAGCGCCAGGCGCCTCGTTCGTACTGCGGACGGTAAGGGGCCTTGTCGGTGGGCAAGCCGAGTTCGTGCGCGGCGCGCAGCGGCCAGCCCGGTTCGCGCAGGGCAGCGCGGGCCAGCAGGACGGCGTCGGCGCTGCCGTCGGTCAGGATGCGTTCGGCCTGCGCCGGCTCGGTGATCAGGCCGACCGCCCCGGTGGGTAGGCCGGTGGCTGACCGCACGGCGGCGGCCAGCGGGACCTGGTACCCGGGCCCGACCGGGATGTCGGCCTTGGCCACGTTGCCACCGCTGGAGACGTCGACGAAGTCGGCGCCAAGGCGCCCGACCAGTTCGGCGGCCAGCTTGGTCTCGGCGAGCGACCATCCGCCGTCGGTCCAGTCGGTTCCGGAGAAGCGGACGAACACCGGCTTGTCGGCCGGCCAGGACGCCCGCACGGCGGTCACCACCTCCGACAGCAACCGGCTGCGGCCGGCGAAGTCGCCGCCGTAGCCGTCGGTCCGCTGGTTGGACAGCGGGGACAGGAACTGGTGCAACAGGTAACCGTGCGCGGCGTGGATCTCCACCACGTCGAAACCGGCCTGGTCGGCCCGCCGGGCCGCCGCTCCGAAATCGGCGACGACCTTGGCGATCGCCTCGACGCTCATGGCCTGCGGCGGTGCGTACCCGTCGAACGCGAGAGCGCTCGGCCCGACCGTCGTCCACCCGCCGTCGGACTCGGGTACCGACCCGGACTTCCCGGCGAACGGCGAGTAGGTCGATGCCTTTCGTCCCGCATGGGCCAACTGGATACCGGTCACCGTGCCCTGCGCGTGCAGGAAGGCGTTGATGCGCGTCCAGGCCTCGGTCTGGACGTCGTTCCAGATACCCGCGTCCTGCGGAGAGATGCGCCCCTCCGGGCTCACCGCCGATGCCTCGGTGAGGATCAGACCGAACCCGCCGATGGCGTGCGAGCCGAGATGGACCAGATGCCAGTCCCCGGGGACCCCGTCCTGGTCCTGGCAGCTGTACTGGCACATGGGCGCGAGGAAGATGCGGTTGGCGAAGGTGACGCTCCGCAGGGTCAAGGGCTCGAAGAGAAGGCTCATGCCTCATGCAGCAAATTGCCGGGGGCGGACATTCCACGCGCGTCGCTGCGGCTCGGAGCGCCGCGTCCGGTGCCCGCAGACAGCAGAACGCCCCGACGCTGGTTCGCGTCGGGGCGTTCGGACCGATATCTCTACAGGCTGCGGGCGCGGGCCCTGGCCCGGCGACGCTTGAGCGCGCGACGCTCGTCCTCGCTCATGGCACCCCAGACGCCGGCATCCTGGCCGGTCTCCAGAGCCCAGGCGAGGCACTCACTCGTGACGGGGCAGCGCTGGCAGACGGCCTTGGCTTCGGCGATCTGCAGGAGCGCTGGTCCGGAGTTCCCGACCGGGAAGAACAGCTCCGGATCTTCGTCGCGGCAGATTGCGCGGTGGCGCCAGTCCATCTTGTGACCACTCCTTCGTGTAGGCGGCCCGAGGTGGGTCACCAGGTTAGTGCGGGACAAAGCAGAAGAACGTGACAGCTCGTCAGTCTGGCTAACGATCCATCCGATGCGAGAGTTCCCAGAACTGGATTTCTGGCAATCGGGTGATCGGGTGTATTGGGGCCCCCGACGTCTGACTCAATAGTTTCATGTGACACGGGGATGTCAAGAGTTCGTGACGGCGAGGTTACGTAGCTCACGTTTCGGTTACGACCTGGCCTGCTCCCTCACCATGATGCCTGATCGGAACGATTCAGACCAGGGGTTTCCCTGTCAACCCCCTGTTAAGACCCGGACATTTCGTCGTGGAGACGGACGGGCGCGCCGGTGAGGACCCGTAAGGCTCCGGGGACCGATGTGAACGTGGCTCCGGTCCGCAGACCCAGATAGTCGCCGTCCACTTGCAGGGCCACGGGCTCGGAACAGGAGACTGTGATGGAATTCACGTCATCTTTCCGGAGAAGATGACGCGATGACGGATCGCCATCGGTCCGCAGCAGCTGGCTGGACACCCGCAACACCGTCGGAAGGCGCAGGCTGGTCAGAGCGAAGACGCCGAGACCCCGATCGGCTGACGTTCCGGGGTTGGTGCGGACCGCGCGGCCTTCGAAGTAGGTCCACGGGTCGACGTTCGACACGAAGACCAGGTGGGCCGGGGTGGGGGCCGGGACGCCGTCGATGGTCAGGGTCAGCCGGGGATGACGACGGTCGGTCCTGAAATACTCGCTGATCGCCTTGCGGACGTGCAGGGCGTTCGAGATTGCCCGACCGGTGGCCCGCCGGCTCTCCACCGCCGCGACCACCTCGGCGTCCAGACCCATCCCGGCGTTGAACGTGAAGTACCGATCGTCGACCCGCCCGAGGGAGATGGTGCGCGGGTGCTGCCGGACGATCAGGGCCTCCAGGATCTGTTCGGTGGCCAGCACCGGGTCCTGGTCGATGCCCATCGCGCGTGCGAAGACATTCGTCGAGCCGCCCGGCACGACGGCGATCATCGGGGCATCGCGACCGGCGCCGGCGGTCATGATGCCGTTGACGACCTCGTTCACCGTGCCGTCGCCGCCGTGCACCACGATCAGTTCGGCCCCCCCGGACACGGCCTTGGCGGCCAGTTCGGCCGCGTGGCCGCGGTGATCGGTCTGGGCCACCACCAACCTGACCTCGGCCGCAAGGGCGTGCGCGAGCAGATCGCGACGGCGTTCAGTGGTCGCGGTCGCGTGTGGGTTGACGATCATCATGGCGCGCATATCGTCGGGCAGCCTACGTGTTGGCCGATCGATCGCGGCGCGATCGGCGCGCCCCGGAGAGTGTGACGCCGCCGGTAATCTGGGCCGGTGAGCCAGCCTTCGCCTTCGGGCCCCGTCGTCATCCCGCCTCCCCGATCCGTGGCGGCGGCCGGGGCGTTGGTCATTGCCGAGGCATTGGGCCTGGTCGTGTTGGCCGGCGTGATCGTCGCCTCTGGCCTGCGGCACTCCGCGGCCGTTGGTCAGTTGCTCGCCCAGGGCGCCTACTACGTGATCCTGGCCGCCGGGATGGTGTCCTGCGGGCTGGCGCTGCTCCGGGGCCGACGGTGGGGACGGACGCCCGCCCTCGTCGTGCAGATCGTGCTGGCCGCGGTCGGCTACTGGATGGCCGTCCCGAGTGGTCGGCTGTTGCTGGGACTGGCGCTGATCGGGGTGGCCGTCGTCACCGGCGGCCTGCTGCTGACCCGCGCGGCCAACGTGTGGGTCAGCCGATTCCCTTCCCTGTTCGGGCCAGATCCGGACCGGTGAGCCGGAACACCGTCCATCCGTCCATCCCGGTCGCGCCCAATGATTCGTAGAAGGCGATGGACGGGGCGTTCCAGTCCAGCACCGACCACTCGACCCGGGCATAGCCGTTCGCCACGGCGATCTCGGCCAGGTTGACCAGGAGCGCCTTGCCCAGTCCGGTGCCGCGCCGGTCGGGCTGGACGTACAGGTCCTCCAGGTAGATCCCGTGCACGCCCTCCCAGGTCGAGTAGTTCAGGAAGTGCAGGGTGTAGCCGACGATCTCGCCGCCGGCTTCGGCCACGTGCCCGAACACGGCCGGCGCCGGGCCGAACAGCGAGGTGTGCAGCAGTTCGGCGGTCAGGTGGCACTGCTCGACCAGCTTCTCGTACTCCGCCAGTTCGTAGACCAGCTCGACGATCTTGTCGACATCGGCCGGGGTGGCCGGGCGGATCCGGGGATCAGGCATCGGAGGCCTCGCTCGACTGGTCGACAGTGGTGTGGAACGGAACGACGTTGGCGTGCTCGATGCAGGGCAGGTCGTGATAGGTGCCCAGGACGGTGACGGCGGCCGGATCCATCAGCAGCATGCGGCCCTCGGTGATGGCCAGACCGACCCAGCGCACGGCCAGTACCCGGGACATGTGCCCGTGGCAGACCAGTGCGACGTCGCCGCCGGCCAGCGCGGTCCGGGCCGCGGCCAGCACGCGATCGGCTCGGTCGGACACCTCCTGCGGAGTTTCACCGCCCGGCGCGCCGTCGGTGAAGATCGCCCAACCGGGGCGTTCGACGTGAATCTGGCGGCTGGTGATGCCCTCGTAGTCGCCGTAGTTCCACTCGGCCAGGTCATCCATGACGGCATCGATCTGCAGGCCGGCCAGCTCAGCGGTGCGTCGCGCCCGCAGCCGGGGACTGCTCCACACGGTCGCCGGCGTCAGCCGCAGTCCGGACAACAGGGACGGAATGGTCCGGGCCTGTCGGACCCCCTCGCCCGTGAGGTCGAGGTCGGTCACCGACGTGTGCTGCCCGCTGGCGCTCCATGTCGTCTGGCCATGCCGGATCAAGGCGATTCTGGACGCCATCTGCGGTTCCTGTTCTGTGCCGGTCGAGTCGTCAGCGGATCGAACCGCCGTTGGCGGAGGTGGGCCGTCAGGCCAGGGTGGCCACGTAGGCCTGGCAGGCGTCCCAGGTGGGCAGGAGACCGCCGGCCACCGCCTCGGTCAGCGTGGGTGCGGCTTGGTCCTTGTCCGACAACGTGAATTCGACATCGGTCGGTAGGGGGAGGCCCAACGCCGGGTCGAGCGGGTTGATCGCGTGCTCGCGACCGGGGGCGTACCCGGTCGAGCAGAGATAGCTGAGCGTCGACCCGTCCTCAAGGGCCAGAAACCCGTGGCCGAGACCCTCGGACAGGTAGACCGCGCGGCGGTCGACCGTGTCCAACCGGACAGCGTCGACGGCGCCGAAGGTGGGCGAGCCGACCCGCAGATCGATGATGTAGTCGATGACGGCCCCGGCCGCGCAGGTGACGTACTTCGCCTGGCCCGGCGGCACGTCGGCGTAGTGGATGCCGCGCAGGCTCCCGGCCTTGGACACCGACATGTTGGCCTGGGCCAGTTCCAGGCGGTGGCCGGCCGCATCGCGGAGTTTGTCGACCTTGAACCACTCCAGGAACAGGCCGCGTTCGTCGCCGTGCTGGACAGGTGTGAATTCGAAGGCCCCGGGGACGGCGAGTTCTCTTACCTGCATGATCGGTAACCCTATCGTGGCCGCGGAGGCGACGATTGCTCGCCCGTCGGACGACGCCGAGGTAGGTATCGCCGGTCCATCCCGGCCGTCCGGCTCTTGACCGCCGGCCCGCGCGGGGTGACCGTGACGACATGACGCAACGACTGGACGAGACCCAGATCAACCGCGAACTCGCTGCCCTCCCGGCCTGGAGCCGGGTCGGCGACGAGATCCAGGCGAATTTCACCGCTCCCGACTTCATCGGCGCCTTGGCGTTCGTCAACTCGATCGCCGCCCTGGCCGAGGCGGCCGGACACCATCCGGACATCGACATCCGGTACAACGTCGTGTCCCTGGCCCTGACCACCCACGACGCGAAGGGCCTCACCCACAAGGACTTCGCGTTGGCCAAACAGATCGACATCGCCGCGGCCGGGATCGTCGACGCTGGCTGAGCGGTCGATATTCGTGCGCGATCGTCGGTGCCGGAGGCTACCTTCGACCACAGCCATCGAGGGGCGATTCAAGGGGGCTGAAGTGACGGACGGGAAGACCACGGACGACCGGGCGTCGGAATCGGAGCGGCGGTGTTTCTCTCACCTTCGCTGACCTGCCGGGCACCGAGCGGTCGGCCGTGGTGCTTCCCGACGTCGTGCTCGGCCGGATCGAACGGCACGCACTCGGCGTGGCCGAGTACCGCTCGGAGCTGCTGGCCGCCGGGCAGCACCTCAAACGTGGCCTGCTGCTGTACGGCCCGCCGGGTACGGGCAAGACCCACACCACCCGCTATCTGGTCGGGCAGATGGCCGGCTACACCCGGTTGCTGGTCACCGGCCGGGCATTGCACGCGGTGGGTTCGGTGGCGGAGTTGGCCCGTTCGCTGGAGCCGGCCGTCATGGTGCTGGAGGACGTCGACCTGGTTGCCGAGGACCGCACCCACAGCCCGGGGCCGAGTCCGGTGCTGTTCGACCTGCTGGATGCGATGGACGGCGCGGCGCCCGACGCCGATCTGCTGTTCCTGCTGACCACCAATCGGGCCGACCTGCTGGAGCCGGCGCTGGCGGCCCGGCCCGGTCGGGTCGACGTTGCGGTGGAGGTCGACCTTCCGGATGCCGAGGCCCGCGGCCGATTGCTCGCCCTGTACGGACGATCGGTACCACTCGAGCTGTCCGCCGCGGAAGTCGAAGCGGTGGTGGCCCGCAGCGAGGGAGTGACGGCCTCGTTCCTCAAGGAGCTGCTCCGTCGGGCGGTGCTCGAATCGCTCCGGGATCGGTCGCCGCTGACCACCGTCACCGCGGCCCACGTCGGCCTTGCCCTTGACGATCTGTTGGACAGCACCCAACGGGTCACCCGGAGCCTGCTCGGGGTCGGCAACGACCAGGAAACTCTCCCGCCCGGTGGCGGCCTGGGAATTCCGCCGGGCGGCGCCACCGGTTGGGCCGGAACGATGAGCGGAGCGATCGTTCGTCACGCCGGCCTGCGCCCGCGCGGGTAACGCGCCGGGCGTCATCGCATTCGGCCGCCGATCGCTGCCGTCAGGGCGCCGACGGCCTGCTGGACCGGCTCCACCAGATGCTCGAACGAGCAGTCCGGATGACGGGAGGCGGCGGGGCAGGAGTGGGCCACCGTGATGCCGATGGCCGCGATCGGCATCGCGTTGTGGTCGAACACGGCCGCGGCGACCGATGCCGCGCCCGGGGTGATCTGGCCGTCCTCGTCGGCCCAACCGCGGCGGCGTACCTCGATCAGGGCCGATCGCAGTTCGGGCAGGTTGGCCGGGCCCCGCCCGGTCCGGTCCACGAACGCCCCGGCGTCCGGTAGCAGGGCCCTGACCTGCCGCGCCGGAAGATTCGCGAGAATCGACAGCCCGGTCGCGGTGAGCGCGGCCGGCAGCCGGATCCCGACGTCGGTGACGAGAGTGACCGTGGTGCCCGGGGGTTTCTCCTTGACCAGGTACAGGGTCTGTGCCCCGTGCAGCACCCCGAGGTGGGCGGTGGCCCTGGTCACCGCAGCCAGCCGGAGCAGGATCGGCCGGCCGAGCCGCTCCAGCGGTTCCGTCCGCAGGTAGGCGCTGCCGATCTCGAACGCCCCGACGCCGAGGCCCCACCGTCGTTCGGCGGGGAGGTGCACGGCGAAACCGGCCGCGGCGAGCTCGGTGAGCAGCTCGTAGGTGGTCGATCGGGGAAGTCCGAGATCGCGAGCGATCGCACCGGCCGACACCGGCGACGGCCGGCTGGCCAGCAATCGGAGCACGGCCAACCCCCGGCGCAGGGCCGGGGCCGGGCCGGAGGGATCGGCGTTCGTGACGGGGGGCAGCACTTGTCCGGTATACCGGACAGCAACCATCTTGGCGCCCTCGCGCCGGTGCGTGGTGCAGGCATCCAATGAAGGCGTGAATCTCACCTCCGCCGTCCTGCCGACCCCCAGCGCCCTCGAACCGGTCGAAATCGGGGTCGGACCGATGACGCCGGCGGAGTTCCTGGACGTGACCCGCGGTCGCCGCGCGGTCGTCATCGCCGCCGACGCGCTGGCCGAGATGACGATCACCCGGAACGTCATCGACGCCCTGGCCGGTGACACGGTCCCGCACTACGGGATCTCCACCGGCTTCGGAGCCCTCGCGACGAAGCACATCTCCGTCGACCGGCGGGCCGCCCTGCAGACGTCGCTGATCCGGTCGCACGCGGCCGGAAGCGGCCCGGCGGTCGAGATCGAGGTGGTCCGCGGCCTGATGCTGTTGCGCCTGTCCACCCTGTGCACCGGACGCACCGGCATCCGGCCGGCCACCGCCCAGGCCTACGCCGGGATGCTCAACGCCGGCATCACGCCGGTCGTCCCGGAGTACGGGTCCCTCGGGTGTTCCGGCGACCTGGCCCCGTTGGCCGCCGCGGCCCTGGCGCTGATCGGCGAGGGCACCGTGAACGACGCATCGGGTGCCGAGGTGGCTGCCCTGGCCGCGCTGACCGCAGCCGGGCTCACCCCCGTGGTACTGGCCGAGAAGGAGGGTCTGGCCCTGATCAACGGCACCGACGGGATGCTCGGGATGCTGTTGATGGCGCTGGCCGACATCAACGAACTGCTCGACGTCGCCGACATCTCGGCGGCGATGTCGGTCGAGGCGCTGCTGGGCACCGACCGGGTGTTCGCCTCGGCCCTGCACGCCCTCCGCCCTCAGCTGGGACAGGGCATCTCGGCCGCCCGGATGGCCGCCGCCCTGGCCGGCTCGCCGATCGTGGCGTCCCATGCCGGTCCGGAGGACACCCGGGTGCAGGATGCCTACTCCCTGCGCTGCACGCCGGCCGTGCACGGCACGGCCCGGGACACTGCCGCGCACGCCGCCCTGATCGCCGACCGCGAGCTGGCCAGCGCCATCGACAATCCGGTGGTGCTGCCCGACGGGAGCGTTCAGTCCAACGGCAACTTCCACGGCGCCCCGCTCGCCGCCGTGCTCGACTTCCTGGCCATCTCGGTGGCCGACGTGGCCAACATCGCCGAACGCCGCACCGACCGAATGCTGGACGCCAACCGCAGCCACGGTCTGCCCCCGTTCTTGGCCTACGAGGTCGGCGTCGACTCCGGACACATGATCGCCCAGTACACCCAGGCCGGGATCGTCGCCGAACTCAAGCGGCTGGCCGTCCCGGCGTCGGTCGACTCGATCCCGTCGTCGGCCATGCAGGAGGATCACGTGTCCCTCGGCTGGCACGCCGGCCGCAAGTTGCGGCGGGCGGTCGACGGGCTGCGCCGGGTACTGGCCGTCGAGATCCTGACCGCGGCCCGTGCCCTGGACTTCCGGGCACCACTGGCCCCGGGGCCCGTCACCGGAGCCGTCCATGACCTGGTCCGCACCGTGGTCGACGGCCCCGGGCCGGACCGTCATCTCGGGCCGGAGATCGACGCCGTGGTCGGACTGCTCGACTCGCATGCCGTGACCAGCACCGTCCAGCCCCTTTTGCCCGGGTAGTCCCTCCGAGCCGTCCGACCCGACTGAATCCAGCCCAGGCCGCCCAGCAGCCGAACCTCAGCGAGGAGCCCCCACCGATGTCAGCTCTCCCCGGTGCCCGTCCCGTCCGCGCGAACCGCGGCACCACCCTGACCGCCAAGTCGTGGGCCACCGAGGCCCCGCTGCGGATGCTGCAGAACAACCTCGACCCCGAGGTCGCCGAGGACCCGGACAATCTCGTGGTCTACGGCGGCACCGGTAAGGCCGCACGCGACTGGAAGTCGTTCGACGCCATCTCCCGGTCCCTGATCGACATGGAGCAGGACGAGACCCTGCTGGTCCAGTCGGGCAAGCCGGTTGGCATCCTGCGCACCCACGAGTGGGCCCCCCGGGTGCTGATCGCCAACTCCAACCTCGTCGGCGACTGGGCCAACTGGCCCGAGTTCCGTCGACTGGAAGCCATGGGGCTCACCATGTACGGCCAGATGACGGCCGGGTCGTGGATCTACATCGGCAGCCAGGGCATCGTCCAGGGCACCTACGAGACCTTCGCCGCGGTGGCCGACAAGCGCTTCGGCGGCTCGCTGGCCGGGACCCTGACGCTCACCGCCGGCCTCGGCGGGATGGGCGGCGCCCAACCGCTGGCCGTCACCCTCAACGGCGGCGTCGCACTGTGCATCGAGGTCGACCCGCACCGCGCCCGCCGCCGCGTCGAGACCCGCTACCTGGACATCGTGGCCGACAGTCTCGACCACGGAGTCGAACTGGCCCTGAGGGCCAAGGCCGCCCGTACGCCGCTCTCGGTGGCCGTCATCGGCAACGCCGCCGACATCGTCCCGGAGCTGCTCCGCCGCGGCGTCGACGTCGACATCGTCACCGACCAGACATCGGCGCACGACCCGCTGTGGTACCTCCCATCCGGGGTCTCGCTGGAGGACTGGCACGACTACGCCGAACGCAAGCCGGAGGAGTTCACCGATCGGGCCCGTGACTCGATGGCCACGCACGTGGAGGCCATGGTCGGCTTCATGGACGGGGGGGCCGAAGTGTTCGACTACGGCAACTCGATCCGCGGTGAGGCCAAGTTGGCCGGCTACCAGCGGTCCTTCGACTTCCCCGGGTTCGTCCCGGCCTACATTCGCCCGCTGTTCGCCGAGGGCAAGGGCCCGTTCCGTTGGGCGGCGCTGTCGGGTGACCCGAAGGACATCTACGCGACCGACGTCGCCGTGCGGGAGATGTTCCCCGACAACGAGAAACTGCAGCGCTGGATGCGCCTGGCCCCCGAGAAGATCGCCTTCCAGGGACTGCCGGCGCGGATCTGCTGGCTCGGCGCCGGGGAGCGTCACCTGGCCGGGGTCCGGTTCAACGAGATGGTCGCCGATGGCCAGATCAGTGCGCCGCTGGCCATCGGCCGTGACCATCTGGACTCTGGCTCCGTCGCCTCCCCGTACCGGGAGACCGAGGCGATGGCCGACGGCTCCGACGCGATCGCCGACTGGCCGCTGCTCAACGCCCTGGTCAACACCGCCTCGGGAGCGTCCTGGGTGTCGATCCACCACGGCGGAGGGGTCGGCATCGGCCGGTCCATCCACGCCGGTCAGGTGTGCGTGGCCGACGGCACCGAGCTGGCGGGGCGGAAGCTCGAGCGGGTGCTGACCAACGACCCGGCGACCGGGGTGCTCCGCCATGTCGATGCCGGCTACCCGGAGGCCGAGGTGGCCGCCGAACGCACCGGGCTCGTCATCCCGATGTCCGTCACCGAAACGGCCCGATGATGAAGTACGGTCCGCCGCCGGCCGCGTCCGGGCGGTTCAACTCGGCCTGGGCCGAACTGGCCACCGTCGGCCGCGACCATCGTCGGGGCGGCTACTCACGGCACGTGTTCGACGACGCCGACATGCAGATGCGGGAATGGTTCACCGCCCAGGCCGCGCGACGGGGGCTGGACACCGAGGTCGATCGGAACGGCAACATCTGGGCCTGGTGGGGTACGCCCGGCCCGGGCGCCGTCGTCACCGGGTCGCACCTCGACTCGGTGCCCGGAGGGGGAGCGTTCGACGGTCCCCTCGGCGTCGTATCGTCGCTGCTGGCCATCGACGAGCTGCGGGTGCGCGGGTTCGCGCCGGCCAAACCGATCGCGCTGGTGTGCTTCGCCGAAGAGGAGGGCGGCCGGTTCGGTCTGCCCTGCCTCGGCTCTCGGCTGATGACGGGCATGGCCGACCCCGAGCACGTCCGCCGGCTGCACGACCCGGACGCGATCTCGTTCGCCGACGCGGCCCGTCGGGTCGGCTTCGACCCGACGACGATCGGACCCGATCCGGACCGCGTGGCCATGATCGGCGCCTTCGTCGAACTGCACGTCGAACAGGGCCGCTTGCTGCACGCTGCCGACCCGAACGCCGCGGTCGCCGTCGGCACCCAGATCACCGCCCACGGCCGGTGGCGGATGACGCTGACCGGCGAGGGCAATCACGCCGGGACGACCCGGCCTGCCGACCGGCACGACCCGATGATCCCGGCCGCCGCGGCCATCCTGGCCGCCCGGCGGACGCTGAGCCTGTACGACGGGGCGGTGGCCACGATCGGGCGGCTGGAACCGGTCCCCGGCGGGACCAACGTCATCGCGTCATCTGTCGACGCCTGGATGGACGTCCGTTACGGCGCCGCCGCCGACACCGCGGCACTGGTCGACGAGATCGTCGCCGCCGTTCGGGAGGAAGCGGAGCTGGAGGGTTGCACCCTGGTCGTCCACCGGGAGTCGCTGTCGGATCAGGTGATGTTCGACCCGGCACTGACCATGGATCTGGCGTCCGCGTTGAAGGTACCCGTCATCCCGACCGGCGCCGGACACGACGCGGGCATCCTGGCCGACCGGGTCCCGAGCACCATGCTGTTCGTCCGGAACCCGACCGGGATCTCGCACGCTCCCGGCGAACATGCCGAGACCGCCGATTGCCTGGCCGGGATCGAGGCTCTGGCCGACGCCCTCACCGAGCTGGCCCGGTGACGTCCCCCGTCGCTGCGCTCGCCCCGGTGACATCCCCCGCTGCGCTCGCCTCGGTGACATCCCCCGCTGCGCTCGCCTCGGTGACATCCCCCGTCGCTGCGCTCGCCCCGGTGACCACCTACCGCTGCACGTCTGCGTTCGTCGACGGCGAACTGACCGGCCCGGTCGACATCCGGTGTGCCGATGGACTCGTCGTCGCGGTCGGACCGGCCGTGGGGGAGTTCGACGAACTGCTGCCCGGAATGGTGCTGCCTGGGTTCGCCGATGCCCACTCGCACCTGTTCCACCGCGGATTGCGCGGCCGGACGCACGGCGACTCGGCCGGCGTCGGCAGCTTCTGGACCTGGCGGGACACCATGTACTCGCTGGCCGACCGCCTGACGCCGGCCACGTTCCACGCCCTGGCGGTGGCCGTCTACACCGAGATGGTGTGCGCCGGCTTCACCGCGGTCGGCGAATTCCACTACCTGCACCACGCTCCGGGCGGCGGACGGTACGACGATCCCAACGCGATGGGGCTGGCCGCCGCACAGGCCGCCGACGAGGTCGGGATCGGTCTGACCCTGTTGGACGTCGCCTACCTGGCCGGTGGGTTCGACCGGCCGTTGAACTTGTCCCAACAGCGGTTCACCGACGGGACGGCGGCCGGATGGGCGGCCCGGGTCGCGACCCTGCCCGACGCGCTACCGATCGGGGAGTACGCACCGATCCGGGCCGGCGCCGCCATCCACTCGGTGCGGGCCGTGCCGGTGGCCGACCTGCCCGTGGTGGCCCGGTTCGCCCAGTCGTCGGGGATGCCGCTGCACGTGCATCTGTCCGAGCAGCTGGCGGAGAACGAGGCCGCGCTGGCGGCCACCGGTCGCACGCCGACCCAGCTGCTCGACGATGCCGGCGCGCTCTCCGACCGGACGGCGGCGGTGCATGCCACTCATCTGACCTCGCACGACATCAAGTTGCTGGGGGCCGCGCGAAGCTCGATCGTCATCTGCCCGACCACCGAGGCCGACCTGGCCGATGGCCTGCCCAGGGCCGCGCAGCTGCGGGTGGCCGGCGCGATGCTGGCTCTGGGCGGCGACCAGCATGTGATCACCGATCCGTTCGCCCAGGCTCGTGGACTGGAGTACGGGGAACGGTTGGCCACCGGCGTTCGGGGAACCTTCTCTCCTGAAGCTCTGCTGGAGGCGGCCACCGCGGCGTCCCACCGGAGCATCGGCTCGTCGTCCGGCCGGATCGCCGTCGGCGCACCGGCAGACTTCGTGGCGGTGCGGACGGAGAGCGCCCGGACCGCCGGCTCGGTCGGACTGCAGCTGCTGATGTCGGCGTCCGCCGCCGATGTCGCCGTCGTCGTGGTCGGCGGTGTGGTGCAGGCGCGGGACGGTGTGCACGTGCGGCTCGGCGATCCGGGTGCGTTGTTGGCGAATGCGATCAGAGAGGCATGGTCAACGTGACCGGTTCGGCGACAGGAGCCGTGGTGCGGAAGTCGGTCGATACGGCTCGGTCCACGGCGATCACCGGGATTTCCCGGTTGGTCACGAACGACCCGGGGGCCGGGCCAGGAGCGCTCGGCATCGTCGAGGACGCGGCGGTGGTGATCGAGGGCGACCGGATCGTGTGGGTCGGACCGTCGTCTGCGGTCCCTCCGGCCGATATCGGCTTCGACGCCGCCGGACGGGCGGTGCTACCCGGTTGGGTCGACTCGCACAGTCACCTCTTGTTCGCCGGCGACCGTTCGGCCGAGTTCTCGGCCCGGATGGCCGGCCAACCCTATGCGGCGGGCGGAATCCTGACCACGGTGACCGCCACGCGCGAGGCATCCACTCCCGACCTGGCGGCCCGCCTCGACCGTCGGATCGCCGAGATGGTGGCCGGCGGCACCACCTGCATCGAGACCAAGACCGGCTACGGCCTGACCACGGTGGACGAGGCCCGGTCGGCATCGCTGGCCGCCGCGGCCGGGGTGGACGTGGTGACCTTCCTCGGGGCCCATCTGACCGCACCCGAGTTTGCCTCCGACCCGGATTCCTACGTGGATCTGGTCTGCGGGCCGATGCTCGACGCGGTGGCGCCGAACGTCCAGTTCATCGATGTGTTCTGCGAGGAAGGGGCCTTCGACGAACCCCGTACCCGCCGGATCCTGGCCGCCGGAATGCGGAAAGGACTGGGGCTCAAGGTGCACGGCAACCAGCTGGGCGAGGGAGCCGGGGTCCGCATCGCGGTCGATTGTGGTGCCGTGTCGGTGGACCACTGCACGTATCTGTCCGATCGGGACATCGACCTGCTCGGGGGTTCGTCCACCGTGGCCACCCTGCTGCCGGTGTGCGATCTGTCCACCCGGCAGGCTCCGGCCCCTGGCCGTCGCCTGATCGACGCCGGTGCCACCGTCGCGCTGGCCTCGAACTGCAATCCGGGCTCCTGCTACACCCCGTCGATGGCCCTGGCCGTCGCGCTGGCCGTGATCCAGTGCGGCCTGACGGCCGACGAGGCCGTGGCGGCGGCGACCGTCGGCGGCGCGAGAGCGCTGGCCCGCACCGATGTCGGTGTGGTCGCGGTCGGCAAGCGGGCGGACCTGCATGTCCTTGACGCCCCGAGCCACGACTACCTGGCCTACCGGGTCGGCCTGCCGATGACGCACGCCGTCTGGCGCGCCGGCGTGCGTGCCGTCTAGCTGACCAGCTCCTGCGCGCGGTGGTGGCGTGCGGCTATCGGCTGTCGGCGTACGGCTGTCGGCGTGCGGCTGTCGTTCGGCGCATACATTTCGTCCCGGCGCGGGCTGGTTGGCCCGTTCTGCGCTGTTCCGAGCCCGAAATGGGCCGTTCGGTATGCGCGCCGGCGGTCCCATGGGTGCGGCTGTCGTTCGGCGCATACATTTCGTCCCGGCGCGGGCTGGTTGGCCCGTTCTGCGCTGTTCCGAGCCCGAAATGGGCCGTTCGGTATGCGCGCCGGTGCGGCTGTCGTTCGGCGCATACAGTTCGTCCGGGCGCGGGCTGGGTGGCCCGTTCTGCGCTGTTCCGAGCCCGAAATGGGCCGTTTGGTATGCGCGCCGGCGGTCCCATGGGTGCGGCTGTCGTTCGGCGCATACAGTTCGTCCGGGCGCGGGCTGGTTGGCCCGTTCTGCGCTGTTCCGAGCCCGAAATTGGCCGTTCGGTATGCGCGCCGGCGGTCCCATGAACTCGCCACCGGAACCGTCACAAGAACTCGCCACCGGAACCCGTCACAAGAACTTGCCACCGGAACCCGTCACAAGAACCCACGGAAGGTCGGGTCCGGCCAGCCCTGCCCCAGACCGGGCTCGGACCACCCTGGGGGCGGCTGCATCGACCAGCAGTCCGGCGCTCGGCGTCCGCGTCGTCGGGCAATCATCCGCCGCAGGCGGCCCGCGAGTTCGGCCGGTCGACCCACCGCGAGGGCGGCGTCGAAGCGTAGGACGTCGAAGTCGAGGTCCCGGATCTCTCGCTCCCGGTCGTTCTGATCCATGACGATCGTCGCCGCATCGGGCCGATCGTTGTACTTGATCTGACCGTCCGCCTCCAGGACGATTCCGTGCTCGGGCAGCAGGAGATCAACCCGCCGCGGCTTGGCGCCTCCGATGATCCACGGGTTGGCCACCGCCTCGGGCAGTCCGAAGGTCAGGCAGGCAAGCCGTCCGGCCGACTCCACGGGGCTCTCCGAACGTCGATCCGCGCGGCTCAGAACCCACTCCACCGACTGCATTCCCTTGTACCGCTTGAGATTCTCCGCAACGTCCCACAGTTGTTCGGGCGTGATGCCGACCGCCAGGGCGTAGTCGCCGACGGTGAGACCCTGCAGTCGGCTACCCATCCGGATGACGTCGATGCAGGCGTACGCCGCGCTGGTCACCGCAACACTGGAGAACGGCCACCGGTGGTGCGGAGGGAGCCAGCCGAAGCGGATGCGACCGTTCGGGGTCCGGGAATGGCCGCGATGGGCCGAACCGGGACGAAGCACCCGGGGGAGGTCGGGCGGTTCACCCCACATGGGCAGTCCCAGGATCGCCGCGGCCGAGAAGTCACTGGCCGATGCGTCACGGCGACCGCTGATGGTCCACGCGCGGCTCCGCAACCCGAATCTCTCCCAGGACGATGCGGCCTCGAACCGCAGCCGGTCGGCGTAGACCCCACTGCTCAACTGCAGCAGGTCGCCGTCCCGTTCGAGGCGACGGATCACCTTGTCGGAGATCCCGAATTCGCGGGCATCCGACGTGACGATCAGACCCCTCCGGGTCGAGTCGAGCAGACGGAGATCTTCGTTCAGTGCGCTGAGACGTTGCATGCTGGACCAGCGTGATGCCGGCGGCGAGCCGGGGCCAGCGAGCTGCGGGGAATGTGGACAACTCGGAGGCCGGTGCACAACTGACCTTCCGAACGCTTGCGCACTGACCTTCGGACGCTTGCGCACACAAAAGTGCCCGTATCCGGCCGGAACGGCGCGAATACGGGCACTTTCGACTGCGCAGGGCAGCAATGTATGCGCCGAAGGGCAGCCTCAGCCGGCGAAGGCCGCCGCGATCACCGCTGCCTGCTCGACTTCGTGCACCCGGAGCGAACCGGCCGACGGGGCGGCCATGGCGCGGCGGGAGACCCGCTTGATCCCGGTCAACCGGGGGAGCATCTCGGGCAGCGCCAGGGCCAGGAACGTCCAGGAACCCTGGTTGGCCGGTTCCTCCTGCACCCAACGGAAATCGGTGACGTTCGGGTAGGCCTCCAGGATGTGCGCGAGCTTGCGCCGCGGCACGGGGTAGATCTGCTCGATCCGGACGATCGCCGTGTCGGTGATGCTGTTGGCCCGGCGGTGCGCGTCCAGTTCCCAGTACAGCTTGCCCGAGGTGAACAGCACCTTCTTGACCGCACCGGGGTCGGCCGAGACGTCCGGGATCACCGACTGGAACTTGCCCTCGGTGAAGTCGGCGACCGAGGAAACGGCCGCCTTGTTGCGCAGCATCGACTTCGGGGTGAAGACGATCATCGGGCGGTGGACGCCGTCGAACACGTGCCGGCGCAGCAGGTGGAAGTAGTTGGCCGGGGTGGAGGGCACCGCGACCGTCATCGAACCCTCGGCGCACAACTGGAGGAACCGCTCGATGCGGCCCGACGTGTGGTCGGGGCCCTGGCCCTCATGGCCGTGCGGCAGCAACAGCACGACGCCGGTCTGCTGACCCCACTTGGCCTCGCCGGAGGAGAGGTATTCGTCGATGACGGACTGGGCACCGTTGACGAAGTCACCGAACTGCGCCTCCCACAGCACCAGGGCCTCGCGGTTGGCCACCGAGTAGCCGTACTCGAAGCCGAGCCCGGCGTACTCGGTCAGTGCCGAGTCGTAAGCCAGGAACTTGGCCTGACCTTCCGAGAGATTCTGCAGCGGAACGTATTCCGCGCCGGTGTTGCGGTCGATCAGCGCCGCGTGGCGTTGCACGAAAGTCCCGCGCCGTGAGTCCTGCCCCGAGAGCCGGACCAACCGGCCGTCCATCGCGATCGAGCCGAAGGCCAGCAGCTCCCCGAACGCCCAGTCGATTCCGCCGTTGCGCGACATCTCCACCCGACGCTCCAGCACCGTCTTGACCCGGGGGTGAGCGGTGAATCCGGACGGGAAGTCGACCTGCGCGTCGGCGATCCGGTGCAGGACCTCCAGCGGGATCGCGGTGTCGACCTTCGGCGGGATCGGCTGCTCGGCCTCGACCGACGGGCTCGGCGCGGCGATGCCGCGCTCGAGTTCCTTGACCTCGTTGAACACCCGTTCCAGCTGCTGGTGGTAGTCCTTCAGCGACTCCTCGGCGTCCTCCGGGGACAGGTCGCCGCGGCCGATCAGGGCCTCGGTGTAGATCCGCCGGACGGAACGCTTGCCGTCGATGATCTGGTACATCAGCGGGTTCGTCATCGAGGGATCGTCACCCTCGTTGTGACCGCGCCGCCGGTAGCAGACCATGTCGATGACGACGTCCTGGCCGAACGCCTGCCGGTATTCCACGGCCAGGCGGGACACCCAGACCGCGGCCTCGGGATCGTCGCCGTTCACGTGGAAGATCGGGGCCTGGATCATCTTCGCGACGTCGGTGCAGTACTCCGACGAACGTGACGCCTCGGGGGCGGTGGTGAAACCGACCTGGTTGTTGATGATCACGTGCACCGTGCCGCCGGTGCGGTATCCGCGCAGCTGGGACAGGTTCATCGTCTCGGCCACGACACCCTGGCCGGCGAACGCGGCGTCCCCGTGCAGCGCGATCGGCAGCACCGTGAAGCCGCCCTCGCCCAGGTTCAGCAGGTCCTGCTTGGCTCGGGTCACGCCTTCCAGCACTGGGTCGACGACTTCGAGGTGCGAAGGGTTGGCCACCAGCGAGACATCGACCTGGCCGTCACCGAACGGGCGGATGTACTTGCCCTCGGCCCCCAGGTGGTACTTGACGTCACCCGAACCGTGGGCCTGCCGCGGGTCGAGGTTGCCCTCGAACTCGCGGAAGATCTGCTGGTACGGCTTGCCGACGATGTTGGCCAGCACATTGAGGCGGCCACGGTGGGCCATGCCGATGACGACCTCGTGCATGCCGTACTCGGCGGCCCGGTTCAGCGCGGCGTCGAGGAGCGCGATGACCGTCTCGCCGCCCTCCAGCGAGAACCGCTTCTGACCGATGTACTTGGTCTGCAGGAACGTCTCGAACGCCTCGGCGGCATTGAGCCGACCCAGGATGTACTTCTGCTCGTCCTGGCCCGGCTTGTCCCGCTTGACCTCGACCCGTTGCTGGATCCATTTGCGCTGCACCGGGTCCATGATGTGCATGTACTCGACGCCGACGGTGCGGCAGTAGGAGTCGCGGAGTACGCCGAGCACGTCGCGCAGCTTCATGAACTCGGCGCCGTTGAACCCGCCGACCGGGAACTCGCGGTCCAGGTCCCAGAGGGTCAGGCCGTGCGAGAGCACGTCGAGGTCGGGGTGCCGGCGCTGGCGGTAGTTCAGCGGATCGGTATCGGCCATCAGGTGGCCGCGGGTGCGGTAGGCGTCGATCAGTTCCAGCACCCGAGCCGTGCGATCGACCGATCCGGCCCGGCCGGCGTCGAAGTCCTGCACCCAGCGAACCGGCTCGTACGGGATGCGCAGCGACGCGAAGACCTCGTCGTAGAAGCCGTCCTCGCCCAGCAGCAGCTGATGCACCCGGCGGAGGAATTCGCCGGACTCCGCGCCCTGGATGATCCGGTGGTCGTAGGTCGAGGTCAGCGTCATGATCTTGGAGATGCCGAGCTCGGACAGGGTCTGGTCGCTGGCGCCCTGGAATTCGGCCGGGTACTCCATGGCCCCGACGCCGATGATCGTGCCTTGACCGGACATCAGCCGCGGCACCGAGTGCACGGTCCCGATGCCGCCGGGGTTGGTCAGCGAGATGGTGGTGCCGGCGTAGTCCTCGGCCGTCAGCGCGCCGTTGCGGGCCTTGCGGACGACCGCCTCGTAGGCCGCCCAGAACTGCGTGAAGGTCATCCCTTCGCAGTTCCTGATCGGGACGACGACCAGCGTCCGCTGCCCACCCTTGCCCGGCAGGTCGATGGCCAGACCCAGGTTGACGTGGGCCGGCGTGACCATCTGCGGCTTGCCGTCGACCTCCTGGAAGTGCCGGTTCATGTTCGGGTAGGCACCGAGGGCCTTGATGATCGCGTACCCGATGATGTGGGTGAACGACACCTTGCCGCCGCGGTTGCGGCGCAGGAAGTTGTTGATGACGATGCGGTTGTCGCCGATGAGTTTGGCCGGGACGGCCCGCACCGACGTGGCCGTCGGGACCTCCAGCGAGGCTGTCATGTTGCGGACAACGGCCGCGGAGGCGCCGCGGAGCGGGGCGCTGACGTCGTCGGAGCTCTTCTCGGCGATCCGGGCCGCCTTCGCCGCCTTGTTGACGACCAGGTCGTCCGGGGTCGCCGTGGTGGCCGTCCGGGCGGCCGGCTTGATCGGTTCGGGGGCGGTCATCGGCTGCGCCTTGGCGGCCGGGGCGGGTGCGGGGGCCGCCTTGGCCGGCGTCGAGGGAGCCGGCGCCGAGGGGGCAGAGGAGACCGGAGCGCCGTTCTTCCGGGCGGGTGGCGGCGGGGGCGGCGGGGTCTTCGCCGCCGGGGCGGCGGCCGCCGGCGCCGGGGCCGAAGGTGCGGCCGGGGCCGCCGGGGCGGCGACCGCTGGTGTCGCCGTGTCAGCGGAACCGTTGCTGCTCAACGCTTTACGCTGCTCGGCGACGGGATCGGTGAAGAAATCTCGCCAGATCTGCTCGACACTGGCCGGGTCGGCGAGGAATTGGTTGTACTTCTCCTCGACGAACCAGTCGTTGGGACCGAACTCTGGCACGGTGGCTGACGACACTGTCGCGATCCGCCTTCTCGACTCTGGACGATGTGTAGACCTGTCAAGGCTAGTCCGCCGTCACGCAACGGGGTGAACTGACGGCGGGACATGCCTCACAGTTTCCCTTTCCGTGTCGGCGCAACCCTGGGCCGGGTTGGTGGGCCACGCGGATCTCATGCGAAGGCATCGAATCCGGTCAGGGCCTTGCCCAGGATCAGCTGATGGATCTCGGCCGTTCCCTCGTAGGTGAGCACCGTTTCCAGGTTGGCCGCGTGCCGCATCACCGGGTAGTCGCCGGTGATGCCACTGGCCCCGAGGATGGTCCGGCTGGTGCGGGCGATGTCCAGCGCAGTGCGGGTGGAGTGCAACTTGCCCATGGAGATCGCCTGGGGGGTGGCCGTGCCGGCATCCACCGCACGGCCGATGTGCAAGGCCATCAGGTAGGCGCTGTTCCAGGCGGTCGTCATGTCGGCCAACTTGGCCTGGGTCAGTTGGAAGCCGGCCAGCGGTCGACCGAACTGGATGCGGGTGGTCGCATAGTCCAGGGCGCTGGCCAGGGCATCGCGGGCGGCGCCGAGGGCGCCGAAGAGGATTCCGGCTCTGGCCTGGTTCAAGCAGCCCAACGGTCCGCGGAGCCCGGTGACGTGCGGCAGGATCGCCGTCTCCGGTACCTCCACCCCGTGCAGAACGATTTCCGCGGTGGCCGAGGCACGGAGGGACAGCTTGGCCGGCACCTCTCGCGCGCTGAATCCCGGAGTGCCGGTCGGCACCAGGAACCCACGCACCACGTCCCGCCCGCTGTCCTCGTCGGTCGTCTTGGCCCAGATGACGGCCACGTCGGCGACGGTGCCGTTGGTGATCCACATCTTGACGCCGTCGAGACGGAACCCGTCGGCGGTCCGGGTCGCCCGGGTGGTCATCGATGCCGGGTCGGAGCCGGAGTCGGGTTCGGTGAGCCCGAAGCAGCCGAGCAGTTCACCGGCGGCCATCCCGGGCAGCCACCGGTCCTTCTGCTCGTCCGATCCGTACTTCCAGATCGGATACATGGCCAGTGATCCCTGGACCGAGACCAGCGATCGGACGCCGGAGTCGCCGGCCTCCAGCTCCAGGCAGGCCAATCCGTACTCGACCGCCGAGGCCCCGGCACACCCGTAGCCGTCGAGGTGCATACCCAGGAGACCGGACTCGCCGAACTGGGCGGCCAGCTGCCGGGCCGGGATGCGGCCGTCGGCATACCAGCGGGCGATGTGCGGCCGCACCAGGTCGTCCACCAGGTGGCGAGTGGCGGTCCGGATGTCCCGCTCGGTGTCGCTCAGCGTGGCGTCGATGTTCAGCAGGTCCGGCAACACGGGGGTCATGCCGACCAACTTACGAGCGGTTCCGGCCCGGCGCCGCACGAGGCTCCGTCACGGCTGCTCGGCGTAGAGGCGGCTGTAGAGGCCGCCGCGGTCGAGCAGGTCCGCGTGCGTGCCGATCTCGACCACCTTGCCGTGGTCCATGACGATGATCCGATCGGCGCGGGACGCCGTGGTCAGCCGGTGCGCGACGACGATCGTGGTCCGCCCCCGGGCCAGACGGTCCGTGGCCGCGAGCACCGCGGCCTCGGCCGCCGGATCCAGCGCGGCGGTGGCCTCGTCAAGGAGCAGCAACTCCGGGTTCACCAGCTCGGCCCGGGCCAGCGAGATCAGCTGCCGCTGCCCGGCCGAGAGATTGCGTCCGCGTTCCTCGACCTGGTGCCGGAAGCCGCCGCGTAGCCCGGCGATGGCCGCGACGGCTCCGACCGAGCGGGCGGCCGCTTCGACGTCGCGGTCGGAGGCGTCCGGACGCCCGTAGGCGATGTTGTCGCGGACCGTGCCGGAGAACAGGTGCGGCTCCTGGGGCACCACACCGAGCTGCCGGCGGTAGGAGCCGAGCTCCAGCGAGCGGACGTCGACGCCGTCGATCAGGATCGCGCCGGACGTCACGTCGTAGAACCGCGCGATCAGCTTGACCAGCGTGGACTTGCCGGCCCCGGTCGGGCCGACCACGGCGACCGTCTCCCCGGAGGTGATGTCCAGGGTCACCCCGTCCAGCGCGGCGGCGGCGCCCGGTTGGGCGGTGGAGTACCGGAATCCGACGTCCTTCGCCGCGACGTGACCGGTCAGCGCCGGCGCGGGGACCGGATGGGCCGCCGGCGGGGTCGAGGTCGGGGTGGAGAGCAGATCACCGATCCGGCTCAGGCCCACGGCGGCCTGCTGGTAGCCGTCGAAGATCTGCGACAGCTGCTGGATCGGGGAGAAGAACGAGTCCAGGTACAGGACGAAGGCGACCAGGGTTCCGGCCGTCACCGCCCCGGTGACCACTCGGTGCGCACCGACGCCGAGCACCAGGGCGGCGGCCAGTTCGCTGAGCAGAGCGACGAACGGGAAGTAGATCGAGATCGCCGTCTGGGCCCGCATCCGCGAGCGGCGGTAGTCCTCGCTGCGGGCGGCGAAACCGGCCGCGTTGGTCTCCTCCCGGCCCAGGGCCTGGGTGATCCGCATGCCGGAGACGTTCTCCTGCAGATCGGCGTTCACGATGCTGACCTTCTCCCGTGCCTCCGTGTACGCCCTGGTCGAGTAGCGCCGGAAGAAGAAGGTGGCCACCGCCAGTGGCGGCAGCACCGAGAAGGCGAGGAGCGCCAGCCCGACGTTCATGAAGAGCAGGACCACCGCGATGCCGCCGAAAGTGGCCAACGAGACGACGGACGTGACCAGTCCGGTCTGCAGGAAGGACGACAAGGCATCGACGTCGGCCGTCATCCTCGTCATGATCCGGCCGGCCATCTCTCGTTCGTAGAAGTCCAGCCCGAGGCGCTGCAGGTGGGCGAACTCGCGGATGCGCAGGCCGTACAGGACGGTTTCACCGGCCTTGCCGGTGACGATCTGCTGCCAGCGCTGGATCGCGTAGTCGGCCACCACGATCAGCAGGGAAATGACCGATGCAGTCCACACCACTCCGATGGCGCCCTTGGCGACGCCGTCGTCGATGCCGCGTTTGATCAGAATCGGCAGCATCAGGGCGGCCACCGCGTCGGCCGCGATCAGGATCAGGGACAGGATCAGCAGGGCCCGGACCGGGCGCAGGGTGCGGCTGAGCGACAACTTTCCCAGCAGTGGGTGCGGATCCTGCAAGGCGGCCGCGGCCGCCTTGCCGGTCTTGGGCACCACTAGGTCGTCCGGCAGTTCGGGCGGGGGCGGATCGGTGGCCGGGGGGAGCGCGGCGACCCGGGCCAGGAGGTCGGGGGTGGCCGGCAACGAGCCGAGCATGCCCCCGCCCGGGCCACCGCCGACGCGGGGGTTCTCGATGGTCCGGATCTTCATCTCCGACGTCGTTTCGACGGCCGGCCACAGATCGGGGGTGAGGCCGTCGTCGGCCGGGTCGGCCACCGGCCGGGCGGTCGGGGCGGAGCGGTCGATCTCCTCGCCGTCGCCGCCGAGCAACTCGCGATACGGCGCGCAGCGGACCATCAGATCGTCGTGCGTGCCGGTGTCCACCACCCGGCCGGCCACCACCATGGCGACGGTGTCGGCCAGCTCCAGGGTGCTACGGCGGTGCGCGATCAGGATGGTCGTGCGGTCGGCGGTCAGTCGGTGCAGGGTGCTGTGGATGGCCGCCTCGGTCACCGGGTCGACGGCGCTGGTGGCGTCGTCGAGGACGAGGACCCTGGGATCGGTGATCATCGCCCGGGCCAGGGCCAGACGTTGCCGCTGGCCCCCGGACAGGGTGAGGCCGCGTTCGCCGATCACCGTGTCGAAGCCCTCGGGCAGCGCGTCGATGAAGTCCTCGGCCTCTGCTGCCCGTGCGGCGGCGCGGATATCGGCGTCGGTCGCCTCGGGTCGGCCGTATCCGATGTTCGCCGCGATCGAGGCGGAGAACAGGAACGCCTCCTCGAACACCACCCCGACCGTCCCTCGCAGGTCGGCCAGGGTGAAGTCCCGGATGTCGACGCCGCCGAGCCGGATCGAGCCGGACTGGCCCTCGTAGAAGCGGGGTAGCAGCAGGGACACCGTCGACTTGCCGGAGCCGGACGCGCCGACCAGCGCCACGGTGGAGCCAGCCGGGACGTGCAGGGTGAAGTCGTCCAGCACCGGCTCGTCGTGGGTGTAGCCGAAGCGGACGCCGATCAGGTCGACGTCGATCGGGCCGGGCGGAACCGGGGTGGCCGGCCCGACCGGATCGGTGATCGCCGCCCGGGAGTCGATGATCTCCACCACCCGCTCCACCGAGGCCCTGGCCTGTTGACCGAGGATGAGCAGGAAGGACAGGGTGCGGGTGGGCGACACCAGCTGGGACAGATAGAGGGTGAACGACAGGAAGGTGCCGACGCTGATGGTGCCGTGCAGGGCCAGGTAGCCGCCGAGGGCGAGCACTCCGACCTGCCCGAGGGCGGTGAGCGCGACCAACCCGGGATTGAGCCGGGCGGTGAGGCGGACCGCCCGCATCCGGTCCGCGTACAGCCGGGCCGCCCCCCGGCGGAGCCGTCCGGTCTCGCGGTCCTCCTGGCCGAAGCCCTTCACCACCCGGACGCCGGTGACGTCCTCCTCGACGATCTCGGCCACTTCGGCCGCCGACTGCTGGGCGGCCCAGGTGGCCGGGAACAGCGTCGTCCGGGTGGCCCTGGTCAGCAGGAAGATCGCCGGGAGGGTGATCAGGGCGGTCAGGGTCAGCAACGGTGAGAGCCACACCATGATCGCCAGCGAGGCCACGAACAGCACGACCTGCCCGGCCGACAGCGGTACGACGGCCAGCAGGCCCTGCACCATCTGCAGATCCGACGAGGCGCGGGAGACCACCTGGCCGGTGCGGAGCGCGTCCTGCGCCGCCCCGTCCAAGCGGGCCAACGCGGCGAACACGTCCTGACGCATGTCGTGCTGCACGTCCAGGGACAGCCGGCCGCCGGCCCAGCGGCGGATGAACGACGACCCGAAGCGGATCAGGGCCAGCACCACCAGTGCGGTGATGATCAGCGGAAGGCCCGCGGTGTGCCCGGAGCGGGCATGGTCCACCGCGGCGCCGGTCAGTAGCGGAGTCAGCGCTCCGAGGCCCACCCCGGCGAGCGCGGACAGCCCGGCCAGCCAGGCGGCGGTCGGGTGCCGTCGGCAGTATGCCCACAGCCGGCGGATCCACCCGGCGGCTCGGGGTGTCTCCGGTGCGGCGGGCGTGGTGACCGCATTGGTGGGCAGATCGGTGTCGACGTCGGAGGCAGGTGGCACCTGGTCACGGTAACCGCGGTCACCGACAGCCGGTGCCGTGCGGTGTCGCGTCAGGAGTTGGTGTAGATGCCGAAACCGACGGAGCCGAGCACAGCGACGAACACGACGATCAGCAGCACGGCGGCGATGATTCCCAGGACGAGACCGGCCATCGCCGCTCCTCGATTGGTCGCCTCGCCGCTCTTGACCCGGCCCAGCCCGACGGCACCGAAGATGACGGCGAGGATCCCGAGGATGAACCCGATGAAGTTCCAGCAGAAGACAACGCCGATGATTCCGAGCACCAGAGCAGCGGTGCCCATGCCGTTGCGCGGACCGACCGGATAGCCCGGAACCATCGGCACACCGTAGGTCGGAACGCAGTAGCCCGGAGTGCCGTAGGCCGGGGGGTAGCCCGAGGTCGCCGGTGGGTAAGCGCCGGTCGGGTAGGCGGGCGGGGGGCCGTACCCACCGGGCGCGGGCAGCGCCGGATATCCGCTGGTGTCGGGGGAGCCGGCCAGATGGCCGGGGATCGGGTCCGGTCCGGGGTACCCGCCCTGACCCGGGTACCCGGGCGGGGTTGACGGCGGTTGCGACGCGGGCGGCGGATAGCCGCTGCCCGCCGGATAACCCGATGTCGGATACCCGTGCGGGTCGGAGGGGGGCGGTTGATACGGGTCCGGCGTGGTCATCGAGGTTCCCCAGTTCGTCGTCGGTGCGCAGTGCCGGGTGCAAGCTCTCCGGGCGTCGCCTGGTGCGCGATGTTGGTCGGAGCATAGCTGCTGCAGGGGTCGACGGACCGGGTCGTTGGACCCGTGTGTGCCCTACGCTGACCGGCATCCACGTGACCTCGACGCCGACGCGGGTCGGGCGGCGCGGCGCGGCGAGCGGGAACGCAGGTGACGGTGATGCGGTCGGGTGCTGATCGGGTGCTGGTGGTCGGCGGCGGCCACAACGGTTTGGTCGCTTCCATTCTCGCCGCCCGGACGGGTGCGCGGGTCACCCTGCTCGAGGCGGCGGACCACCTGGGCGGGGCGAGCGTCGGCAGTCGTGTGTTCGCCGGCCACCCGGTCCGGTTGAGTCGCTACTCCTATCTCGTCTCACTGATGCCGCAGCAGCTGATCGACGAACTCGGTATCGACCTGACGCTCCTGTCGCGCGACGTGTCCTCCTACACCCCGTACCGGCGAGACGGAGTGCCCGGCGGCCTGCTGGTCGAACGCAAGCCCGGTCCGGCCACGTCCGCCTCGTTCCGTGCGCTGACCGGATCCGACCGCGAGTTTCAAGCGTGGCAGCAGTTCTACGCTGAGTGCGCGCAGATGGCGAGGGTGCTCGCCCCCGCTCTGTCGGGGCCGATGCGCACCCGCTCGCAGGTCAGGGAGGCCGTCGTCGCGGCGGCCGGCCCCCAGCTCTGGACGGACATCTTCGAGACTCCGCTCGGCGTCGGGATCACCCGCCGTTTCGACGACGACCTGGTCCGCGGGGTGGTGGCCACCGATGGCCTGATCGGCACGCACACCTCCCTGTTCGACGAGTCGTTGCTGGCCAACCGGTGTTTTCTCTACCACCTGATCGGCCGGGGGACCGGCGAGTGGTTGGTGCCCATGGGCGGGATGGGCGCGGTCGCCGAAGCGCTCACCGCCAGGGCGGTGGAGGTCGGGGTCCAGATCGTCACCGGGGCCCGAGTGGTCTCGGCCGGCGAGGACACCGACGGTGTGCGAGCGGCCACCGCCGACGGACGCGACTTCGCGGCCGATGTCCTGCTGGCCGCGGTGGCCCCGATGACTGTTCAGCAATGGCTCGGCCGGCCCGCGGCCCGTCCGGTCGGTGCGCAGCTGAAGATCAACATGTTGCTGGATCGGTTGCCTCGTCTGGCTTCCGGCGTCGACCCGGCGGTCGCCTTCGCCGGTACGACGCATCTCGAGGAAGGGTTCGACCAACTCGAAGCGGCGTACCGGGATTCGGCGGCCGGCCGGATTTCGTCGCCGCTCCCCGGTGAGGTCTATTGCCACTCGCTGACCGACCCGTCGATCCTGAACGGCCACTCCGGAGCCACCCTGACGCTGTTCGGGCTGCACACCCCCGACGCGCTGTTCCGCGAGGACCCGGAGACGGCTAGGGCGCAGGCGGCCGAGGCCGCCTTGGCCGCCCTGCAGCTGCACCTGGCCGAACCGCTCACCGATTGCCTGGCCCGCGACGCGAACGGCCGGCTCTGCCTGGACGTCGCCTCCCCGCTCGACGTCGAGGCCTCGGTGGGCATGCCCGGCGGCAACATCTTCCACGGCGACCTGAGCTGGCCGTGGCTCGACGACGAGGTCGACCCGACGCCCGCCCAGCGGTTCGGGACGCAGGTCCCTGGGTGCACGAAGATCCTGCTGGCCGGGGCCGGGACGGTGCGTGGCGGCGGGGTCTCCGGCTTGGGCGGCGCGGCCGCGGTCGACACCCTGCGCGCGGGTCGACCGACCGGTTGACCCGTTCGACGGCCGGTCAGCGACGGCGCAGTCGCACGATCACGGCGCGGTGGTCGCTGGCGCCCACCCGTACCGTCCGGCTGCCCAGCACGTCGTAGCCGCCGTTGACCAGGACGTGGTCGATCGGTGCGGCCAGCGGCGCCGGGAATGCGGCGGGCCACGTGCCCTCGGCCCCCCGGCCGGCCCGGACCGCGGCGTCGAAAGACGGCTCCAGGTGCCGCATCGGCCCGTGGTCGATGGTGGCGTTGAAGTCACCGGCGACCACCGAGTCGGGGTTCGACCGGCACAGGTCCACCGCGCGTGACACGTAGGTCGCCCACTCCGGGTACCCGACCGCGGCCACCGGGGCCCCGGGATGCACGGCGGCGAAGGTGGGTCCGGAGCCGGACCGGGGCGTCGCGAGGACGGCCCCGAGCAACATCAGCGGGGCCGGAACCTGTTGGTAGGAGCCCAGATTCTCACTGAGCAGCAGACTCGTGGTGTCGAACCGGCGTGGTCCCTCGGTGGTCGAGAACGCCTGGAACGGGTGTCCGGCGGCGGCCAGGCGGTCCGCGATGCGGGCGGCATCGGCGGGCGAGGTCTCCGGTAGCGACACCATGACCGACGAGGTGGCCGGGAGTTCGGCGAGTACCAGTGCGGCCACCTGCTCCGGCGTCGCGGCGCCACCCAGCGTGTTGAGGCTGATGGCCACCAGATCCGCCCGTCCGGGAACCGGCCGGCAGGCCCAGCCACGGCGGGCGACGATGCCGGCCTGCCCGAGGCCGGCTAGAGCCAGGGCCAGGCCGGCGGTCGTCCTGGTCCGGCCGGGGGTGGTCGTTCCGCCCCGCAGGACGGCGAGGCCGGCCGAGGCGAGCAGCAGGCTCAGCGGGCCGCGAAACGAAAGGGCATGCAGTACATACGGTGTCGTCGACAGTCCGAGGCGTTCCGGCCGCACCCCGGCGCCGACCAGGGCGGCCACGGGCAGGATCGTGCGCAGGCCGAGTCGCGGCGACCGGCGGTCGCGGGGCAGTTCGGGGTCGGTCCGCATGCCGTTCAGCATGCCAGGGATGAAACGATGGACTCGGACCGCTGAGCGACGTCCGCCGATGTTCCCAGGCCACCCACGGAGGATCCACATGAGCCAGACCACCCCCAGCGCAACCGATCTGGAACATCTCGCCGCCGCCGTGGCCGCGGCCCGGAAGGGCCGGTCCGAGGGAGGTATCCCGATCGGGGCGGCGTTGGTGGTCGACGGCGAGATCCTGGCCACCGGTTCCAATCAGCGCGTGCAGCTGGGCAGCGCCATTCGTCACGGCGAGACCGACTGCCTGGAGAACGCCGGCCGCCTTCCGGCCCGCGTGTACGCCAAAGCCACCATGGTGACGACATTGTCGCCCTGCGACATGTGTACCGGGGCGATCCTGCTCTACAAGATCCCGCGGGTCATCGTGGGGGAGAACCGCACCTTCCGCGGGGCCGAGGACCTGCTGCGCAGCCGGGGCGTCGAGGTGATCGTGGTCGACGACCCGGCCTGCGTGCAGATGATGACCGACTTCATCGACGAGGAGCCCGAGCTCTGGAACGAGGACATCGGCGTCTGACCGGCTGGTCCCTCAGGCGCTGATGGTCGCCAGCCACAGGTCGGCATAACGGCGGCCGTCGACCTCCAGGGCGACGTCGACCATCGTCGGGCGGGTCTGCTGCGGATCCGCCTTCAGGTCGCCGATCCAGGTGCGGCGGTCGACCACGGTCTGTCCGCGGGCCAGCCCGCGGCTCAGTTCGACCTGCACCGGGAACCGTTCGGTCCGCAGGCCGTCAGGGTCGACCACGGCGCAGACGGTCCCGGCATCGCCGATGGTGGCGGTGTCGGCGTCGAACGTGTCGCAGGCGAATTCGATGAGCGAGCCGGCCAATTGCGCGGCCGGGTCCAGTCGCGACCGCAGGCGGGCCGCCTCGGACCGGGAGATCACCACGTCGTTGAACACGTCGAGCCCGTACATCGTCACCGGGATGTCGAGTTCGCCGGCCGCGGTCAGCGCCACGGCCGCGGCTTCCGGGTCGTGCCAGATGTTGAACTCCGCGGTCGCCGTTGCGTTCCCGACCGACGCGGACCCGCCCATGAACAGGATCCGTTCGATGCCGGCGGCCACCTCGGGATGGGTCCGCAGCAACAACGCGATGTTGGTCAGCGGAGCGCTGGGGACCAGCGTGATCTTCTCGCCCGTCCCGACCGCTGCCATCAGCTCGCGGCGCAGCAGTTCGACCGCGCTCAGCCGGCTCATCCGGCGGTCGGACGGGCGGGAGAATCCGCCCAGGCCGTCCACGCCGTGGACGTGGCTGGCGTCGGCCGGGGGTACCAGCATCGGCCGCGCCGACCCGCGGGCCACCGGGATGTCCGGTGCCCCCGCGGCGTCGAGCACGTACCGCGTGTTGGCCGCCACCTGCTCCACTCCCGTGTTACCGACGACGCAGGTCACCGCGCGCAGGTCGATGCCGGGATGACGGACCGCGAAGAGGAGGGACATGGCATCATCGATGCCGGTGTCCACGTCCATGATCACCGGAATCGGGCTCATCGACCAGCTCCGGCCGACCGGCCGCGGCCCAGTTTCGCTTCCAGTTCGAGGCGCTCCCGGCGAGCCTTCCTGACCCGGCCGTATCGCTGGGAGAGGACGACCAGAACGGGGATGGCGATGACGACCACCACGATCCACCAGGGCCAGGCCGCCTGGAGTGTGATCAGCGTCGCGCTCACGAAGAAGAGCAGCATGCAGCCGATCAACGCGATGTGGGTCGACAACGGGACGTTCGATTTCAACGGATTGCTGTCCGGGCCGGTCAGTTCGGGCGCGGAACCCACAGTCAGCGGTCGGGAGAGGCGGGGCTCGGAGGAGGACACGAGGACAAGCGTGCCACGCCCGGCCCGATTCGCCCCGGTCGCACCGGCGGCCCGCGGGATGAGAAGAGGTGTCGGCTAAGCTACTGGCGAGTAACTTAGCGGTTATCGGCCACCGCCGGACCGGTCCCTCGCGGCCGGGGTGAGAACATGGGCGCCAGATTGTCCGGCGGCGTCCTCGTTGCGGCGGACGAGGAGATCGGTACCACCGCACGCCAACTACCACGAGCAACTACTGAGAGGTTGAGCAGGACCATGGACATTGCAGTTCTGGTCAAGCAGGTGCCTGATACGTATTCCGAGCGCAAGCTGCGCGAGGGCGATTGGGTCCTGGACCGTGATGCGGCCGATGCCGTGATCGACGAGATCGATTCCAAGGGGGTGGAGATCGGTCTGCAGTTGACCGAGGCCCACGGTGGGACGGTGACGGTGGTGACGATGGGTCCGGACCGGGCCACCGAGACCCTGCGCAAGGCGTTGGCCATGGGCGCCCACAAGGCGGTGCACATCAATGACGCGGCGTTGGCCGGGTCGGACGCGTTGCAGACGTCGGCGGCGTTGGCGGCTGCGTTGAAGACGTTGAACGTGGATCTGATCATCACCGGGAACGAGGCGACCGACGGCCGGACGGCGTCGATGCCGGCGATGCTGGCCGAACGGCTGGGGCTGCCCGCGGTGACGTCGGTGGTCTCGATCGCGGTCGAGGGGTCCACCCTGTCCGCGGAGCGGGTGGTGGAGGGCGGGTCGGCGAAGGTGTCGGCGTCGCTGCCGGCGGTGGTGTCGGTGAACGAGAAGATCGGCGAGCCTCGGTACCCGAACTTCAAGGGCATCATGGCCGCCAAATCCAAGCCGGTCACCACGTTGTCCGCGGCCGATCTGGGCCTGGACGCCGGTTCGCTGGGACTGGCCAATGCCTCCACCCAGGTGGTGTCGGGCGCCCCTCGGCCGGCCAAGTCCGCCGGCGAGAAGGTCGTCGACGACGGCACCGGCGGCACCAGGATCGCCGACTACCTCGTCGCGCAGCGACTCGTCTGAGCCGGAAAGGAAGACCACGATCATGAGTGAAGTTCTGGTTCTCGTCGAACACGTCGACAACGCGTTGCGCAAGGTGACCCTGGAGCTGCTGGCGGCCGCGTCCGCGTTGGGGTCCCCGTCCGCGGTGGTGGTCGGTGCCCCGGGTACCGCCGCCGCCCTGGCCGATCAGCTGGCCGCGGCCGGCGCGAGCAAGATCTACGCGGCGGAGTCGGTGGACCCGACCCGGGTCCTGCTCACCGGGCAGGTCGCCGCGCTGGCCGCCGCCGCGGCCGCGGCCGGCGATCCAGCGGCGGTGCTGGTCGCCTCCACCTTCGACGGCCGGGAGATCGCCGGCCGGCTCGCGGTGCGGTTGGACTCCGGTCTGCTGGCCGACGTCGTCGGGGTCGAGCTCGAGGGCGGCGCCGTGGTGGCGACGCAGTCGGTGTTCGGCGGCGCCTACACCACGAGGTACGCGGTGACCCGGGGTGTTCCGGTGATCTCGGTGCGGGCCAACTCCATCGAGGGGGCGGCCCCGGCCGTCACCGCACCCGAGATCGTCCCCCTGGAGACCGAGGCCGGCCCGGCGGTGACCACCGTCGTGCAATGGCTGCCCGAGGAGCAGGGCGATCGCCCCGAACTCGGCGGCGCGAAGGTCGTCGTCTCCGGTGGCCGCGGGGTCGGTTCGGCCGACAACTTCCACGTGGTGGAGGAGCTGGCCGACACGCTGGGCGGCGCCGTCGGCGCGTCCAGGGCGGCGGTGGACTCCGGGTACTACCCACACCAGTTCCAGGTCGGGCAGACCGGCACCACCGTCTCCCCGCAGCTGTACATCGCGTTGGGTATCTCCGGTGCCATCCAGCACCGCGCCGGGATGCAGACCTCGAAGACGATCGTCGCGGTCAACAAGGATCCCGACGCCCCCATCTTCGAGATCGCCGACTACGGCGTCGTCGGTGACCTGTTCACCGTCGCCCCCCAACTCGCCTCGGAGATCAAGGCTCGCAAGGGCTGACGCGAACGGCCGGCACCGGGAGGGGCCCGGAACTGACGCTTCGACGTCCGTTCCGGGCCCTTCCTGCTCGGCTCGGCTGAAATTCACGCAGCGGCCACCAGGTGGACGCTGCGCATTCGGCGGTCCTCCGATTCGGCTGCGCACACTCTGCAGAACGTGACCACCACAGAGTTGCAGACGAAGGCCAACCAGCTGATCGACGCTCCACCTGTCAACGGTTATCACGTCGCGCTGGCCGCTGATGCGGCCGATGTGCTCGCCGCCCAACGACTCCGGTACGACGTCTTCGCCACCGAAGGCGGGGCGGACACTCCGGGGCCGGCCGGCCTGGACGTCGATCCGTTCGACGACCTGTGCGACCACCTGCTCGTCCGGGCCTCCGGCCCCTCGGCCGATCCCGGCGAGGTCGTCGCCACCTACCGGCTGCTTCCGCCGCACGCCAACGATTCCAGTCCCCGCGGACACGGCCTCTACTCCCACACCGAGTTCGACCTCACCGCACTCGAGGGCATCCTCGACCGCACGGTCGAGGCCGGCCGTTCCTGTGTCGCGGCGGAACACCGGACGGCCGCGCCGATCTCGTTGTTGTGGGGCGGCATCGCCCGGTACATGCAACTGACCGGGTACCGCTATCTGATGGGCTGCGCCTCCATTCCGCTCACCGACGGCGGCTCCGCCGCAGCCTCTTTCGCGGATCTGGCCGCCGAGCGGTACGCCGCGCCGCCGGCCCTCCGATGTCGACCGCGCAGGGAGTTCGAGGTCGCCGGAATCGCCCGGCGGCGGACGGACGCGGTGCCCCCGTTGCTGCGCGGCTATCTGCGTCTCGGGGCCGTGGTGTGCGGGCCGCCGGCGTTCGACCCCGATTTCGGAACCGCCGATTTCCTGGTCCTCCTGGACCTGCAGACGGCGAACCGGCGCTATCTGCGGTTCTTTCTCGGCGCCGATGACGTCAACCTGCTCCGGGACGCCCGATGACAGGGTGCGTCCGCCCGGCGTGCGGGGCCGACTGCGTCGACCCACCGATGTCGGAGGTCAGCACCACTCGCTACCTGACGCGCGCCGTGCAGTTGACGGTTGCGCTCACCGTCGGTGCCGTATTCATCGCGGTGTGCTCGAGTGTGCCGGGTCCCGGGCGAGCCGGAAGGGGATCGTGGGCGCAACACAAGGCGTCTCGCTGGGTCCTGCGGGCGGTCGGCGTGCGCCTGTCGGTGCACGGCGCTCCGCGGTCCGGGCCGAGCCTGGTCGTCGGCAATCACGTGTCGTGGCTGGACATCCTGGCCCTGTCGGCGTCGGCCCCGATGCGCATGGTGGCGAAATCCGAAGTCGCTCGATGGCCGCTGATCGGCCGTTCCGCCGCTCGAACCGGCACCCTGTTCCTGGAGCGGAAGCGGCTCCGCGAGCTGCCCCAAGCGGTCGCCGACATGACGGCGGCCTTGAGGTCCGGATCCAGGGTGCAGGTGTTCCCGGAGGCCACGACGCGGTGTGGCGGGGCGCTGGATCGGTTCCACCGCGCGCCGTTCCAGGCCGCGATCAACGCCGGAGTGGTGATCTCGCCGGTCACCGTGCAGTACCTGGACGGTGACGACGCGGGTATCACCTCGGCGGCGTTTGTCGGAGACGAGACCCTCGCGTCCAGCGTGCGGCGGGTGCTCCGGACTCCGCGCACGACGGTGCAGGTGCACTGGCTGCGTCCGATCCCGGCCATCGCCGGAACCGGACGCGATCACGTCGATCGCGCTCGGGTGGCCGCGCTTGCGCAGAACGCGGTGGCCAGGAACCTGGGCCTGCCGGTGCGGCGCCCCGACGGAGTGGCCGCCGTGCCGACGGTTGGCCGCGTGCTCGGCCCGGACGGGGTGCGGGCGCTCGCCGGTTGATCCGCGGTGCTCCGGACTCGGTCCGGCGTGTCCTGAGGTCAGCCGGTGCGGGCGGTCGAATCGGGAACGTCGCCGGTCTCGACCGCTTGCTGACCCGGGCACGTGGTGCCCACTCCGATGCTGACCTGGGCGCTGCGTCGTCCCGTCGTGATCAGAATGGGCAGGCACATCGGACGATCGACGTAGTAGCCGCCGGCGTAGGCCAACCATGTGCCTTCCGGACGCGCCGGATCCTGGCAATCGGTCACCGTGAGTTCGGCGGCGATCGGCGAGACGCCCCAACCGATCCGGGCCCGGTCGGCGAATCCGGGGCCGATGCCGATGGTCAACGAGGCTCCGGCCCTCACCAGCAGACCGGTCTTGGCGAACAGTCTCGTCTGCGTTCCGGCCAGACCGCTCTCCGTCGCCTGCAGGGATCGTGCTCTTGGGCTGGCCGGCAGGGCGACCACGTCGAGAACGATCGTCCATTCCGGCGGCGGATCAGCTGAGTCGATCGACGGTGCGCACGAGAAGTCGGCGCGCGAGGGCGTGATCGACCCGCCGACTGACGGCACGGCCGTCGCCGCCTCGGCCGACACCGTCGGCGCCGTCGACGCCGTCGACGCCGTCGACGCCGGCGACGTCGCGCCGGTCGTGCAGGCTCCCAGCACCGCGGCCAGAACCAGACCACAGGCCGCCGGCCGAGATACGGCAGATCTTGGCATTTTCACCCCATCGCCCGATCTGATTGTGGAGAGCCAGGACGGTGACCGCAACCCGATATCCGGAGACGCAGGTGGTCGTCGACTCGACGAGGCGCGGGGCGGACCCTTTAGCCTTCCGGACATGACCTTGGACGTACGCACCATCACCGAAGACGAGTTGCCGGCGTTCAGCGCGGCCTGGGGGCTCGGGTTCCTGCACCCCACCGAGGACGCTGAGGCCGATGCCAAGGCCCGCCGCGGCGGCACGGTGCTCGATCGGACCTGGGCCGGTTTCGACGGCGACCGGATCGTCGCGACGACCCGTTCGTTCCCGGTCGCGCTGACCGTCCCGGGCGGCGCGGCCGTCGACGTCAGCGCCATCACGTCGGTCAGCACCCTGTCCACCCACCGCCGGCGGGGCCTGGCTACCCGCCTGATGACGGCCGACCTCGGCGCCGCGCGGGCCCGCGGCGAGGTCGCGGCCGTGCTGCACGCCTCGGAGTGGGGGATCTACGGCCGTTTCGGCTTCGGGCCGGCCAGTTCCGAATGCACCCTCGTGGTTGACGCCGCGGCGCAGCTGCGGGAGCCGGTGGCCGGTTCGGCCGAACTCGTCGACCGGGACACCGCCCGGGCCCTGCTGCCGGAGATCTACGCGGGCTACCTGGCGGCGACGTCGGGCGAGATCTCCCGGAACGACTGGGCGTTCGACCTGAGCCTCGGAATCCTCCGGCTACCCAGCCGGGATCGCGTCAAGCCCGGCTTCCACGTGATCGTGCGGGACGTCGAGGGCCGCGCGGTCGGGTTCTGCCGGTACGAGGTCGAGGACCGGTGGGAGCAGAGCCGGGCCCGGCACCTGGTCAGCTCCTCCCTGTTCGTCGCGGTGAACGACACCGGGACGGCCTTGCTCTGGCAGCACCTGCTGAGTCTGGACCTGGTGGCCGAGATCCGGGTCGAGGTGAGGCCCGTCGACGATCCGCTGCCGTACCTGGTGACCGACGGCCGGCAGGTCCGGCGCCACGAGCCGATCGATTCGCTGTGGCTGCGTCTGCTCGACGTTCCGGCCGCGCTGTCGGCCCGGCGGTATCGGACGAGTGGCCGGCTGATGCTGGAGGTGGCCGACCGGCTGGGCTACGGCGCCGGGCGGTTCGTGCTGTCGGTCGCGGACGGAGCGGCCACCTGTGAGCCGACCGATGAACCGGCCGATCTGACCATGGACATCAGCACCCTGTCCTCGCTGTACCTGGGTGGGGTGGGGGCCAAGACCCTCCACCGGGCCGGTCTGATCGAGGTCGGCGACCCGGCACTGGCCGACGTGGCCGACACGATGTTCGGGTGGGGGACCGCGCCCAGTTGCACCACGATGTTCTGACCTCGCCGGGCGGCGCTCCCGTTGGCCCGGAGAGCCGACAGCCACACCCGGTTGGTCCGGGTGTGGCTGTCGGGTGCGGCGGCTGAGGTCAGCCGGTCTTGCCCTGCAGGGCGACCAGGACGCCGGCCAGCGCGAAGTACTTGTTCGAGCCCAGGTCCTTGATGGTCTTGATACCCATCTCGGCCAGGATGCCGTCGTGCCGCTCAGTCAAGCCGGCGAGCGCCGACGGCGGGGCGGCCAGGATCTCGTCGAGGCCCTTGTCCTCGAACGCCTTGTCGAGGCCCTTGGAGAGGTTCACCGAAACTGCCACGATGCACTGCCTTTCGTGTGGTCGATCTTCCGCCGGGCCACCCGATGCGGCCGACACGGGGAGTTAACGCCCTCGCGGATGATCCGGGCAACCGCGACACCGCTGTTCCACCGGTCTTCGGCCCACGATTTGGGGTGATCGCCCGGCCACGGCCTACCCTGGTAGGCGATGACCTACCTCGACCACGCCGCAACCACCCCGGTCCTTCCGGCGGTGGTCGCTGCAATGACCGCGGCCATCGGTCAGTGTGGCAACGCCTCGTCCCTGCACAGCTCCGGCCGGGCCGCTCGTCGCCGGGTCGAGGAGTCCCGCGAGTCGATCGCTCGTGATCTCGGAGCTCGTCCCAGCGAGGTCATCTTCACCTCCGGGGGGACCGAGTCCGACAACCTGGCCGTCGCCGGCATCTATCGGGCGAGGGTCGGTGCCGACCCGGCCCGACGGCGCATCCTGGCCTCTCCGGTGGAACACCACGCCGTCCTGGATGTGCTCGAGTACCTGCAGGCCCACGAGGGAGCCGTCATCGGCTGGCTCGAGGTGGACGACTACGGGCGCGTGCACGCCGACACCCTGGCCGCGGCGATCGCCGAGGATCCGGCTGACGTTGCCCTGGTCACCGTGATGTGGGCCAATAACGAGGTCGGGACGGTCAACCCGATCCGTGAACTGGCCCAGGTGGCGCACGTCCACGGGATTCCGCTGCACACCGATGCCGTCCAGGCGCTCGGACAGGTACCGGTCGACTTCGGGCGCAGCGGGGCCGATGCCATGACGATCACCGGACACAAAGTCGGCGGTCCGACCGGCGTCGGGGTGCTGCTGTTGTCCCGGGACGTCAAGGTGGTGCCGATCCTGCACGGCGGCGGTCAGGAGCGGGGAGTCCGTTCAGGCACCCTCGACGTCGCCGGGATCATCGGTCTGGCCGTGGCCGTGGCCGATGCCCAGGCCCTTCGGCCCGAGCGGGCCGTCATGTTGGGCCAACTGCGCGACCACCTGGTCGAGCGCGTTCGCGAGTTGATACCCGACGTTGTGCTGGCCGGCGATCCGGGTCAGAGCCTGGTCGATTCCGGTCCGTCCCGGTTGCCCGGCAACGCCCATCTGCGGTTCCCGGGCTGTGATGGCGATTCACTGCTGATGTTGCTCGATGCCCGCGGCATCGAGTGTTCCACCGGTTCGGCCTGCACGGCCGGGGTGGCCCGGCCGTCCCACGTGTTGCTGGCGATGGGGATCCCGGAGTCCGAGGCCCGCGGCGCGCTCCGGTTCTCTCTTGGTCACACCTCGACCGCGGCCGACGTGCAGGCGGTCCTGGACGCGATCGGTCCGGTGGTCGAACGGGCCCGGAAAGCCGCGCTGGCCGGCGCCCGGAGGCGGGCATGAAGGAGCCGAAGTTGAGAGTCTTGGCCGCGATGAGCGGCGGCGTCGATTCGGCGGTCGCCGCTGCCCTGGCCGTCGATGCGGGGCACGAGGTGACCGGCGTGCACATGGCGCTGTCCCGGCAGCCCGGGACGCTGCGCACCGGGTCCCGCGGGTGTTGCACCGTGGAGGACGCCTTCGACGCTCGCCGCGTCTGTGACCTGCTCGGGATCCCGTACTACGTCTGGGATTTCAGTGCCGAGTTCGCCGAAGGGGTGGTGGACGACTTCCTGGCCGAGTACGCCGCCGGGCGCACGCCCAACCCGTGTCTGCGCTGCAACGAGAAGATCAAGTTCGCGGCGCTGCTGGACCGGGCGGTCGCGCTCGGCTTCGACGCCGTGGCGACCGGGCATCACGTGAAGCTCATCGACGGGGTCCTCCACCGCAGCGTGGACGAGGCCAAGGATCAGTCGTACGTGCTGGCTGTGTTGACCGCCGATCAGTTGGCGCACACCATGTTCCCGCTCGGCGAGATGACGAAGGAGCAGGTCAGGGCCGAGGCCGCGCGCCGCGGTTTCGCCGTGGCGGCCAAGCCCGACTCGTACGACATCTGCTTCATCCCGGACGGCGACACCCACGGCTACCTGGTCGAGAAGCTCGGCGCCCAGCCCGGTTCGGTGGTCGACGCCGAGACCGGTGAGGTGCTCGGTGAGCACGACGGGTTCTTCGCGTACACCGTGGGGCAGCGCAAGGGCCTCGGACTCGGCCGTCCGGCCGCCGACGGCAAGCCGCGGTACGTACTCGGGATCGAGCCGATCAGCGGCACCGTCAAGGTGGGACCGGTGACCGGCCTTGATGTTTCGGTGATCACCGCCGGCCGGGTGGTGTTCTCCACCGGGGTGGCCCCGGACTTCCCGTTCCGGACGGTCGCCCAGGTACGTGCCCACGGTGGCAACGTGGCCGGATCGGTGGATCTGGTCGACGGCCACCTGCGATTGACGCTGGACGAGACCATCCGCGGTATTGCTCCCGGGCAGACCGTGGTGTTGTACGACGAGGGCAACGACTATGTCATCGGCGCCGGAACCATCACCAAGGCAGGATGAGTCCACGTGCTCTGCTCGGCATTCCGATCCCTTTCTGAGTTGGACGGTTCACCCACCGCGGTCATCGGCCGTCATCGGTCGGCCCGACGTCGCCGGCGCCAGCCGTGAACGACCAGCGGGATCGGGGCGGGATCGAGATCGCGACCGGGTCTGACATCGAGACCATCGTTCCGTTGCGCGTCAAGCGGTCCTGGCACGATGGGGTGGCCACCGGAATCGGTTCGCTGCCCGGGGATTCGCCGGACGAGGCGGCCCGGATGATCGCCGGTGAGCTGCCCGATCTGCCGTATCTGGCCGAGTTGCCCGATCGGGGCGTCGGCGCCGACATGGTCGGGCGGACGGTGGGCCTGTTGGTCGACGTCTTCGCCGAGGTGGTGCCGTCGGGGTGGCGGGTCATGCGCCGCCCGGGGCGGGATGTCCGCCGGGCCAAGGACTTTCTTGAGTGGGACCTGGACGCCGCGACCGAGCAGTACGCCGGTGCCGACTGGGTCAAGGTGCAGGTCTGTGGTCCCTGGACCCTGGCCGCCCAGGTCGAGGTGGGATCGGGGAACCGCGCTCTGATCGACGACGGAGCGGTGGACGACCTGGCCGCGTCGTTGACGCAGGGTCTGCTCGATCACCTCTCCGAGCTCGGTCGGCGGCTGCCCGGCACGTCGTTCGTCGTGCAGATCGACGAGCCGTCGGTGCCGGCCGTCATTTCCGGAATGCTGTCCACGCCAAGCGGTTTCGGAACCGTCCGGGCGGTGGATCGGCAACGGGTCGGGCAGGTACTGCAGCGGGTGACCGACGCCCTCGGCGAGGTGCCGACGGTTGTCCACTGCTGCCACGAGTCGGCGCCCCACCGGCTGCTGAGGGCGGCCGGTTTCGACGCGCTGTCGGTCGATTTCACCGACGTCGGTACCAGTGCGGCTCGGCTGGACCCGATCGGCGAGCTGGTCGAGGGCGGCACCGTCTTCCTGGCCGGCCTGGTTCCCGGTGTCCGGCCCACCGGCCGCGCGCCCGATCTGAGGAGCTGGGCTGCCCCGGTGCTCGGCACCTTCGACCGGCTGGGCTTCCCCCGCGAGACCCTCTCGCAGCGCGTGGTGCCGACTCCGACCTGTGGGCTGGCCGGCGCCGATCACGACTGGGCCCTCGACGCCATGAAGACCGTTCGTCAACTCGCCCAAGCCTTCCAGGACCCGCCCGAAGGCTGGTGACCCCGTATCCGGCGTGGATCAACTTCTCAGGCCTGGATCAAGTTGTTGACTTCTGTCCCGCGCGTCCCAAATCGGCGAAGTTGATCCATGCCGGATACGGGCGGTCAGATGAGGTGCAGATGGCCGGTCAGATGTTGCCCATGATGCGGTCCACGGCCATCAGCAGCACCACGCGGGTCGGGTTGATACGCGGCTGCCGGTATCGCCGGGCATACAGCTCCACGGCCAGTGCGACGTCGTCCGGATCACGCGACACCGAGATCGGGCCCTCCAGGGTGAGCCAGAACCGGCCGTCGATCTGGTTCAGTGCGGCCCGGGCGCCGACGCGAGAGGCGTTGCGCACCTTGATCGATCCGTCGTTGGTGATCACGCGGGCGATGCCGTCCAGATAGGTGAAGCCAACCGGCACCACGTGCGGGGTCCCGGTGACGCGCAAAGTGATCAGAGAGGCCAGATGCCGCTCGGTCAGGAAGACCCGAGCGGCATCCGGTAGATCAAGCGGATCGAATTTCACTGCTCCAGCCTGACACAACTTCGGCTCAGGCCCCGACGGTCAGACCGTTGCGCGGAGCGGTGCCAGAGCCGCGCTGACCTTGACCAGCTCGTCCAGCATGACGTTCGCCGCGCCGGTGTTGGCGTCATTGGGGACGAACTCTCCGTCGACGATCTGCGGGAAGACCACCGGCAGGGCAACGGCTTCCGGGATCGGGATCATCCGCAGCACGGGCACCACCTGGCGGATGTCGTGGGCCGCACGCAATCCGCCCGACATGCCGCCGTAGGTGACCAGGCCGACGGGCTTGTAGGCCCACTCGGCCGACAGGAAATCCAGCGCGTTCTTCAACGGTGCCGTCATCGAGAAGTTGTACTCGGGAGAGACGAAGATGAACGCGTCGGCCGAATCGACGGCCTCGGACCAGGCGATCGTCTTCGGGTGCACGTACTGGCGCAGTCGGGGGTGGTTCGGCTCGTTCATGAAGGGCAGGTCGATCTCGGCCAGATCGAGGACCTCGACCCGGTCGAAGCCGCCGTGGGTCCGCGCCACCTGGGCGATCCAGGTCCCAATGGGCAGGCCGATGCGACCCGGGCGGGTGGACGCGATGATGATCTTCAACGTGGACAAGGGATGGCCTCCGTGGTTCGGCGTGCGACGCGTCGGCAACGCAGCGCATCATGACGTGTCAACTATCGCGCTCGAGGCGATGTTCCGGCGGCCGGAGTGAGCACGCTCACGTCGACCTCCGGCTGGTACGGAACTTCGCCGGATCGCTGCCGCGAGGTCGGGCCGGTGGGCTGAGCCGGTGAGGTGGCGATGGAACGGCGACGCCGTCACACCGGTTTGCCACCGTCACACCGGTTAGCCACCGTCACACCGGTTTGCCACCGTCACACCGGTTAGCCACCGTCACACCCGTTCCCGCCCCGGAGCGGGGTGTGGCTCGGGTGGACGGATGTAGCTGGGGTGAACGGGGGTCACGGAAGCGGTGGACTTTGTGCGTCGAGCCGCGCGCGGCCCCGCGCCGCCCCCCGGAGCACCGTCTGCGCACTGCCTCGCGATCAGCCACTCCTGCGTCGAACCTGCGTCGAACCGCTCGCTGTCGGGGTTCCTGGCTAGGCTCTCAGCATGAGCACGACGACCACTCCTGACGAATCCGCGCAGGTCGCACTCCCGGCTCCCAGCCTCGACGTGCCCACGGAGGCCGCCCAACGGCACGCCGAACTGTCGCAGGAGGTCACCGATGCCCAGTTCCGCTACTACGTGCTGGATGCGCCCACGATGTCGGACGCCCAGTTCGACGAGTTGTTCCGTGAGCTGCAGGCGCTCGAGGAGCGATACCCGGTCCTCCTGACGCCGGACTCACCGACCCAGCGGGTCGGCGGGTCGGGGTTCTCCACCGGGTTCGCTCCGGTCGAACACGCCGAGCGTTTGCTCAGTCTGGACAACGTGTTCTCGGCCCAGGACATGGTCGACTGGCTGGACAAGGCGAAGCGTGATGCCGGCGGCGAGGTGAGCTGGCTGACCGAGCTGAAGATCGACGGCCTGGCCATCAATCTGACCTACGAGAACGGTCGTTTGATCCGGGCCGCCACCCGCGGAGACGGGCGAGTCGGCGAGGACGTCACGCCGAACGTCAAGACGATCAAGACGATCCCGCACCGGCTGGCTGACGACGGTGGGCACGACGTGCCGGAGTTCGTCGAGATCCGTGGCGAGGTCTTCTTCCCGCTGGCCGGATTCGCCGACCTGAACGCCCAGCTCGTCGCGGCCGGAAAGGCCCCGTTCGCCAATCCGCGCAACTCCGCCGCCGGCTCGTTGCGACAGAAGGACCCCCGGATCACCGCTTCACGCCCCTTGACCATGCTGTGCCACGGCATCGGGGCGCGCCGCGGGTTCGACATCGAACGTCAGAGCCAGGCCTACGAACGGCTCCGGGCCTGGGGGCTTCCGGTGTCCGATCACAACCTGGTGCTGCACACCACCGACGAGGTGCTGGCCCGGATCACCTACTGGCACGAGCACCGCCACGACGTCAGTCACGACATCGACGGTCTGGTCGTCAAGGTGGACGAGTTGGCCCTGCAGCGCCGACTGGGGGTGACCTCGCGGGCTCCGCGATGGGCGATCGCCTACAAGTACCCGCCCGAAGAGGCGACCACCCTTCTGCTGGACATCGTGGTCAATGTCGGCCGGACCGGGCGGGTCACGCCGTTCGCGGTGATGGAGCCGGTGCTGGTGGCCGGGTCCACGGTCAGCCAGGCGACCCTGCACAACGCCCAGGAGGTGGTCCGCAAGGGCGTCCTGATCGGTGACACCGTCGTTCTGCGCAAGGCCGGCGACGTCATCCCGGAGATCCTGGGGCCGGTGGTGGAACTGCGTGAGGGGCGACAACTGCGCGCCTTCGAGATGCCGACGCACTGCCCGGAATGCGGGACCGAGCTGCGTCCGATGAAGGAGGGCGACATCGACATCCGTTGCCCCAACTCGCGAACGTGCCCGGCCCAGCTCCGGGAGCGGGTGTTCCACCTGGCCGGCCGAGGTGCGTTCGACATCGAGGGCATGGGGTACGAGGCGGCGACCGGCCTGCTTGCGGCCGGGGCGATCACCGACGAGGGAGACATCTTCGGCCTCACCGAGGAGACCCTCAAGACGGTGCCGATCTTCCTGCGGGCCAAGGACGGCGAGCTCACGGAGATGGGTCGCAAGCTGCTGCTCAACCTCCAGGCGCGCAAGGACCAGCCGCTGTGGCGGGTGTTGGTCGCGCTGTCGATCCGGCACGTCGGGCCGACCGCGGCGCGGGCGCTGGCCGGCCATTTCGGCTCCATGGACGCGATCCGCGCGGTCGCGACCGACGAGCGGCAGGAGGAACTGGCCGCGGTCGACGGGGTCGGGCCGACCATTGCCGCCGCGTTGACCGAATGGTTCAAGGTCGACTGGCATCTGGAGATCCTCCGGAAATGGGAGGAAGCCGGCGTCCGGATGGCCGACGAGGCCACCGACCGGCCCGAGCAGACGCTGGCCGGCCTTTCGATCGTCGTCACCGGGTCGCTGGTCGACTTCAATCGGGACGAGGCCAAAGCCGCACTCCTGGAGCGTGGCGCCAAGGCGGCCGGTTCGGTGTCGGGCAAGACCTCGTTCGTCGTCGTCGGCGACAGCCCCGGCTCAAAGTACGACAAGGCGGTGTCCCTCAAGGTGCCGATCCTGGACGAGGCGGGCTTCAAGGTGTTGCTGATCGACGGCCCGGACGCGGCGCGTGCCGTCGCGCAGATCGGCGAAGCGGCCGCGGACGTGGGGAAGGAGTCCTGACCGCCCGCGGGATCTTGATCGCCGGGACGTCGTCGGATGCCGGAAAGTCCTTGGTGACCACCGGAATCTGCCGCTTCCTGGCCCGTCAGGGGTTGAAGGTGGCGCCCTTCAAGTCGCAGAACATGTCGAACAACTCGATGGTCTGCGCCGACGGTTCGGAGATCGGGCGGGCCCAGTACCTGCAGGCCCAGGCGGCCCGAGCGGAACCGGAGTCGGCCCTGAATCCGGTGCTGCTCAAGCCGGGGTCGGACCGCCGGTCACACATCGTCCTGCGGGGAAAACCCGACGGCGTCCTGGACGCGGGCGAGTTCGCCAGCGGACGGCAGCACCTGGCCGCCGCCGCGTTCGCCGCCTACGAGGAGCTGGCGCAGAAGTACGACGTCATCGTCAGCGAGGGCGCCGGTTCGCCGGCCGAGATCAACCTGCGGGCGGGCGACTACGTCAATCTGGGACTGGCCCGCCGATTCGACCTACCGGTCATCGTGGTCGGCGACATCGACCGCGGCGGAGTCTTCGCGTCGCTGTTCGGCACCGTCGGGCTGCTCGACCCGGCGGACCGCGCCCTGATCAAAGCCTTTGTCATCAACAAGTTCCGGGGTGACCAATCCCTGCTCAAGCCGGGGTTGGACGAGCTCACGAAACGTACCGGCGTCCCGTTCCTGGGCGTGCTGCCCTGGCTGTCCGATGTCTGGCTCGACGGCGAGGACACGTTGCTGGTCGGTCGATGGGGTGGTCAGGTGAGGGCCACCGAGGGCCGTCAGCTCACGGTCGCGGCGGTGCGGTTCCCCCGGCTGTCCAACGCCACCGACCTCGACGCCCTGGCCGGAGAGCCGGGGGTCGCGGTCATGATGACCACCGACCCGGGAGTCCTGCGCTCGGCCGACGTCATCGTGCTGCCCGGCTCCCGGGCCACCGTGTCGGACCTGGAGTGGTTGCACGGCAACGGCTTGGCGTCGGAGGTGGTGGCAGCTGCCGCGGCCGGGAAGACGGTCGTCGGGATCTGCGGCGGCTATCAGATGCTGGCCCGCACGATTCACGACGAGGTGGAGTCCCGGGCCGGCGCGGTCGAGGGGCTCGCTCTGCTGCCGGCCGACGTCCGGTTCGAAACCGGCAAGCGACTCGGGCTGGTCGACGGCAGCTGGCAGGGGCACCCGGTCCGCGGGTACGAGATTCATCACGGAGTGGCCACGGTCGATTCGTCGGCCGAGTCGTTCCTGGACGGCTGCCGGCAGGGGAGTGTCTGGGGTACCACCTGGCACGGCACCTTCGAGAACGACGGCTTCCGGCGGGCCTTCCTCGCCGGTGCCGCCGACCGCGCCGGGGTGCCGTTCGACCCGGCCCCGCCGGCCGGAACCCTGGGGTTCGGCGACCGCCGGGAACTCATGATCGAGCGCCTGGCCGACGCGGTGGCCCAGCATCTGGACACCGACGCCCTCCTGGGGATCATCGGTCGCTGAGGTCAGCTCCGATGGCCGACGACATTGATGACGTTGCCACAGGGGTCGCGGACGAAGAACCGGCGGACACCCCATGTCTCGGTGGTGAGCGGGTGCACGATCTGCAGGCCCCGGCGTTGAGCCTCGGCGTAGGCGCCATCCACGTCGTCGGTGTGCACGGACATGACCGAATCCTCCGGCGCGGTCGCGTCGTGGGTGACGAGCTGGACGCTCGTCACACCGTCCGGGGCGGTGAAACGGGCCACCCAACCCATGTTGAATTCCTCGGTGCGGAACCCCAGGAAGTCGGTGTAGAAGCTCTTCGCGGCCTCGATGTCGGTCACGGGAAGGTTGGCCGTCACGCGTGTGCTGTCCATGTCCGCTCCTTAGCCGACGTCATCGTCCGGGATCCAAACTACGCGCGAGGCCGAACGCCGCCACGGCCAGAACGGCGATGGCGATGACGGTGGCGCTCCAGCCGCCGACCAGGAACGCCAGGCCAACGGCAGCCCCGAGGGTGCTCGATCCCAGGTAGTAGGCCATCAGGTAGAGGGCGGACGCCTGAGCCCGGCTGCGGCTCGCCCGGGCCGAGATCCATCCGCTGGCCGTGGAGTGGGCCGCGAAGAATCCCGCGGTGAAGATGACCAGCCCGACCGTGATCGATCCCAGATGGTCGGGCAGCGTCAAAGCGAGGCCCCCGAGCATCAGGGCGATGCCGCTGCACAGCACCCGGCGGCGGCCGAACCGCCCCGCGCAGTAACCGGCCGCCGTCGAGCTGACCGTGCCGGCCAGGTAGGCCAGGAAGAGCCGGGACGCAGCACTACCGCTGAGGTCGATCGGCGCGGAGGTGAGCCGGAAGGTCAGGAAGTTGTAGCAGGCGACGAAACCGCCCATCAGCAGAAAGGCTATGCCGCAGAGCTTCCGGATCCCGCTGTCGGCCAGCAGTTCGCGGGCCGCGCGCAGATGGTGGCCGCCGCGCGCCGGCACCGGCGTGAACCGTCGGGGGGCCGGGAGGAGCAGGGAGAAGGTCAGGATGGCCACCGAGGCGAAGGCAGTGAACATCAGCACTGCGAACCGCCACGAACCGAAGTCCAGCGCGATGCCCGGTACCAACCGGCCGACCACTCCGCCGATAGTGTTGCCGGCGACGTAGATGCCCATCGCCCCGCTGACCTTCGACGGGTGGATCTCGTCCCCGAGGTGCCCCATCCCCACCGCGACGACGGCGCCCAGGGCGATGCCCATCAACGCCCGGCAGGTCAGCAACTCCCAGAAGTGGGTGCTGGTCGCACATCCCACGGCCAGCAACAGCGCGGCCACCATGCCGATGCGCATCATGCGGGCCCGCCCGAACGACTCGGCCAGGCTGGACATCGGCAGGATGGCCAGGGCCAGGCCGCCGGTGGCGAAGGAGACGGTCAGGCTGGCGACGGTGGCGCTCACCCCGAAAGCGGTGCCGACGGACGGCAGTACGGCCTGCGTGACGTACAGCAGCCCGAACGCGGCCAGCCCGGCCGCCAGCATCGCGACTTCCAGCCGATGCACTTCGCGCGACCCGGCGTAGGAGTCGGTGCGGCCGCTCGCGGTCGCTGCGACTTCGTTCGTTGTGGTCACCGCGTCCACGGTAGAGACGAGCCACTCATGCGTCCAATACGATTTCACCTTTAGACTGATGCAATGACGTATGAGTCGTTCGGGTTGGCGACGACCCTGGAGCAGCTGACCGCGATCGCCGAGTTCGGGCAGATCACCGCCGCGGCACAGCATCTGGGTATCCCGCAGCCGACGCTGTCCCGGGCTATGGCCCGGTTGTCACGTGACCTGGGCACGCCGCTGCTGCAGAAGGACGGGCGAGGCGTGCGGCTGACCCGGCACGGGGAGTTGCTCGCGGCCAGCGCCGGCCGGGCGCTCGACGAGCTGATGGCCGGGGTCCGGGCGGTTCGGGCCGAGGCCGATCCGAGCACCGGAACCGTCATCCTCGGTTTCCTGCACAGTCTCGGCCCTCTGGTGGTGCCGGCGTTGCTCCGCGGGTTCCGTCGCGAGTATCCGGGGGTCACCGTGCGTCTGGTGCAGGATTCAGCCGACGGCCTGCTGCGGCGGATCCCCGGTGGTGGAGTGGATCTGGTGCTGGCCGCCCCGGTCCCGGGCGATCCGCGCTGGCGGTCGCGTCCACTGGCCGAGCAGCCGCTGGCGCTACTGGTGCCGGACGGAGACGAGTTGGCGCAGGCAACGACGGTCGGGGTCAGCGATCTGGCCGGACGGGAGCTGATCACCCTGGCGGCCGGTTACGGCGTGCGCACGATCACGGATCAACTGCTGCAGGCGGCCGGGATTCCCCGGTCGTACGCCTTCGAGAGCCAGGAGATGACCACGGCCGCCGGTCTGGTGGCGGCGGGCCTTGGCATCGCGATCCTGCCGCCCGGCAACGAGGTGCCCGGGACCCGGGCCCGTCCGCTCTCGGACCCGGCGGCCTCCCGCACCCTGTCTCTGGCCTGGTCGGCCGACCGCGAACTGTCGCCACCGGGACGGCACCTGCGCAGTCATCTGATCCGGTTCGCGCCCAACCTGCTCACCGGCTGAACCGGTCGCCGGCGACTGATCGGCGTTCCCGGCACCGACCGCAGGGTGACCGGGGCGGTGGGTGCGATCCTCAGGCGCCCGCGTCCTCCAGGTCACCCTCGACGTCGAGGTAGACCCGCGACATCTGCGCCAGCAGGTCCGGATCGGGTTCGGACCACAGCCCGCGGTCGGCCGCCTCGTTCAACCGCTCGATGATGCCCCGCAGCGCCCACGGATTGGCGTGCTTGAGGAACGCCTGGTTCTCCGCGTCGAGCGTGTAGGTCCGGGCCAGGGTCTCGTACATCCAATCGGTGACGACGCCCGCTGTGGCGTCGTACCCGAACAGATAGTCGACGGTGGCGGCCAACTCGAACGCGCCCTTGTACCCATGACGCCGCATGGCCGCGATCCACCGGGGATTGACCACCCGGGCCCGGAACACGCGAGCCGTCTCCTCGGTCAGGGAGCGGGTGCGCACCGCGTCGGGCGAGGTCGAATCCCCGATGTACGCAGCGGGAGCGGTACCGGTCAGCGCCCGCACGGTGGCCACCATGCCGCCGTGGTACTGGAAGTAGTCGTCGGAGTCGGCGATGTCGTGTTCCCGGGTGTCGGTGTTCTTGGCCGCCACTACGATCCGCCGGTAGTTGGCCTCCATGTCCTCCCGCGCGGGCCGGCCATCCAACTCGCGACCGTAGGCGAAACCGCCCCAGGCGGTGTAGACCTCGGCCAGGTCGGCGTCGTCCCGCCAGTTGCCCGACTCGATCAGCGGCAGCAGTCCGGCCCCGTACGAGCCCGGCATCGAACCGAAGATCCGGGTGGTGGCCCGCCGTTCGTCACCGTGCCGGGCCAGGTCCGCCTGCGCGTTGGCCCGGACGTAGTTCTGATCGGCCGGCTCGTTCAGGCCGGCGACCAGCCGCACCGCGTCGTCGAGCATGGCCACCACGTGGGGGAACGCATCCCGGAAGAACCCGGAGATCCGCACCGTCACGTCGACCCGCGGGCGACCCAGTTCGGCCAGCGGGATGACGGCCAGGTCGGACACCCGGCGGGACGCCTCGTCCCAGACCGGGGTCACGCCCATCAGGGCCAGCACCTCGGCGATGTCGTCGCCTGAGGTCCGCATGGCCGATGTGCCCCAGACCGACAGTCCGACCGACTGCGGGTACTGGCCGTTGTCCTCGAGGTACCGCTCGATCAGCGAGGCGGCCATGGCCGCGCCCGTGTCGTAGGCCAGTCGCGAGGGAATGGCCTTGGGATCGACCGAGTAGAAGTTCCGGCCGGTCGGGAGCACGTTGATGAGCCCGCGCAGCGGCGAGCCGGACGGGCCGGCCGGGACGAAACCGCCATCCAGGGCATGCAGGATCGAGGTCAGCTCGGCCGACGTTCCGGCCAGCCGCGGCACCACCTCCGAGGCGGCGAACTCCATGACGGCCAGCACCGACGGATCGCTGTCCGGCATCACCGACGCGACGACGGATCCCATCGCGGAACGGACCCACCCCGCCTCCTCGGCCGCCAGGACGAGCGAACGGGCTTGCGCCTCAACGGCATCAACGGCGGCGAGTTCGGCGCCGTCCTTGAGCCCGAGGGCCGACCGGAGCCCGGGCAGAGCGTTGGTGACGCCCCCCCAGACCTGAGACGCCCGCAGCATGGCCAGCACCAGATTGACCCTGGCCTCGCCCACCGGCGCCTGCCCGAGCACGTGCAGCCCGTCGCGGATCTGCATGTCCTTGACCTCGCACAGCCAACCGTCGACGTGCAGGATGAAGTCGTCGAACTCCGTGTCGTCGGGTCGGCCGGCGGCCCCGCCCAGACCGAGATCGTGGTCCATCTTGGCCGCCTGGATCAGCGTCCAGATCTGCGCGCGGACTGCCGGCAACTTGGCCGGGTCCATGGCCGCGATGTTCGCGTGTTCGTCCAGAAGCTGTTCCAGGCGGGCGATGTCGCCGTACGACTCGGCCCGGGCCATCGGCGGGACCAGATGGTCGACGATGGTGGCGTGTGCCCGACGCTTGGCCTGGGTGCCCTCGCCCGGGTCGTTGATCAGGAACGGGTAGATCAGCGGCATGTTGCCGATCGCGGCGTCCGTGCCGCAGCCGGCCGACATCCCGACGTTCTTGCCCGGGAGCCACTCCAGGTTCCCGTGCTTGCCCAGGTGGACGACCGCGTGCGCGCCGAAACCCCGTTCCAGCCACCGATAGGCGGCCAGGTAGTGGTGCGAGGGCGGCATGTCGGGGTCGTGATAGATGGCCACCGGATTCTCGCCGAAACCACGCGGCGGCTGGATCAGCACCACCACGTTCCCGGCCTGCAGGGTGGCCAGCACGATCTCCCCGTCCGGGTCGGCCGATCGGTCGACGAACAGGTTTCCCGGCGCCTCCCCCCAGGTCTGCGTCATCGGCTCGGTCAGTTCGGCCGGCAGATCGGCGACCCAGCGGCGGTAGTCGGCCGCGGCGATCCGAACCGTCTGGCCGGAGAGCTGCGCGCCGGTCAGCCACTCCTCGTCCTGGCCGCCGGCGGCGATGAGCGCATGGATCAGCGCGTTACCGGCCGTCGTGTCCGGGTCCTCGCCGTCGATCGGGTCCAGTGGGGCCAGGCCGGGCAGAGCGTCCGGACCGTCGGCCGGCCCCACGTCGTACCCGGCGTCGCGCATGGCACGCAGCAACCGGATGGCCGACACCGGGGTGTCGAGGCCGACCGCGTTGCCGATCCGGGAGTGCTTGGTCGGGTAGGCCGACAGCAGCAACGCGATCTTCCGGTCGGCCGGCGGGGTGTGCCGCAGGCGGGCGTGGGCCAGCGCGACGCCGGCCACCCGGGCACACCGCTCGGGGTCGGCCACGTAGTGGGGGAGGCCGTCGGCGTCGGTTTCCTTGAACGAGAACGGCACCGTGATGATGCGGCCGTCGAACTCGGGCACCGCGACCTGGGTGGCCACGTCGAGCGGCGAGAGTCCCTCGTCCGATTCCTGCCAGGCTGACCGGCTCCAGGTCAGGCAGAGTCCCTGGAGAATCGGGATGTCCAACGCCGCGAGGGCGGCCACGTCCCAGTTCTCGTCCTCGCCGCCCGCGGTCGCGGCGGCCGGCTTGGTGCCGCCGGCGGCCAGCACGGTGACGATCAGCGCGTCGCAGCTGCCGAGCTCGGCCAGCAGGTCAGGGCCGGCGTTGCGCAGGCTGGAGCAGAAGATCGGGGCGCCGCGACCGCCGGACTCGTCGATGGCGTCGGCCAGGGTGTGCACGAAACCGGTGTTGCCCGACGCCTGGTGGGCCCGGTAGAACAGCACGCCGACCTTGGGGCGGACGGCGATCTCGGGGAGCTCCGGACGGGGAAGGGCACCCCAGGCCGGCAGCACCGTCGGGGCCTCGAAGCCTTCGCCGGTGAGCAGCACGGTGTCGCTGACGAACGCGTGCAGCTGGGCCAGGTTGGCCGGACCACCCTCGGCCAGGTACCGGTGGGCCTGTGCGGCGATCCCGATCGGGACGGACGAGAGGCGCATCAGCTCGGCGTCCGGAGTCTGCTCGCCGCCCAGCACGATCAGCGGGACCCCGCGGGCGGCCACGGCATCCAGCCCGGCCTGCCACGACCGGGCCGTGCCCAGGATCCGCACGATGATCACGGCGGCGTCGGCGATCAGCGGTTCGAGGTCGGTGGTCACGTCCAGCCGCGACGGGTTGGCCAGGGTGAAGTCGGCGCGGCTGGCCCGCCCGGACAACAGGTCCGTGTCGGAGGTGGACAGCAGGGCGATGCGGGACAACGGCGAGGCGAGATTCACGGGGCTCCTTCTCACCGGGCCTGGGACCGATGATCGACGGGTCGCCGCAGGGTCAATGTCCTGGCTCCCGGATCGACGCACGTCGCCGGCCTTCCGGCGATGGCGCTGCCGTGGCCTGACACCAGCCGGCGAACCGGCCGATCTCGGTGGCGCAGTACTCCCCGGTCACAGTGGCTCAGGCCGCCCCGGATGCTCGCCGGGTTCCTGACGCCTGTGGCGTGGTGCTGGTCCTGCCACTGTCCTTGCCCCGGACCGGGCGCGTCAAGCCGGGTCGCCGGCCGCCGTCGATCGACACCGCGTTCCATCCGGCTGCCCGTCAGAGGATCCGGTGCCCGGCCGCCCGGATCAGCACCGTGGCCCATGTCCGGTACGGCCGCCATGGCTCGGCGATCCGCTCGAAATCAGCCGGCTCGCAAGGCTTGTCGAGGTGATAGAGGCGCGTCACCAGATCCCGGGCGAGCGGCTCGTCGGCCGGGAGGACGTCGGTGAAGCCGGTGGCCCGGATGGTGATCAGCGAGGCGTAGAACGGGCCGATGCCCTTGATGCGCTGCAGCTGCGCCGTCGCCACCTCCGGGCCGGACGCCAGCAGGCGCTCGACGTCGAGCAGGCCGTCCAGGGCGGCGCGGGCGACGCCCTGCATCCGGTCCAGCTTGTCCGCCGGAAGCCCGGGGAACTCGGTGACGGCCAGCATCTGCTCCGGCGTAGCCAACGCCGCCAGGTGCTGCCCGGCAAGGGCGAACACCCTCCCGTTGGCCTCGGAGAACCGGCGCCGGACCTCGGCCATCTGCTTGGCCGGGCGGCGGGCGGACAGCACGGACCACACCGCAGCCTCGTAGGGCGAATAGAACAGTGGCGGCAGCAGGCCGGGCGCCGCGGCCTGCAGAGCCCCGATCACCGGATCGCGTCGTCCGACCTCGGCGAAACCGGTCGCGTCGCGATCCAGCGACAGCACGCGGGCGACCTGGGCCTTGATCGAGGCCACGTTCCCGTCCCCGCCGTGGATCTCGCCGTGCACGCCGGCCTCGTCCTGCCGGAGCACGACCCCGACCTGATGACGCAGGTCGTCCTGGACGAACGCCAGCCGCATCACGCCGTCGAACGGCTGCGAATGCCGCTGGCCGAATCCGAATTCCACCGACTCCCGGAGCGAGAACGCGGCGGTCGGGACGATCGTGAAGGTGTCCATGCGGGGCAGTCTGCCCCGGCCCACCGACAGCCGGGCGGGAGCGCCGTCCAACGGACAGACGTCCGGCCCGGTGGCCGCGACAGCGACCTCCGGGCCGGACTCAGGGGGTGGATCAGGCGGCCACGGGCGCCGCGGCCGCGGCGACCGGCTCGAGCGCGACGGCCAGGATCTCGGCCACGTCGCTCACCGGGATCACGGTCAGTGCGGCGAGGACCTCCGACGGCACGTCGTCCAGGTCGGGCTCGTTCCGCTTCGGGATGAAGACCGTCTTGACCCCCGCCCGCTGGGCCGCCAGCAACTTCTGCTTGACCCCGCCGATCGGCAGCACCCGGCCGTTCAGCGTGACCTCACCGGTCATCGCCACGTCGGCCCGCACATTGCGGCCCAGCGCCAGCGAGGTCAGCGCGGTCACCATGGTCACGCCCGCGGACGGTCCGTCCTTCGGCACCGCACCGGCCGGAACGTGCAGGTGAATGTTGCGCTGCAACGCTTCCGGGGCGATCCCGATCTCCGCCGCGTGCGCCTTGAGGTAGGACAGCGCGATCTGCGCCGACTCCTTCATGACGTCACCCAGCTGACCGGTGAGCTTGAGCTGCCCGCCGCCCTCGGTCACCTGGACCGCGTTGGCCTCGATGAACAGCACGTCCCCGCCCAGGCCGGTGACGGCCAGGCCGGTGGCGACGCCGGGTACCGCGGTCCGCTCGGCCGTCTCCGGGGTGAACCTTGGCCGTCCCAACAGATCCTTGAGCTGCGGCTCGTCGATCTCGATCGGGCCGGTCTCGGTGGCCAGCCGGGCGGCGACCTTGCGAAGGGCCTTGGCCAGCAGGCGTTCCAGTTGCCGGACGCCGGCCTCCCGGGTGTAGTCGGCCGCGATCTCGTGCAGCGCGGCGTCGGTGATCGTCACCTCGTCGGTCGACAGCGCAGCCCGTTCCAGCTGACGGGGCAGCAGGTGGGTGCGGGCGATCGCGACCTTGTCGTCCTCCGTGTAGCCGTCCATGGTGATCAGTTCCATCCGGTCCAGCAGGGCCGACGGGATGGTGTCCAGGACGTTGGCGGTGGCCAGGAACAGCACGTCGCTCAGGTCGAGGTCGATGTCCAGGTAGTGGTCGCGGAAGGTGTGGTTCTGCGCCGGGTCCAGGACCTCCAGCAGCGCGGCCGCCGGATCTCCCCGGTAGTCGGCGCCGACCTTGTCGATCTCGTCCAGCAGCACGACCGGGTTCATCGAACCGGCCTCGGTGATGGCCCGGACGATGCGGCCGGGCAACGCACCGACGTAGGTGCGCCGGTGGCCGCGGATCTCGGCCTCGTCCCGGACGCCGCCCAGCGCCACCCGGATGAACTTCCGGTCCAGGGCCCGGGCCACACTCTCGCCGAGAGAGGTCTTTCCCACGCCGGGCGGACCGACCAGCACCATGACGGCACCGGAACCGCGCCCGCCGACCACCTGCAGTCCGCGGGCGGCGCGGCGACCGCGCACGGCCAGGTACTCCACGATCCGGTCCTTCACGTCGTCCAGACCGTGGTGATCGGCATCGAGCACCGTCCGGGCGTTGCCGATGTCGGTGTTGTCCTCCGTCTTGACCGTCCACGGAATCTCCAGCACCGTGTCCAGCCAGGTCCGGATCCAGCCCGCCTCCGGGCTCTGGTCGCTGGCCCGTTCCAGGCGCCCGACCTCGCGCAGCGCCGCTTCACGCACCTTCTCCGGCAGATCGGCGGTCTCCACCCGGGTGCGGAAGTCTTCCGCCCCATCGGGTTCACCCTCGCCGAGTTCCTTGCGGATGGCCGCCAGCTGCTGACGCAGCAGGAATTCGCGCTGGTTCTTCTCCATGCCTTCCCGGACGTCGCCCCGGATCTTCTCGGCCACGTCCATCTCGGCCAGGTGGGCCTTGGTCCACTCGATGACCAGTTCCAGCCGCTCGTGCACCGACGGCGTCTCCAGCAGCTGCCGCTTCTGCTCCGTAGTGAGATACGGGGCCCAACCGGCGGAGTCGGCGATGGTCGCCGGATCGGTCATCTTCTCGACCGTGTTGATGACCTGCCACGCGTCCCGCTGTTGCAGGGTGGCGATCACCAGGGACTTGTATTCCTTGGCCAGCGCGCGGGTCTCGTCGCTGGGGGTCTCGTCCTCGACGAGTTCCGCCTCGACCCACAGAGCGGCACCGGGGCCGGTGACGCCGGCGCCGATCTTGGCCCGCCGGCCGGCGCGGAGCACTGCGGCGGGAGCGCCGCCGGCCAGCCGGCCGACCTGCTCGATGGTGGCCACGACGCCGTACACGGCGTAGCGGTCCTTGAGACGGGGGGCCAGCAGCAACTCACCCAGTGAGTCGTCGGTGCTGGTGGCGCGGGCCGCGTCGACGGCCGCCTGCGAGGACTCGTCCAACTCGATCGGCACCACCATCCCGGGCAGGATGACGGACTCGGTGAGGGACAGCACCGGCAGGTTCTTGGTCTGGGTCATGTCATTGGTCATTTATGGCACCCTTCAAAACTTGAGCGTGTCTGACTCAATGCTCGGCGAGTGTCGTTTGTTCCCTATGGGTTCCGCGTTCGCCTTGGGCGAACGACGCCGAGCCACCCAGCCGCCGATCACCGGCGCGGGAGTGACGGTGGGCCCGTACATCGAGGGTGAAATATCGTTGGGGGTGCTCACCGGGGCCGAGAATCTAGCGTTCAGACGGAGACGGCATGACGACGGGACAGAACTCCACCGCTGCGGACCGTCCTATGCCCGCGGCGTTCATCGGCCACGGCAATCCGATGAACGCACTGGAAGTGAATCGCTACACCACCGCCTGGAGGGCATTCGGCCAGGCCGTGCCCCGGCCTCGAGCCATTCTGGTCGTCAGCGCGCATTGGTACATCAACGCGACGGCCGTGACCGCAATGCCGCGGCCGCGAACGATCCACGACTTCTACGGATTCCCGCCCGAACTGTTCCAGGTGCAATATCCCGCGCCCGGTCTGCCCGAACTGGCCACGGAGGTGAGTGACGTCGTCCATCCGACCTGGGTCGGGGCGGACGTCGACAGTTGGGGCATCGATCACGGGACGTGGTCGGTCCTGGCCCACGCCTTCCCCGATGCCTCCATACCGGTGGTGCAGCTGAGCATCAACGCCGACAAGCCGCTGGACCATCACCTGGAACTCGGCGCGAAGCTGGCCCCCCTACGAGACCGAGGGGTGCTCATCGTGGCCAGCGGCAACGTGGTGCACAACCTGAGTGGGATGAACTGGAAGCTGGCCGACGACGGATTCGACTGGGCCCAGCGGTTCGACGAGGAGGCCAAGGAACGGATGCTGACCGATCCGACGGAGTTCGCGACCCTGGATGCACATCCGGATTTCCGGCGGGCCGTGCCGACACCGGACCACTTCATACCGGCCCTGTACCTGGCCGGCCTGGCCGGCGAGGCCCGTTCGGATTCCACCGATGTGCTCGTCGACGGCTACGCCTACGGGTCGTTGTCGATGACGGCCTACACGCTCGGTATGTCGTGCCCCCACGTGGCCGGGGTCGGCGGTTCGTCGCAGCCGCCGGCCTCTGTGCCTCCGGACGGCTCCAACATCTGAGGACCCGGGCCGGGCCGGGCCGGGCATCGCACGAACCCGCCTCCGGTGGCACGATTGACGCTGGTGACCAGCCGACCACCAGTCAGACCCACGGGAGCCGTTCATGGCCCATGACCTGCGATCCCAACCCGGCCCGCCGCCGATAACGCCGGACAAGGGACTCAAGCGCGGGGCGCTGGGACTCGTCTCCAGCGTCGTCATCGGGGTGGCCTCGACGGCGCCGGCCTACAGCCTGGCCGCCACGCTCGGCTTCATCGTCACCGGCGTCGGCCTGCAGTCGCCGGCCATCGTGGTGCTGGCCTTCGTCCCGATGCTGTTCACCGCCATCGGCTACTCGGAGCTCAACAAGGCCGATCCGGACTGCGGGACGACGTTCACCTGGGCCACGCGGGCCTTCGGACCGACCACCGGCTGGCTCGGCGGCTGGGGCATCCTGGCCGCGGACCTGCTGGTGATGTCGAGCCTGGCCCAGGTGGCCGGGCAGTACGTCTTCCTCCTGTTCGACGCCAACGACATCGGTCACGACCCGACCAGCAACTGGGTGCTGCTGGTCGGCATCGCCTGGATCGTGCTGATGACCTGCATCTGCTACGTCGGCATCGAACTCTCGGCCCGGTTGCAGCGAGTGCTGCTGGCGGTGGAACTCATCGTGCTGCTGACCTTCGCCGTCGTGGCGTTGGTCAGGGTGGGGATCGGGCACGCGCCGACCGGCGCCATCGGGGTGTCCTGGTCCTGGCTGAACCCGTTCCGTATCGACTCGTTCTCGGCGTTCTTCCGCGGGCTGCTGTTGATGATCTTCATCTACTGGGGCTGGGACAGCGCCGTCTCGGTCAACGAGGAGACGGCCGACCCGTCGCGCACCCCCGGGCGCGCGGCCGTGCTGTCCACCCTGTTGCTGGTCGTCACCTACGCCCTGGTGACGGTGGCCGCGCAGTCGTTCGCCGGCATCGGGACCAGCGGCATCGGCCTTGGCAACCAGGACAACGCCGGCGACGTGCTGTCGGTGCTCGGCTCGGCCGTGTTCGGCCCGGGCTGGGTCGGCTCGTTCCTGTCGCACCTGCTGGTGCTGATGGTCCTGACCTCGGCCGCCGCGTCGACCCAGACCACCATCCTGCCCACCGCCCGGACGTCGTTGGCCATGGCCACCTATCGCGCCCTGCCGAGGGTCTTCGCCAAGATGCACCCCCGGCACCTGACGCCGTCCGTCTCGACCCTGACCTTCGGCGCGGTGTCGATCGTGCTGTACGCCATCCTGAACAACGTCGCCAACCCGACGAGTGTGATCGCCGACTGCGTGACGGCGCTCGGGATGATGATCGCGTTCTACTACGGCCTCACGGGTTTCGCCTGCACCTGGTACTACCGCCGGACCCTGCGCCAGAGCGCCCGGAACCTGTGGATGCGCGGGATCCTGCCGACCGCCGGCGGTCTGATCCTGTACTTCGCCCTGGCCTGGAGCCTGCACGACGACTGGCTGGACCCGAACGTGTCCGGCGCGGCCAGCTACACCGTCTGGCACCTGCCGTTCAGCCCGCACTGGAACATCGGGGGAGTGTTCCTGCTGGGCGCGGGCACCGTCGCGTTGGGCATCGGGCTGATGATTCTGCAGCGGCTCACGCAACCGCCGTACTTCCGGGGCGACACCCTGGCCGTGTCCGCCGCGCCGGCCGTGGGGGTCACGGCGAGCCAGGCCCCAGCGGACGAGTCGCCGGACGGCGAATCGGCCTGACCGGCCGCCGGGATGTCCGGCCCGGCTGCTCCCGCCGGTCGACGGGGTCGCGCCTCACCGACGACCACCGGGCGGTCACGACCGGGCGGCGTCCGGCTCCGTCCCGGTGTAGGCGGCGAGGGTGCGGGCGGCCGCTGCCTGCGCCGCGTCCGGATCGTCGCCGGCGGCAATGTGCGCCTGGCACCATGCGCTCCCGGAGCGAGTGATGAAGTCGTGTCCGGCCGGAGACGCCATCCAGGCCATCGCTCCGGTCGGGTCCACCGCCTCTCCGGACGCCAGGTGAAGGGTCAGGCCGATGAGCGCCATGTCCCAGCCGATGCCGACCGCGCCCGGGCCGAACTCGTTCCACCGCTGATCGTCGACGTGAGCCGTGTGCTCGAGACGGAACTCGGTCCGGTCGGCGGCCAGGGCGGTCAGCCGCAGTTCGATCCAGCTGACGTCGCCCCCGATCTCCCAGGTGGCCGAGAAGCCATGCGGGGCATCGCAGGTCTGGACGGTCCCGCCCGCGTTGCCCTCGAGTTGGTAGTGGCCGCCGACGCTCAGGTCGCCGGTGATCGGCAGGAACCACCGGGGGATCCGTTCGGCGTTCGTGCAGGCGTCCCAGACGTCCTCGAGCGCGGCCCGGTAGGTCTGGGTGATGGTCACCGTCCTGGCCTCGCCGGCGGCCATGGTGCGGCGGCCGACAGTTCGTTCGACGGCGTTGATCTGTTCCGAGATGTCGATCATGGCTGTTCGTCTTCCTTCCGGTTCGGGTGGCGGCGTCCCCGTGCGAGTTCGGTGGCCAGTGCATCCAGCGGTGGCGTCCAGAAACGGCGGAACCGGCCCAACCAGGCGTCCGCATCGCGCAGGGCATCCGGCGCCACCGCGTAGAGCCGGCGGGCGCCCTCCGGGCGCACGTGGGCGAATCCGTTGTCTCGCAGCACCTTCAGGTGCTGCGAGACGCCGGGCTGGCTGATCCCGTATTCGGCCGTGATCGTCGCCGTGAGCGATCCGGCGGTCTGTTCGCCCGACAGCAGCAGTTCCAGGATCCGGCGCCGGACCGGATCACCCAGGACGTCGAACGCATGCACCGGACCATCTAATCGCCGTCTCTTATATAAGTCAAGAGTGAAATCGCCGCGATTGCTCTGTCACCGGTGACAGGGGTTGCTCTGTCACCGGTGACAGACCGGCCGCTCTGGGGTAGTTTCACCCGGACAGGCAGCGGAAGGACGTCGATGAGCACCATGCGCGAAGTCGCGGCGCTGGCCGGGGTGAGCGGTAAGACGGTGTCGCGGGTGATCAACGGCGACCGGTACGTCTCGACCGACGTCCGCGAGCGGGTGGAGCGAGCCATCGCCGAGCTGCGCTACGTGCCCAACATGCTCTCCCAGGCCTTCCGGAACGGACGGGACACGGCCATCGGGGTCGCGGTGCCGACCATCGCCGACGCGTTCTTCGCGGCCGTGGTGCAGGCGATCTCGGAGCGGGCCAGGGCCCGCTCGACCCCGGTGCTGATCACCAGTCTGGGCACCGATGCCGCCCAGGAGCAGGTCGCAGTGGAGGCGCTGCTGCGTCGTCATGTGGCCGGATTGATCATCGCCCCGGTGTCGGCCGACCAGTCCTACCTGCGCCCGTGGCGGGAGACCACCGAGCTGGTCTTCGTCGACCGGCCGCCGAGCCGGATCGCCGCCGACAGCGTGATCGAGGACGACGAGGGTGGCGCGGCGGTCGCCGTGTCCCACCTGCTGTCCGCCGGCCACCGCCGGATCGCATTTCTCGGTGACGGGTCGTCCGTGGTCACCACCGGGCGCCGGCTCGACGGGTACCGGACGGCGCTGGCCGGGGCCGGCATCGGCGAGCGCGAGGATCTGGTCTGTCTGGTCGACCGGACCGGTGGCGATCCGGGTTCCTCGCTGGACGTCCTGCTGAGGCTGGACGAGCCGCCGACCGCGGTCTTCTCGTCGAACGCGCGGCTGTCGGTCGCGCTGGTGTCGGACCTGCACCGCCGTCGTCGGACCGATCTCACCGTGGTGAGCTTCGGCGACTTTCCGATGGCCTCGGCCCTCACCCCCGCGGTCACCGTGATCGACCAGGACCCGGCGTTGCTCGGCCGGACGGCCGCGGACCGCCTGTTCGACCGCATCGACCGGCCCGGCGCCCGCCGCAAGCGGCAGATCCTGCTGCCGGTCGAGCTGCGCGTCAGACCGACCCACACCCACCCACGAACCACCGAACAGATTGGATCGCAAGCGTAATGACCGAATTCGAAGGACGCACCATCCTCGTCACCGGCGCCGGGGGAGGGATCGGCGGCGCCACCGTCCGCCAGCTCGTGGCCAAGGGCGCCGACGTGATCGCCGCCGGGCGGACGGCCGAATCCCTGGAGAAGATCGTCGCCGAGACCGCCGCCCGCCCGCTGGTGTTCGACCTGGAGTCCGAGGAAAGCATCAAGAACGCGGTCGACGGGCTCGACCTGTGGGGGGTGGTCAACTGCGCTGGCTTCGGAGGCGAGATCGCCAGTCCCCAGGACACCGACATCGACGTGTTCGACAAGGTGATCGCCATCAACGCGCGCGGTGCGTTGCTGGTCATCAAGTACGCCGCCCGCACCCTGATCCGCCTCGGACGGGGCGGATCCATCGTCAACGTCTCCAGCCAGGCCAGCCTGGTCGCGCTGACCAGCCACGTCTCCTACGGCTCGTCGAAGGCTGCGCTGGACAACATCACTCGCGTCTCGGCGTTGGAACTGGGCCGGTACGGCATCCGGGTCAACAGTGTGAATCCGACCGTCGTCATGACGGACATGTCGAACTTCTACTGGGGACGCGACGACATCGGCAAGCCCTTCCTGGAGCAGATGCCGCTCGGTCGCTGGGCGACCGAGGACGATGTGGCCGGGCCGATCGTGTTTCTGCTCAGCGACGCCTCGGCCATGATCAGCGGGGTCTCGTTGCCCATCGACGGTGGTTACACCAGCCGCTGAGCCGGAGGCCGGGCGGTCACGGTTCGTCGGGCCCGCGGCGGGCCCGGACGGTCAGGACTCTCTCGTCCGGAAGCGTTGCTGAGCACCCTGTTTGGTGAGGCCGTAGATCGCTCCGACCTGCCCCCAGGTCGCACCGGCGGCTCTGGCCTCGGCGACGGTGGAGGCCTCGAGTTCCTCCAGCTGTTCCAGGGCCGCCCGGACGGCGTCAAGGCGGACCAATGGATCCGCCACCTCGCGGAGTGCTTCGACCGCGCGGGCGACGCGCTTCGCGTGGGTGGGCTCCGGCACCGTCGTAGCCTACCCGTGTCGTTTCGGCGTCAACGAGTAGTTGCCGTCGGGGTCAATGGTATGTTGACGTCATCGTCAACGGATGCTTGACTGTCGGCATTCGAGACGAGTGCGGTGGCCGCCCGATCGGCCACCCGGAGCGAAAGGAGGCGAACATGGCGAAGAAGAAGGACAAGAAGAAGGGCAAGAAGAGCAAGAAGAAGTGAGCTCCGACCCTCCCGGGACGCGGCCGCCGGCACCAGCCGGCGGCCGCCCTGGGAATCGGGGGAGTCAGACCCGGATCAGCCGCTCGACCAGTTCGTTGCGGAACTTCCCGGCCGGGTCGTAGGTGCGCAGCAGACCTCGGAAGTCGTCCATCCGGGGGTAGAGCGTGTCCAGGACCTCCGGGGCCGTGGCGAACACCTTGCCCCAGTGCGGACGGGCGCCGAACGGCGCCAGGGCGGCCTCGATCGCCGCCGTCACCGGCGCCAGCGCCACCGGATCCGGCCGGAACGTGAAATGGAAGGCCACGCTGTCCTGCCGGTGACTCGGGCTGATCCACAGATCGTCGCCCGCGATGGCCCGGAACTCGGAGATCATCAGCACCGGAGCGATCAGCGACGAGATCTCCTCCAGCGCCTGCCGGGCAGCCGCCGCCTGAGCCAGGGGCAACAGGTATTCGGCCTGCAACTCGTCGCCGCTGCTCGGGGTGAATTCGAGCCGGAAGTGCGGGAGGCGCTCGTTCCACGGCCCGGGCACACCGAGTTGGGCGGTGGCGTTCTCGCCCGGCATGCCGGGCACCGGGTTGACGTCGACCGCCGCCGGTATACCGCCGAAGAAGTCGTCGGTGCCGGTGAACGCGTCCACTCTGGACTTCCGCCAGACCTGGTAGCGCCCCGGGGTGGTCCAGTCGGTGAAGACGCTGACGCTGTAGCCCGAGGCCATGATCTCCTGGAAGTGCTCGTCCAGGGTCGTGGCGTTCAGCTCCTCGAAGACGTCCTGGCGGATGTCGAAGGTCGGCACCACCTCCAGGGTCAGTGACGTCATGACGCCCAGGGCCCCCAGGGCCAGCACCATCCCGTTGAACGGCTCGCCGTCGGCGCGGCGGCTCAGCGAAACGAGGTCACCGCCCGGCCCCACGATCTCGATCGCGGACACGATAGTGGCCAGATTGCCGTTGCCGACCCCGGATCCGTGGGTTCCGGTGGCGCTGGCGCCGGCCACCGAGATGTGCGGCAGCGAACCGGTGTTGTGCAACGCGAAGCCCTGCCGCTGCAGGAAGCGTCCCAGTTCGCCGTAGCGGGTGCCGGCGCTGACCTTCACCTGCCCCGCGGCCGAGTCCAGTTCCAGCACGGTGGGCAGGCCGGACACCGAGACCAGGTCGCCGGCGGTGTCGGCGATCCGGTTGAAGGAATGCCCCGAACCCAGGGTGCGCACCGCCCGGGCCCCGGCGACGATCCGCTGCAGTTCCGGAACGCTCGTCGGGCCGTGGAAGCGGGCCGCGGAGAAGGTGACGTTGCCGGCCCAGTTGGTCCGCTCCACCGTCGTCGGGTCGGTGGTCACAGGGCTTGCGCCAGACGGTGGTAAGCCTGGTTCCAGCGCAGTTCCTGCGAGAAGCGGCGGGTGGTGGTCTGCTGGTCGATCAGCAGCAGTTCCACACCGATGATCTCGGCGAAGTCGGCCAGTTCCTCGACCCCGACGGCCGAGGACAGCACGGTGTGGTGCGGGCCGCCGGCGGTCAGCCAGCACTCGGTCGACGTCTCCAGGTCCGGGTGCGGCTCCCAGACCGCGCGGGCCACCGGGAGCTTGGGCAGCGGCTCGGACGGGGGCACCACGTCGATCGTGTTGGCGACCAGCCGGAAACGCTCGCCCATGTCGGCTATGCCGACCACGACGGCCGGCCCCGGGGCCGCATCGAACACCAGACGCACTGGATCCTCCCGTCCACCGATGCCGAGCGGGTGGATCTCCAGCCGCGGACGGGCCGCGGCGATGCTCGGGCAGACCTCGAGCATATGCGCGCCCAGGATCTTCGCCGGCTGCGCGCCGAAGTCGTAGGTGTAGTCCTCCATGAACGAAGTCCCACCCGGCCGGCCGGCCGCCATGGCCTTCACCGTGTGCAGCATGACCGACGTCTTCCAATCGCCCTCGCCGCCGAAGCCGTAGCCGTCGGCCATCAGCCGCTGCACGGCCAGCCCGGGCAACTGCCGCAAACCGCCGAGGTCCTCGAAGTTGGTGGTGAAGGCGCCGAACCCACCGTCGGTCAGGAAGCGGCGCAGCCCGGCCTCGATGCGAGCTCCGTAGCGCAGGGATTCATGACGGTCGCCCCCCGGGAGCAGCTCCTCGGCCACGTCGTAGTCGAGCAGGTAGGTCTCGATCAGATCGTCGACCGCCGCGGCCGGAACGTCGTCGACCACCTCGACCAGATCGTTGACGGCGTAGGTGTTCACCGATACGCCGAACCGGCGCTGGGCCTCCACCTTGTCGCCCTCGGTGACGGCCACGTCCCGCATGTTGTCGCCGAACCGGGCCAGCTTGAGCCGGCGGACCGCCGTCGCGCCGACCGCCGCCCGCTGCCAGGCGCCGATCCGAGCCGTGACGCGTGGATTGCTGACGTGACCGGCGACGGTCTTGCGGGCCACCCCGAGCCGGGTCTGGATGTACCCGACCTCGCGGTCACCGTGCGCGGCCTGGTTCAGATTCATGAAGTCCATGTCGATCTCGGCCCACGGGAGATCGACATTGGCCTGGGTGTGCAGATGCAGCAACGGCTTGCGCAGCGCGTCGAGCCCGTTGATCCACATCTTGGCCGGCGAGAACGTGTGCATCCAGATGATGACGCCGACACAGTTGTCGTCAGAGTTCGCGTCCAGCATCACCCGGCGGATGGTATCGGCGTTGGTCAGCACCGGCTTGAACACCACCGGTACGGCCAGGTCCGGGCTGGCGTCCAACTGCCGCGCGATCTCCGCCGACTGGGCGGCCACCTGGTCCAGAGTCTCGGGGCCGTAGAGGCCCTGGGATCCGGTCAGGAACCAACATTCACGAATTGCCATCGGTGTGCCCATCTTGTCCGTAGATGTTCTGGTAGCGGTCGAACAACGAGTCGATGTCGCTCTGGGGGATCGGGTGCGGGACGCCGAGTTGCCGGGCCAGGGCGACCGTCCGGCAGACGTCCTCGCACATGACGGCGGCCTTCACCGCGTCCTTGGCGTCCTTGCCGATGGTGAACGGTCCGTGGTTGGCCATCAGTACGGCACGAGAGCGGCTGCCGCGCAACGTGTCGACGATGCCCTTGCCGATGGAGTCGTCGCCGATCAGCGCAAACGGCCCGATCGGGATGTCACCGCCGAACTCGTCGGCCATCATGGTCAGCACGCACGGCACCGGGATGCCGAGGGTCGACCAGGCGGTGGCGTAGGGGGAATGGGTGTGCACGACGCCACCGACGTGGGCCAGGTGACGGTAGACGTAGGCCGCGGCCGCGGTGTCGGAGGACGGAAGGTGGTTGCCCTCCACCAGGTTTCCGTGGAGGTCGGTGACCACCATGGCGTCGGCGTCCAACTCGTCATAGGAGACACCCGACGGTTTGATGACCATCAGGTCTGCCCCCGGCACCCGGGCCGACACGTTGCCGGCGGTCCAGATGACCAGGCCGTTGCGCGGGAGTTCGGCGTGCAGTTCGGCCACCTGCGCCCGCAGGGAGTCGATGGTGGAACGGATCTGCTGGGAGATGGTCATGGCCGGACTCCGGCGAGATCCGGGCGGGGGCAGGGTGTGCGGCGCGGGAGGCCGGTGCCGCCGGTATCGGCCGGCCGTGGCCGATGAAGGGATTTCATCGCAGAAGCCTTTCAGTCAACAGTGATCGTCAGGTGGTGGGAAGCCAGACCCGCATGCCCCCACCGCCGCGGTTGCCCCAGCGGTAGTAGGGAATCAGTCGCAGTTCGACCTCGCCGGATCCGGCGGAGGACGCCGGCGTGGTGCTGTACAACTCGTCCGGCCGCTGTCGTACCCGGCCGCCGGCCAGTGTCAGCACCGTGGCCATCAGGTGGTCGTCGGTCCCGCCCGGCCGGACCTCGGGGGTCGCCGGGACCAGCACGTCCTCGATGGTGATCCCGTCCGGCAGATCGGTCTGTTCCAGGGCGTACAGCACCGGGCCGCGGGTGACGGCGACGCAGCCCCGCGACGCGTCGACGTGCGGGTGGGGATGCACGACGCTGATGGGCAGCGGCAGGGTGAACACGACGGTGTCGGCGCCACCGGTGATCCGGAGGTAACCGTGGTCGGTCCGGTCCGGAGTGACCACCACCCCGTCCACGACGACGCGCTGACCATCGGCCCAGGCCGGTACCCGCAGCAGCAGGGTTCCGGTGAAACGGTGATCGAACCCGATCTCGATGCGACCGTCGAACGGATAGCCGGTGCGGACGGCGGCCCGGGTTGCCCCGAATCGGCCGTCCAGGGTGATGTCGCCGTCGGCGTAGAGGTGGATCTGCAGGCCGTCCCCGTCGGTGGTGACCAGGTAGTCGTGCACCGAGCTGATCAGCCGGGCCAGGTTCGGCGGACAGCAGGCACAGGTGTACCAGGGCAGCCGGCTCGACGGGGCGTCCTCGTCACTGCCGTCGTGGTCGGATCGGAGTTGCAGTGGGTTGGAATAGAAGAACTCGGTGCCCTCGACCGAGGTGGCGACGGCGATGCCGTTGTACAGGCCGCGTTCCATCTCGTCGGCGAACCGGCCCTCGCCGGTGGCCAGCAGCATGCGGGCGTTCCACATGAAGTTGGCGATGGCGGCGCACGTCTCGGAGTAGGCGCGGTCCGGTGGCAGCTCATAGGAATCACCGAACGACTCGTCCCGATGACGGGCTCCGAGTCCGCCCGAGATGTACATCTTGCGGCGGTGCACGCTGTCCCACAGCCGTTCCAGCGGCGCGTCCAGCGAGCGGTCGTCCAGTTCGGCCCGGAGGTCGGCCATGGCCGTCGTCAGGTACACCTGGCGAACGGCGTGACCGGTCGCCTCGGTGACCTCCCGCACCGGAAGGTGATCCTGGAAGTAGGGGTAGCCGAACCGGTCCTCGCCGATCAGTTGGTGACCACTAAGGTCGACCATGTCGCGGGCCAGGTCAAGGTAGCTGGGTTCGCCCGTGGTCCGGTAGAGCTCGACCAGGGCCGTCTCCACCTCCGGGTGACCACAGATGAAGGGTTCGTCGGCGAACCGCTTCGCGACCAGATCGGCGAACCGGCGGCCGATCTCGAGCAGGTCGGCGCGGCCCTGGGTCCGCTCCCACGCGATACCGGCCTGCAGCAGATGCCCGAGGCAGTAGAGCTCGTGCCCCCATCGCAGGTCGCCGAACCGCTCGGCGGGCTTGACCGCCTGGACGTAGGAGTTCAGGTAGCCGTCCTGGGCCTGGGCGCGCTGCAACAGCGCGACGGTCGCGTCCACGAACGGCAGGAACTCGGTGATGTCGGATCGGCCGGCCTCCCACCCGATGGCCTCGAGCACCTTGTAGATGTCGGAGTCGGTGAAGAACATGCCCTGGAACGACTTCTCCGATTCCCCGGCCGCGATGCGCAGGTTCTCCACCGCGCCCGAGGTCTCGAGCTGGGCGATGCAATGACCGATGGTGGCGGCTCGGTTGACCAGCTGCCAGCGCCCGAGCCAGCCGTCCGGGGTGAGGGTCACGTCCTGATGGGGCAGTGGGCGAAGCGGCGTCATGGTGGTGGCGATCGGACCGAATCCGCGGGAGTTGGGCAGAGCGGTCAAGATCTGGCCTCCGTGAGCCTTGTTCGCCGGTGAAAAGGAGCCCCGAGGGCGGGGCTGCGGTCGAGGTGAGGCGACAGTACATCGATGTACAGGGCGGCGTCTACATCGATGTAGATCGGCTACGCTGGATCGGTGGCCGTCACCATGGAGGATGTCGCCCGGCTGGCCGGGGTCTCGAAGAAGACGGTCTCCAACGTGATCAACAACTACCCGTACCTGCGTCCGGAGACCAGGGCCAGGGTCGAGGACGCGATCGCGACCCTGCAGTACAAGGTCAACGTCTCGGCGCGCAACCTCCGCTCCGGGCGGACCGGCATGATCGCCCTGGCCATTCCCGAGCTCGGGCAGCCGTACTTCGCGGAACTGGCCCAGTCCGTGATCTGGGCGGCCGCCCGATTCGATCTCACGGTCTTCGTCGAGACCACCGGCTCCGAGCTGGAACGGGAGCGGTCGGTGCTCTCGGGGGCGCGGCGGAGCCTGGTCGACGGGTTCATCTACAGCCCGTTCGCGATGGGCCCGGCCTACGCCGCCGAGATCCCGCTCGACCTGCCGCTGGTACTTCTCGGCGAACGGGCCTTCGACCGCCCGGTCGACCACGTCGCCATGGCCAACGAGGCCGGTGCCCGGGCGGCGGTCGACCATCTCCTGGACCAGGGATGCCGCCGGATCGCCCTGATCGGGGTCGACCCGGACGACGAACCGGGCGCGGCGACGCTTCGCGTCGCCGGGGCGCTGGGCGCGATGACCGACCGCGGCGTCGCGCCGGTGCCGGAACTGTTGGTCAACCCCGGCGTCTGGCACATGGACACCGGCGCGACCGCCATGCAGGGCCTGATCGACTCCGGCCTGGAATTCGACGCTGTCTTCTGCCTCAACGACGCGCTGGCCATCGGGGCACTGAGATCGCTGCTGCGCAACGGGGTCTCGATTCCCGGCGACGTCTGCGTGGTCGGCTTCGACGACACACAGTCGGCCGCCTACTCCACCCCCGCGCTGACCAGCGTGTCACCGAGCCGGGACGCCATCGCCGAGTTGGCCGTCACCCTGCTGCACCGCCGGCTCACCCAGGACGTGCCGCTGGCCGACCGGAAGCAGATCATCGCCCCGTTCGAGCTCAAGATTCGCGAATCCTCGTTGCGGCACTGAGTCGCGGTGCCGGCCGTGCGCGGTGCCCTACACTCGGCCTCCCAGAGGTGGGAAGGGGCAGCAATGCCGTCCGCGTCCAAGCATGCGACGGTCTACGACGTCGCGTCGCTGGCCGGGGTGTCGATCGCCACCGTGTCGCGGTTCTTCCGCGATCCGCAGGCGGTCCGGCCCGCGACCAGGGAGATCGTCGCCGCCGCGGTCCGCACCCTCGGTTACGTCCCGAGTGCCAGTGCTCGTGGCCTGGCCGCCAACCGGACCGGAGTGCTCGGCCTGTGTGTGCCCGGCGTGGACGGCCTGGACGACCCGGATCTGGCGCCCGAAGTGGCCGGGAATGTGACGATCCGGCGCGACGACGGGCCCGGAGGTGACCCCGGCGGGCGGCAACTCTACGTCGACCAGGTGATGCGAGGGGTCGAGATGGAGGCCTGGCGGCGCGGTTTCGCGGTGATGACCTCGGTGATCCGGGGGCCGGGCAAGGATGCCGCGGTCAGTGACATCGCCGGCCGGGTCGATGCGCTGGCCGTGCTGTCGCGTACCGCTTCGGATGACGTGCTGCGCCATATCAGCCAGCGGGTTCCGGTCGTCATCCTGGCCGGTCCGTTGGCGGACAACACCTTCGACCACGTCGGGGTGGACAACGAGGCCGGGGTCCGGGCCGTGACCGGGCACCTGCTGGCCGGGCACGTCTATCGGGACCTTGAGTTCGTCGGTGGGCCAACGGGTTCGCCCGACTCCGATGCCCGGTTCCAGGGCTTCCGGGCGGCCATGTCCGCGGCTGGGCGCCCGGTGCCGTCGGACGTCAAGTGGCACACCGATTTCACCACCGCCGGAGGAAGAGAAGTGGGCCGGCAGATGCTGGCCGCCGGCGCTCTGCCTCGTGCTCTGGTGTGCGCGAACGACCAGAGTGCGGTCGGATTGCTGGAGGTGCTCACCGAGGCCGGGGTGGACGTGCCGGGGGAGGTGGCGCTCACCGGCTTCGATGGCATCGAGGCCGGGCGCCTGGTGCGGCCCCGGATCACCACCGTGGCCCAGCCGATGGCGCTGATGGGCCGGAGTGCGGTGGACGTGCTGGTCAGGCGTCTGGCCGACCGGCGGGCCGCCCGCATGGCGCGGCTGCTCCCGGTCGAGGTGCTTCTCCGGGAGAGCTGCGGTTGCTCGCGCGTGTGACGTGACCCGGCGCCATCCCGAGGTTCTGGGCTTGCCCGACCGGGTTGCCGAGCGGCAATGTATGCGCTTACAGTGGGTACCGGCACGGCCGAAGATCCTCACGTCGATGACGACACGAAGGAGAACCGCTCGATGAAACGTCTCCCACTACGGCGGGCGCCCGGCAGACGCAGACGCGTCGCCGCGTTCCTGGCCCTGACCCTGGCCACCTTGCTCGCTCTGTCGGGATGCAACATCGCGGTCCAGGGCGGTTCCAGCGGAGCCGGCGAGCCAGGCGCGGTGTTGATCGCCGCCGACACCGGTTCCCCGACCATGGCCCGGAACTTCAATCCGTTCGCCTCCTCGGCCCGTGTCGGCGCCAAGTTCATGTACGAGCCGCTCGGCGTCATGAACCAGATCGACGGCAAGGACACGATGTTCCTGGCCACCGGCTACCGGGTGGAGAATCCGACGACGATCGTCTTCACCATTCGGCGAGGGGTCACATGGACCGACGGAGCGGACTTCACGCCGGCGGATGTGGCATTCACCTTCGGATTGCTCAAGGCCCATGTCGCCCTGGACACCACCGGGGTCTGGCAGCACGTGAAATCCGTTGCGGTGTCAGGTGACGACGTCACCTTCCACCTGCTCGGGCCGGACGTGCCGGCCGCCCAGATCATCGAGAACGTGCCGATCGTTCCGCAGCACATCTGGTCCGGTGTGGCTGACCCGGTCACATTCACCAACCAGACGCCCGTGGTCACCGGTCCCTACACGCTGGGCACGTTCAATCCGAACGAATACACCCTGGTGAAGAACGACCACTACTGGCAGGCCGACAAGGTCGCCATCGACAAACTGGTCTTCCCCGGTTCCAACAGCCAGCTCGACATCGTGGATAACGGTTACGACTGGGCCTATTCGTTCCTCACCGACGTGCAGAACACCTGGGTGAAGCAGAACGGCGGCAAGAATGTCTACTGGTATCCGCCGGGCGGCACCATCGCGCTGTTCCCGAACCTGACGAAGGCGCCGTTCAACAACCTGAACTTCCGCCAGGCGCTGTCCTACTCGCTGAACCGCAAGCAGATCGCCGACACCGCCGAGCAGGGCTACGTCCAGCCGGCCGGGCAGAGCGGTCTGCTGCTGCCCAACCAGCAGAAGTGGCTCGATCCGTCGTTACCCAACGGCGGCAACATCTCCCAGGACACGGCCAAGGCGCTCTCGTACTACCAGAAGGCCGGGTACCACCAGAGCGGCGGCAAGATGGTCGACGCCTCGGGCCGGCAGCTCGTCCTGACCATCACCACGGCCAACGGCTATTCCGACTGGCTGCAAGGCGTGCAGACCGTGCAGAAGCAACTGTCCGCGCTCGGCATCAGCGTCAAGATCAACCAACCGCAACCCGCGGCCTACGCGCAGCAGCAGCAGAACGGCACCTACGACCTGATCGTCGGTTCCTACGGCGGCACCGGCTCGGTCTATCAGGACTTCAACAACCTGCTGAACTCGAAATTCGCCGCTCCGATCGGTACCGCAACGACGGCCAACTACCAACGGTTCAAAAGTCCCGCGGCCGACAAACTGCTGGCCCAGTACCAGGCGACGAGCGACCCGGCGACGCAGTTGCGGATCGCCCACCAGCTGGAGCAGATCGTCTACACACAGCTCCCGGCCATCGGGATGTTCTACGGCGGGCTGTGGGGGCTGTTCAGCAACGCCAATTTCACCGGCTGGCCCAGCCAGGCCGATCCGTACGCCCCGCCGATCACCTGGATGTCCTCCGTCCTGCTGATCCTGACTCATCTGAAGAAGGCGTCATGACGATCACCACACCGGCGCTGGCCGCCGGGGCGTCGCCGGCCGATGCCGCCAAAGGACCGAAGTCCGGCACCGGGCGCGGCCCCTATCTGGCCCGCCGACTCGGCCTGCTCGCTCTGACGCTCTGGGCCGCAGCCACTCTCAACTTCATCCTGCCGCGCCTGATGCCCGGTTCGCCGGCCGACGCGGCCATCGCCAAACTGGCCCAGAGCGGCCCGGTCAGCCCGGCCACCAAGGCGGCGATCGAAGCGCAGCTCGGCGTGCCGACGGGCAACGTCTGGAGTCAGTACTGGCATTACCTGGGGAGCATCGTCCGGCTCGATTTCGGGGTGTCGTACACCTTCTTCCCGGAGTCGGTGTCGAGCCTGATCGCGAAGGCGCTTCCCTGGACCCTGATCTTGGTCGGTCTGGTCACCATCGTGGCGTTCGTCGTTGGCACGCTGATCGGCGTACTGGCAGCCTGGCGGCGGGGCACCTGGCGCGATTCGCTGCCGACGCTGTCCGGTTCGTTCATGTCGGCCTTCCCGTACTTCTGGACGGCCCTGCTTCTGTTGTTCTTCCTGGGCTACGTGTTCCGGTGGTTCCCCACGTCCGGCGCGTACAGCCGGGACGTCTCCCCGAATCTGTCCTGGAGCTTCATCGGCGACGCGGCCTACCACTCGGTGCTACCCGCACTGACGATCCTGATCACCTCGCTCGGCGGCTGGATCCTGGGCATGCGGAACACGATGATCAACACCCTGGGCGAGGACTACGTGACCTTCGCCGAGGCGAACGGTCTGCGTCCGCGGACGGTCGCGCTGAAGTACGCGGCGCGCAACGCCATCCTGCCGAACCTCACGTCCTTCGGCCTCGCGCTGGGCGGCGTCGTCGGCGGATCCCTCTTGGTGGAACGGGTGTTCAACTATCCGGGGGTCGGATATCTGCTCTACAACGCGGTGGTGAACCAGGATTTCCCGCTGATGCAGGCGCTGTTCCTGATGATCACCACCAGCGTGCTGCTGGCCAACTTCCTGGTCGACATCCTGTACGGATTCCTGGACCCGAGGACGCGCCGATGACCACCCACGCCGAATCGAAGCCCGTTCCGCCGGCTCCCGTTCCGCCGGCGGCGACTCCGGACGCATCCGGGGTAGCGCCGAACATCCCCGGGCCGCTGAGCATGCTGGGTCGCACGGTCGGGGTGCTCTGGAGCAACACCAAGGCCCGCATCGGCCTGATCCTGCTCGGATTCTTCGTCCTGGTCGCGATCTTCGCGCCGCTCATCGCGCCGTACGCGACCGACGACAACAGTTTCGGCCGCAGCCTGCCCGGCAGTTCGGCCCACTGGTTCGGCACCACCGCCGCCGGTGAGGACGTGCTGAGCCAACTGATCTCCGGGGCGCGGATCTCGGTGTTCGTCGGTTTCGCGGCCGGGCTGCTGTCGACCGTCGTCGCGGTGGTGGTCGGGCTGCTGTGGGGCTATCTGCGGAACTGGGTCGGTGACGTCATCAACTTCGTGGTGAACCTGTTCCTGGTGGTGCCGGGCCTGCCGCTGATGATCGTCATCGCCGCCTATCTGCAGAACGGTGGGATCGCGATGATCATCCTGGTCGTGGTCATCACCGGGTGGGCCTGGGGCGCCAGAGTCCTGCGGTCTCAGACCCAGTCGTTGCGCAGCCGCGATTTCGTGACGGCCGCCGTATTCAGTGGGGAGGGTACGTTCCGCATCGTGTTCCGGGAGATCCTGCCGAACATGGTGTCGCTGATCGTGGCCAGCTTCTTCGGGGCGGCCACGGCCGCGATCCTGGCCGAGGCCGGCCTGGAGTTCCTCGGTCTCGGCGACTCGTCGACCGTCAGCTGGGGAACGATGCTGTTCTGGGCGCAGAACTCCAATGCGTTGCTGCGCGGCCAGTGGGCCCTGCTGTTCGCTCCCGGCCTGTGCATCGCCCTGCTGGCCACCTCGATGACGCTGATCAACTTCGGCGTCGATGCCTTGTCGAACCCGCGTCTGCGGGAAGGAGCTGGAAGATGAGCCTGCTCAGCGTGGAGAACCTCTCGGTGCGGTACGACCCGCGCGGGGCTCAGCCGGTGCTCGCCGTCGACGACGTCAGTTTCGAACTGCAGCAGGGTGAATTCGTGGGCCTGGTCGGTGAGTCCGGCTCGGGGAAGTCCACGCTCGGGTTTGCCCTGACCCGGCTTTCGAAGCCGCCGGCCCACATCGTCGGGGGCCGGATCGATTTCGACGGCCGGGACGTCGCGGGTATCGGTGACGAGGAACTGCGGACCATGCGGCACGGCGGATTCGCCATGGTGCTGCAGTCGGGCATGAACGCCCTGAACCCGGTCCGTACCGTCGGGCACCATTTCGGCGACATCTTCGCCGCCCACTCCCATGTGGCCAAGGGCGCCCGCAAGGCCCGGGCGGTGGAACTGCTGGGGAAGGTCGAACTGCCGGCATCGGTCCTGGATCGCTACCCGGGTGAACTGTCCGGCGGTATGCGGCAACGGGTGTCGATCGCACTGGCCCTGTCGCTGGAGCCGAAGCTGATGGTCTTCGACGAGCCGACCACCGCACTCGACGTGCTGGTCCAGCACGCCGTCATGGACACCATCACGACGCTGCAGAAGCAGGAGAACTTCACCGCCATCTTGATCAGCCACGACCTCGGAGTGGTGCTGGAGGCCACCGAGCGGGTCATGGTCATGAAGGACGGCGTGATCGTCGAGGACAACAGCGCCCCGGAGATCCTGCGCAATCCGCGGCACGAGTACACCCGGATGCTGCTCAGTCACTACGGCGATCCGCGCGCGGAGACCGTGGAGCTGCCTGGGCTGGCCCGGCGGACGGCAACCGCGGCCTCCCCGGCGGACGTCTCGGGTCGGGTGCAGGGTGCGCACGACGCGTTCGTCGTCGAGCATCTGAGAAAGGTATTTCCACCGCCGCGGCGCGGGGAGGCGGCGGTCACCGCGGTCGACGACGTGTCGTTCACCCTGGAGCCGGGGGAGTCGATGGCGCTGGTCGGCGCCAGTGGCAGCGGCAAGAGCACCATCGCCAAGCTGATCACCGGCGTCGAGGTCCCGACCTCGGGGACCATCCGCTTCGGACGGCTGACCGTCGACCGACTGAACCGGAAACGCCTGCGCGAGTTGCACTCCCAGGTCCAGATGGTGTTCCAGGATCCGTACGCGGCCCTCAATCCGCTGCACACGGTCGAGTACATCCTGACCCGGCCGGTGAAGAACATGTCGGGTCTGACCGGCGGAGCCGTTCGGGCGCGGGTGCTGGAATTGCTGGACACCGTCGGGCTGACGCCGGTCGAACAGTTCGCGGCGAAACTGCCCCACCAGCTCTCCGGCGGCCAACGGCAGCGGGTGGTCATCGCGCGGGCGTTGGCCTGCAACCCGCAGGTGATCATCGCCGACGAACCCGTCTCGATGCTGGACGTCTCGCTGCGGGCCGGCGTGCTGGCCCTGCTGGAGGACCTCCGGGTGAGATGGGGCGTCAGCATGCTCTACATCACGCACGACCTGCTGTCGGCGCGTGTGGTGACCGACCGGATCCTGGTGCTGAACAAGGGATCCGTCGTCGAATCGGGTCAGACCGCCGAGGTGCTCCAGCACCCGAAGGACGACTACACGATCACCCTGCTGAACGCCGTTCCCCGTCCGACCCGGGCCCTGGAGCGGGTCGCGCCGCACTGATCGGCGGGGCCGGTCTCAGGCCGCCCCGGCGGGCGGAGGTGACGGGCCAGGTCGAGTAGAGGGATCCAGTGAGCAAGACGAACGGAAGGACTGAACCCATGCCGCAGTTTCCGGAGGAGTTCCTGTGGGGGGCGGCCACCGCGGCCCACCAGGTCGAGGGGAACAACGTCAACAGCGACTGGTGGGTGCTGGAACACGCCCCCGGGAGTGCGATCGCCGAGCCGAGTGGCGACGCCTGCGACAGCTATCACCGGTACCGCGAGGAAATGGCGATCCTGGCCAGGCTGGGTTTCAATTCCTACCGCTTCAGCCTGGAATGGGCCCGGATCGAGCCGGAACCGGGATTCTTCTCGCTGGCCGAGATCGACCACTACCGGCGGATGGTCGCGGCCTGTCACGAGTTCGGGCTCACGCCGGTGGTCACCATGCTGCATTTCACCGTTCCGCGGTGGATGCGGGATCGCGGGATGTGGCGGCATCCGGAGGCGGCTCAGGCCTTCGGCCGGTACGTCGAGAAAGCCCTGGACGTCGTGTCCGACGGCGTCGAATGGGTCTGCACCATCAACGAGCCGAACATCGCGGCTATGCTCGCCGGCGGCGAGAATGCGGCGAATCTGGTCGCCCATGGCCTGCCCGCCCCCGACCCTTTGGTCGCCGAGACACTCGTGGCCGCGCATGGCATCGCCCGCAAGGTGCTGTCAACGGTGCCGGCCATCCGGAGCGGCTGGACGGTGGCGACCCAGGCGTTCCAGGCCGAACCGGGGTGTGAGGACATCGCCCTGACCTATGGGCATCCCCGGGAGGACTTCTATCTGGAGGCCGCGCGCGGCGACGACTTCGTCGGCGTGCAGGCCTACACGCGGACCATCATCGGACCCGACGGGCCACGTCCGGTCCGGACGGATGTCGAGAGGACGCTCACCGGATGGGAGTTCTATCCACCCGCCCTGGGTATCGGAGTGCGCAATGCCTGGGCCGTGACCGGCGGGGTGCCGGTGATGGTGACCGAGAACGGCATCGCTACCGACGACGACGAGCGACGGATCGCCTACACCGCCGGTGCGTTGGCCGGCTTGCACGACGCCATGACAGACGGGGTGGACGTGCTCGGCTATCTGCACTGGAGCGCCCTGGACAACTTCGAGTGGGCGTCCGGCTACCGGCCCACCTTCGGCCTCATCGCCGTCGACCGCAAGACGTTCGTCCGCACCCCGAAGCCCAGCGCCGCCTGGCTGGGGCGCGTGGCCCGGACCGGAACCCTCCCGCTCAGCTGAGGTCCCCCCGGTTGCGCACCACCTCGATCTTGGAGTTCGCCTCGTAGTTGATGTTGGTCAGGTCCGAGCGCAGGAAGTCGTCGTCGAGCAGCTTGAGCAGGGCCCAGCGGTGCTGCGGCTGCGGGCTGAACACCAGGGCCGGGGCATTCCCGGACCGGTCGATCGGGACGTCGATGTGCTCGTTGCGTTCCAGGAAACTCAGGACGCTCGGCATGTCCAGCGCCTCCGGGTAGCCCGGCTGGTCCATCTTGTGCTGGATGGACAGCAGCTTGCGCATCATGTTGATGTCGCTCTCGCACGCGGCCTGCAGGGCCTCGGCGCCGACGATGTCGAGCCGGCCCAGGGTCGCGGCATAGGTGGAGGCCGCCCGGGCCCTCAGATCGGGCAGGGCACCGAACAGCGATTCGTAGGCGCTGTTGCTCTTCATCAGGACCACGGTGCTCGTCTCGCCACCGAAGACGAACAGGCGCAGGCTCCGGTCGATCACCAGCGGCTGGGCGTCGAGCGAGGCGAACCGCTCGCCGGTCCAGACGGCCATGATCTTCGTGTGCTGGGCCAGCGCCTTCTCGGGCGAGAAGCCCTGGTAGAGACGCCCCAGATCCTGCCCGTCCCGACGACGCACCCGCAGGGCCAGCAGGCTCCGCCGACCGAAGTCGGTGGAGCGGTCGTACTGCAGGTGGGTCGCGGCGAGCACCATCGGCTCCACGTCGACCAGCGGGCCGTCGTCGACCGTCCCGTGCACCCACTCGTGGGCCGCCGGGGTGTGACCGGGTTGCATAGGGCGGAGCTCGGCGTCGGCCGCGGCGGAGGCGGTCTCGGCCACCTGGTTGAGCAGCGCGTCGGCCAGGTCGGTGCTGATCGGCACGTCGTACACGGTGGGCGAGTCGGTGCGATGGCCGTTGATCAGCAGCAGGGTGACCGTCAAGGCGTCCGGATCAGCGAGCGCGGCCACGCGGCCGCGCAGGTCGGCCTCGGTCGGCTGGGCGGGGGCAGGGGTGGCAGTGGTCACGGCCGGTGCTCCTTCGGTTGCACGTAGATGTAGCCGCCGAGCGGCACGAGCAGGATCGTCTCGTCCGGAGCCAGGTACCAGGCGCGGCTGATCACCAGCAGGAAGCCCCGATCGGCCCGCCCGAGTTCGAAGATCCGAAACCCGAGCGCGGCGAGCACCGGGTTGGAGAAGTACATGTCGCCCTGCAGGTACAGCAGGGCGATCAACACCAGATAGATCAGCAGTCCCCAGCGGGCCGGCGCGGCGGCGCTGGTGGTGACGAAGAACGGCACCACGTACGACGCGAAGAACTTCAGCGCCTCGCCCTCCCGGGGCTTGGCCGTGTGGATCGTCTCGGGAACCGCATTGCGCCGGGGAACGGCTCGGGTGAGGAACAGCAGGGTCCCCAGGACGCCCGCGACCGCGACCCCGGCGAACAGCCATCGCAACCACGGCACGTGGAACGAGTCGAGCACGGCCAGCAGGACCAGCAACGGCGCGTAGGCGGCCGACAGCATGATGACCCGGACGGCCAACGACGGCCGGAACGCTGCGTTTCGCACGAACAGGACGGTAGTCAGGGGGACCGACAGCGCTCCGGCACCCGCCGGCTGGAGTCGGCGCGGAGCCCGGTCTTGGAGAAAATTCCCTGTGATTCAGGCCACAAGACATATTGCGAGATCAAATTCGGCCCGAACTGCACAAATGGCCCTGAGGCTTCTCCGTGATTGTCTCGTTATCGTGCTGTGATCATGGGAAATGGCCGATTCTCGACGGCCGGCACTCAGGGACCGGTCGTATGGTTCTCATCAGCGGTCGAAAGTTGATCGCCTCCAAGCAACTTCGTGGGCCGCCGCGCCGAGCGCTGTCCGAATGGTCCGCGAAACCCTCACACGCAGAAAGGCTTGGACAGCGGCGGGGGACCCACCGCAGTTCGGATGTTCACCCACATCCTTGGGGTCAAGCCGGAACCGTCATGACGGCGCCGGCCGGGCGATACCCCACGTCCACCGCGGCACCACGCGCGGCGGCACGCCCGAACCCGACAGCTCACCTCGCAGGCGCAGCAAGGGGAACACAGACACATGAGCATTCGCCACATCGGTCGGCACCGCCGACCCAGCACCAGCCTGATGTCCGCCGGACGCACCATCGCCTTCCGCACCGTCGCCGCCGGCGTCGTCATCGGCACGCCGATGATCGCCCTGGCCGGAACGGCCTCGGCCGCTCCGGACTCCACCTGGGACGCCATTGCCCAGTGCGAGAGCACCGGCAACTGGGCCATCAACACCGGCAACGGCTACTACGGCGGCCTGCAGTTCTCGCAGAGCACCTGGGAAGCCGAAGGCGGCACCGCCTACGCCGCCCGGGCCGACCTGGCCAGCAAGTCCGAGCAGATCGCCATCGCCGAGAAGACCGCGGCCTCCCAGGGCTGGGGTGCCTGGCCCGTCTGCTCGGTGCAGGCCGGAGCCACCGGGCAGAGCGTGACCCTGCGCAGCACGCCGTCGAGCAGCTCGTCGAGCTCCAGCTCGTCCGGCTCGAGTTCGTCCGGCTCGAACTCGTCCGGTTCGAACTCGTCGGATTCCAGTCCGTCGAACTCCGGTTCCGCGTCGTCGGATTCCGATTCCTCGAGCTCCGGGTCCGATTCCAGCTCGTCGAACTCGGCGCCCGTCACCAAGAAGTCGGGGAGCGCGGCCGATGGCGACTACACCGTCAAGTCGGGCGACACCCTGTCCAAGATCGCCGCGGCCCGGAGCGTCTCGGGCGGTTGGCACGCGCTGGCCAAGGCCAACGCCGACGTCATCCCGGACCCGGACGTCATCTACCCGGGCCAGGTCATCCGCCTCGGCTGATCCGGATCCGGGTACTCGGGCCGTCCCCGTCATCGTCCTCGGACGGTGCCGGAGACGGCCCGAGTGCTTTCCTCCGGGGCCGGTGATGTCGGTCCGGCATGCCACCATGGGTGCTGTGAGTGCATCGTCCCCCTGGGCTGCCCCCCGGACGCAGCCGGATCGCTGCCCCGGGCTCCTGCGTCCGCATCAGGCGGCCGACGGGGCTCTGGTTCGACTGCGCATCCCGGGCGGCGTGATCAGCGCGGCCGCTCTGACCGAGGTCGCCGCGGTCGCGACCGAATTCGGTGACGGGCAGGTCCGGTTGACCTCCCGCGGCAACCTGCAACTGCGCAGCGTCCCGGTCGACGCCGAAGGCGACGTCCCGGCAGAGATGGTCGACCGGATCGCGGCCGCCGGTCTGCTGCCGTCGGCTCGTCACGAACTGGTCCGCAACATCGTCTGTTCCCCGCTCACCGGTCGCGTCGGCGGCCGGGCGGATCTGCGGCCACTGCTGGCCGAACTCGACGCACGCCTGTGCGCGTCCTCCGAACTCGCCGCCCTGCCGGGCCGGTTCCTTTTCGCCCTCGACGACGGCCGCGGTGACGTGCTCCCGCTGGCCCACGACCTCGGCGTGCTGGCCGTCGACGCCGAGTACGTGCGGCTCAGCGCGGCCGGCGCGGTCGGTGCTCCGATCCCGCTGCACCGGGCCGCCGGTGAGCTGCTCGTCCTGGCCCGCCGGTTCCTGGCCCGCCGCGGGGCGGCGTGGCACGTGCGCGAACTCGACGGGGCGCCGCTGATTCCCGATGCCGGCGACCCGATGCTCCCGCTCGGCGGCCCACTCGACTTCGGCCGGCTCACCCAGGTCGACGGACAGGGCCTGTTGTCCCTGGGCGTCCCGCTGGCCACTCTGACCGCGGATCAGGTGGACGCGGTGGCCACGGCGGCGACGCGGAGCGGATCGGGCATGCTGGTCGTCACGCCGTGGCGCGGGCTCCTGCTGCCCGACCTGCGCGAGGACGCCGCCCAACCGGCGGCGGCGGGTCTCATCCTGGATCCGGAATCTCCGTGGCGGAACATCTCCGCCTGCGCCGGGGCTCCCGGCTGCGTCAAGGCCGCGGCCGCCACCCGGCCGGTCGCGGCGCTGCTGGCCGGAACGGGCTGCTCGGCATCAACCCCGGGCGTGCACGTCGTCGCCTGCGCGCGCCGCTGCGGGGCGCCCAGCGGCGAGCACATCCAGGTGCTGGCCGGCCCGTCCGGGTTCACCGTCTCCGGCCCGTCCGGTCGGCCCGACATCAACTGCGACGCCGCCCATCTGGCGCAGGTCGTCGCTCGCGCAAGGAATGGTTCGTGACCGACAACCTCATCGCCGCACCGAGAAGACGCTACGACTACGTCACCGACGGGCTCGAGATCTACCGGCGGTCGTTCGCCACCATCCGGTCCGAGACGGACCTGTCGGGGCTGCCCTCGTCGGCCGAGAAGCTCGCGGTCCGCATGGTGCACGCCACCGGGCAGATCGACCTGATCCGTGACCTCTGGGTACATCCCGGCCTCGTCCCGGCCGCGCGCACGGCGCTGGAGGGCGGCGCGCCGATCTTCACCGACGCGCACATGGTCGCGTCCGGCGTGACGCGGGCCCGGCTACCCGCCGACAACGACGTCATCTGCCTGCTCCGGGATCCCCGGGTGCCCGAACTGGCCGCCCGCTGGGGGACCACCCGGTCCGCGGCCGCGGTCTCCTTGTGGGGGCCGCGGCTGGAAGGTGCGGTGGTCGCCATCGGCAATGCGCCGACGGCTCTGTTCCACCTGCTGGAGCTCATCGACGACGGGGGGCCGCGCCCGGCGGCCATCGTCGGAATGCCGGTCGGGTTCATCGGGGCCCGGGAATCGAAAGAGGCGCTCTTGCAACACGAAGCAGGCATCCCCGCGGTCATCGTCCGCGGTCGCCGCGGCGGCTCGGCGCTGGCCGCGTCCGCCCTCAACGCCCTGGCCCAGGACCGCGAATGACGGGCCGACTGTACGGAGTCGGGCTGGGCCCCGGCGATCCGGAGTTGATCACCCGCAAGGCGGCCCGGTTGATCGAGGCGGCCGATGTCATCGCCTATCACTCCGGTACCCACGGCCGGTCCATCGCCCGGTCCATCGCGGCCGAGCTGCTGCCGGCCGGCGTGCGGGAAGAGCCGCTGGTGTACCCGGTGACCACCCAACGGTCGTCCCATCCGGGCGGCTACCAGGGGGCGATGGCCGACTTCTACGACGAGTCCGCGGAACGGCTGGCCGTGCACCTGCGTGCCGGGCGCACCGTGGTCGTGCTGTGCGAGGGGGACCCGCTGTTCTACGGGTCGTACATGTACCTGCACGACCGGTTGGCCGGGGAGTTCGTCACCGAGGTGGTGCCCGGCGTGACCTCCGTGTCGGCCGCCGCGGCGGCCGCCGGTCGACCCCTGGTCCGCCACGAGGACGTGCTGACGATCCTCCCCGGAACGCTCCCGGTGCCCGAGCTGGCCCGCCGTCTGGCCGACACCCAGGCCGCGGCGATCATGAAGCTGGGCCGCACCTTTCCCGAGGTGCGGGAAGCGCT